>NZ_JBQHVP010000001.1:0-326826 GCF_052064435.1 Blautia sp. HCP3S3_B11
TGTGTATTTTATTCAGTTTTCAATGTCACAGATGAAGGAAAGGGGCTAAATTTATGCCTAAAAATAAGGTTTTCGGACAGGCTGTGGGGGGTGCCTCCTTTGAGATTTTTGAGTGTTTTTAGAGGGCTCTGAAAACACTCAATGGGTTTTCTCCGGTTGAGAATATTCTCTCATGGAGGGAGGGTGAGGTGCAAGACGTGGTTTCGGTGGGCGGTTACCTTCCACATCTTTTTTCACTAATTTAAAAGCATCCCCAACTTTGGCCTGGAAATACTTAGATCCACGTAATGGACTAATGTCCCCTTCTACTCTGATCATCTCTGCTCCATAGCAATCTTCAGTCATAGCCACACCGTAGACAACGTCAAATTTATCCGCTAAAGCAGAAAATATACCTCCTGATGAGGAGTTTTCTCTTATTTCATTATTGTTATATATTGCTGCGTATGTTTTCATTTCAATTCATTCCCAATTTAACTAATACTTTGTTCATTTTGCCCTTAGTCATTTTATCCACCAGCAAAAGCGATTGGTTGTATTCTTCTGTATTTCTGAATGCCAGATAATATATCAGGTTTGGAACAATAAGGCATATCACGCCACGAACCAGAATAGTAGGAATAAGTCCAATGCTAAATCTCGAACAGATGAAATATGTAACCACACAGCTAAAAAGAACCACAAAAGTATACTTAGCCAATTTTATGATGAAAAGCCACATATGTTTCTTTTCAAAAATAATAGTAAAAAGATTGTGCAATAACCACGGCATGCCGACACAAAGAATAGCAAGTACAGTAGATAAAAGGATACCATAAATACCGATAAACTGAACTAATATTAAGTTCAATGTAAGGTTAGCCAATGCTGCTGCTAAAGGTCTAAGTCTATCCTCGTGCCACATTCCAGAGGCATCCTTATATAGAATGAAAAGAGCGTTGAATTGGCGAACAAAGAAGTAAATGACAAAACACACAACAGCAGATATGGATAGCATCAAATTTTTTCCAACCCAAAGTTCCATAAATGGCTGATAGATACACAATAAGCAAACTGAGCAGAAACCTGCTATCCATGTGATGATAAATGTGAATTTATTCAGATCCTGGTAATTCTTTTCCTTACTCTCTATAACAATACTATTGCCAATCCCCGCTGTACAAGCTGCGAAAACTACAGCTATTAAACCAGTTATTGCATTTAAAATATAAAAGTAATTCTGGTAAACCGCTAATGCCGTTAATCCAAGGAAAGCCGAAATAACGATGGTGTCAGCTGAATCGTAAATAATGGAACCAACCTTTGATGTAAACAAATCTCGTATCCTTTGATTAATTCTTTTTACTTGGATTTCATCAACCTTACCTTTAGGCTTAAACTGCGGATATAGCCTATCAGCACATACTGCTGTCACGATATTAGTCAATGCCTGTGTAGCAAGCATAACTATCACATAAAGGTAGTAATTATGGAAAGCCCACAATACAAAAAGCTGCAACGCATACTGAATTGTGCTGGTCACTAATGTAACCTTAGAAACCACATCGGTTCTCTGGTGAGCTTGGAGAATAGAATTTTTATATGCAAACAGCCAATATGAAAGAACTGTGGCTCCCAAATTCAATAAGTAAAGTATGTAGATATTAATTCCAGTAGGAACATCACTTTTAATTAAATGTGGAATAAAAGGTGTCAATACACATCCGATAACAGCTATAACTAAACCAATCACTCTATAGTATGTTCTATAGAGTTTCATCAGCGCACATATAGTAGTATCATCATCCTCCGCAATTGGCTTATACATACTATAAACCATTGCAGAGCCTACACCCAATTCAGCTAAATTCAGTACCTGGAGAACTGATGTGAATAGTGAGTTCAGCCCCAAATACTGAACGCCCATGAGATAAATCATGGCAGTACGCATCAGGAATGGTACTAATATTTGATATACTTTTAAAATTACACCGAAGAATATATTCCTCGATGCATTTTTAGTTCTTTCTATTATCGCCACTTTATCACCTCGAATAGTGCATGATAGTAATTCACTCGTAATTTAATCTAGATAACGCTTTTTCCAAGAATGATTTAGATAATTGGATCTTGTCGGTTAAATCAATTGAAGAATAATCTATTTCTTTTCTACTTATAATATCATCGATGGTTGTATTCTCGATATAATGATTTTCACATCCAAATAACTTGGTTATATCGATTATTCTAGTATTCATTTCACTGTGACCTTCTCTGCCAAACACAAAGAACTGAGTATGAAACAAACCCGAAAAGACACACGCATGATAGCTATCTGTAAAAACATAATCAGCGTTTTTTATCAACGATAAAAATTCTGATGGCCCAACTTTATTAACTTTAGTAGTTCTATCGAAATAATCTCTCACATTAAATTCCATTAGTACATGAGGAATTGTAACTATCTTTAGTCCTGATCTTTTGGCATATTCCGCTACAACATTTCTGTTAAGTTCATTATGCGTTAGTTCATAATAGAATATATACTTACTCTTTATTATTGGCGGTGAAATTATTTCTTCCCATTGAGATGTGGATAGTAAAAAAGTTGGGTCTAATACAGTTTCTATGTTAGAATTTACAAAAGATTTTAAAAGGGACTTAGCACTTTCCTCTCTGACGGATATGTAGTTAAACGTTTCTATATTTTTTTTGTAAAAATCGATATGTTCTTTATCAATTTTTGTTTTAGAAATACTCGCAGCATAAGATATTTTTAATTTATCTTTATCAGCAAAATCCAAAAAGAAGCCCTTATGAAAGTAGTCACTATTCCATACCTGATCACTTCCTACAATAAATGCTCTATATTCATTATTTAGCATATGCAAAGTGTCATCTGTATAACTTACATTACTGTGCACAATTTGATTATTTCTAAAGTAATCGAACAATAGCTTACGTTCTTTTAGTGCTACATCAGATAAAAATTTTTTAAATTTACTTTTTATTCCAACACATTTCTTCGAGTTATCGCCTAATACATAGCAAATTTGTTCTGCTTGATAACCTTGTGAATTTAAGTAATAGCACAAAGCATACGCTTGTAGTAACCCACCATAATTTGTACTATTATTATAATGAGTTAATATACCGATATTTTTCAATTCTTTATCCTCCTATAGCCTTTTGAGTTAATAAATACATACTATCCATTCAAAAGACTAACTAATTTATATAAACCCCTGAATAGCTTAGAATTGTTTATTCTTGCAAAAATTGGTTTCTTGTGAATTAACAATTCGATTGTAATGTAATCTTTAATATTATCAGTACTGCTTAATGCATTTTTCAATATATAATTAAACACACCATCACGTAATATAGTATTCAGATTTGAATGATACTTACTAATGTTTAATGAAATTGGGTATTTTTCAATTATATAGCGAATAGATCCGTACAGCAATTTATAACAAACTCTATTGCCGTTTTCCGTATTTGGAAGGCAATAATTTATAAAATACTCGCAATATCGATGAATTAGTTCCACTGATTTTATGCTAAAAGAATTTGTCATGCTTTGCCTATTGACGACATTTACATATCCAATATTTTGTAATGTTTTTATTGACAACCTCCGTTTTCTATATAACTCGAACAAATAAATCTTATCTTCTCCATAACTTAATCCGGAAACAAATTTATGATCTTTATATTTCGATGAATAACATTTTGAAACCACCGAACTATTTGCCCAAATTCTAGTTGAGTTATCACACATATTTAATAAATCTTCATATGCCAGTAACTCACTTGGTATATTCTTTTGTACAGTTTTTCCTCTGTCTTCCATTCTTAATCCAAAAAATACAATGTCATATGGTGTCTTTGACAAAACATTATTTAATATTTGTAATATATTTGATTCCAAATAATCGTCACTATCAAGAAAAATAAAATAATCACTTTTTACATTATCTAATCCCAAATTACGTGCATCCGCCGAACCACTATTTTCTTTAGCTAACAAAGTTAAAAGATTAGCTTCAGAATAATCTTTTAATAAAGATATTATTTCTTGATTAGTAGACCCGTCATCTACAACGATTAATCGATAATTTGAATAGCTTTGGTTTAAAACCGAATCTATAGATTGTGTTAACAAATTTCTTTTCGTATTGTAAACTGGGATAATAATATCAAAGCTAACTGAGTTATTCATTTATTTAAATTCCTTTTTACACTTTACTAACACAGATGCAATTACTGCATCCATGTCATAGTATTTGTACTCACCCAGACGACCACCGAAAATGACGTTTTCTTCCTTATCCGCCAATTCCTTGTACTTCTTGTACAAAGCTCCATTCTTTTCATCATTAACTGGATAGTAAGGTTCATCTCCAGGTTTCCACTCAGAACTGTACTCTCTGCTTATTACAGTTTTGTCCAGTTCATTACCATTTTCATCCTTACCAAACTCGAACCACTTATGCTCGATGATACGGGTCCACGGTGTCTCACGATCAGTATAATTGACTGCTGCATTACCCTGGAAGTTAGGCTTGTCTAGCATCTCGTTCTCGAAACGCACAGAACGATATTCCAAAGTTCCAAGTTTATAACCGAAGTAAGCATCGATTGGCCCAGTATATACGATCTTATCCGCTACTGCATCCAGTTCTGCCTTATGCTCCAGATAGTCGATGTTGAGTCGAACTTCGATGCCATTCAGCAGGTTTGCCACCATCTTAGTATAGCCTCCCACGGGAATACCCTGATAAAGAGCATTGAAGTAGTTGTTGTCAAATGTCATGCGCACCGGTAACCGCTTAATGATGAAAGCGGGAAGATCCTTACAATCGCGTCCCCACTGTTTCTCAGTGTAGCCCTTGATGAGCTTTTCGTAGATATCACGACCCACGAGGGAGATAGCCTGCTCCTCCAGATTCTGCGGCTCTCCAGTGATCTCTTTGCGCTGCTCCTCAATCTTGGCTGCAGCTTCTTCCGGCGTCACGACACCCCACATTTTATTGAAGGTGTACATATTGAAAGGCAGCGAGTAGAGCTCACCTTTATAGTTAGCCACTGGCGAGTTCGTGAAGCGGTTGAATTCTGCAAATTTTGTTATATAATCCCACACCTTCTTGTTATTGGTGTGGAAGATGTGTGCACCATACTTATGGACATTGATGCCCTCAATATTCTCAGTGTAAATATTACCTGCGATATTAGGACGCTTATCCACCACTAAAACAGACTTACCATGAACCTTCGCTTCATGTGCAAAGATTGCTCCATAAAGACCAGAACCTACTACTAAATAATCATACATTTTTCTTCCCAACTTTCTTTAATATTTTTCCAATAACTTGATTAAATATTTCCATGACTAGTTCTTCTTTCGTTATCAACAAAAACAATCCGTAAATCCCAAAGAACAACATTGCTGATATCAGCAATGTTATAAAGCTTCCCAATCCAAGTGTTTTTACCCAAAGAGAAGCAACACTTCCTAATATAAGTCCTATGAGTATTTTTCCATAATGAATCAATTTAAAAGCATCCGTAACCTCATTTTTTAATGCCGTATATTGGACTACAAAAACTACAAATTCCGCTGCCAAAGTACCAATTGCTGCACCAGCAGACGCATATTTCGGAATCAACAGTGCGTTAATAATTACATCGACGATTGCTCCTGCTATTTCCGAATAAAGTACCGTTTTTTCTCGACCTAATGGAACCAATATCTGTATTCCCAGGATGTTGGTAATTCCAATAAAAAGTAAGGTAGGCATAATAATCTGCATAGGAACAATAGAACCCTCATATGCTTTTCCCGAAAGGAAATAAATACCCTCTTTCGCATAAAATATAAAATACAATATCATGGGTGAAGCAAACAGAAAGACAAAATTCAAGGCTTTTTCCGTAATCCTCTTAAATTCATCCATTTTGTCGTGTTCAATATAATAGGAAGCTCTTGGTAATAACACAGCTCCCAATGATGTAACAATACTAACAAGTATTGTTTTTATCCTGACTGCTGCATTATAGTACCCAACATCTGCATCACTATCCATGAATCCCAACATCACCGTATCCAAATTTGTATAAATCGTTGCAGCACATGACATAGCAAAGAAAATTGCCACCGGCTTGATATGCCTCTTCACATTATAATTTCCGACAGACTTCATATCAATGTACTTATGTACATTGATAAAATTGAGAATGTTCGATGCTGAAGATGCCAGAATTGTAATGCCGCCATAAATTACATAATCATCCTTTGTATGAACCAATAAGAACATTGCTATTAACGACACAACTTTGAATATAATTGAACGGATAGTAATGTAAAAATACTGCTCAAGTGCTTTATACAGCCATTCCATCCCAATAGACGTCAATATAATTGTAAAACTTACAACTACATAGAGTGTTCTCTCTTCCTGAAGCCTCGGTACTGTTAATAATGCTATACCCAGAACAGCATAAGATATTAAACTCATAATCAAGTTAATAAATAAAAGTTCATGTGCTGTCCTTGTTAGTTCTTCCCTGTTGTCACGAATCTTTGCGCAAACCCGGATACCATATGTTGGGATGCCTAGTTGTGCAAACATTGTAAAGTACGAAATCATTGAAGTTGCAAAAGATACTTTACCCGTTCCCTCTGGCAAAAGAATACGAGAAACATACGGAAATGTGATTAACGGAAAAATAAATGATGACATTGTCAATAACATATTCATAAATACATTTAATTTGATCGATTTGTTTTTCATATGTTTCTCTTCACCTCTAAACATTTTATTATATTACTCTTTCTGTCTGTGTGTTTCAAATTATCATATCACGCATCCTATAGGTAATGTTCCAGTTATCTCACACCAGAATACTTCTATGTTTTTAAATTATTATTTTGCAACTCGATGCCGTAAAAATCCGAAAACGCGCAGCTGTCGATTGCTTCCGCAACGGTTGTCTCCTCTCCCAGGTCATACAAATTCTGCAACAGATAAAGCCGCAGCATAACCTCCAACGGATAGAGTTCGTTGTCGCGCCCTACTTTTTAGTAGTGCGGATAAATCAGTTCAAGCCATTCCTCTCAAGGAACGATCCGTTCAATCTGAGACAGAAACTCTTTTTCTGTGCGGTGTTGCCTTAAAATTATCTTCTATTCATTTTACCGTTTACCCATAACCGAGCAGGCACATATAATAAGCAACGTGCTTTTCTCCATAATCTGTAAGTCTTATTTGCCATTATCTTATAGATCAATGGATACTGTTTTACAGTATTATCAAAACTGAGTATCTTCCCTAATCTTTGAATTGACGGGCGAAAACTAAACTGTATGTCCAACTGAAAAGTAACAACAGAAGAGATAAATTTAGCCATAAAATATCTTTTTTCATCAGCTAGAACAGGTTCCATATCATTGTAATACCGCATTAATCTACAACAGACATTCAAGTGCTGCGTCTCATTTTTCTGCATTCCCTCGACGGAAACACTCTGGCCCTCACGTCCAAGTCTGTAGCAATAAACTGTTTGATTTAAGTAAATTACTGTATTGATATAAGGAATTATGTAACAAATCAATTCATTATCTACATAAAAGGAATGTTCTGTCAGCTTAATCTGATGCTTCTGAAGAATATCTGTTTTAATAACAATACTATGGTAACATATTCCAGTCAACTCCTTGCATACACGATTGAATTCCAGCTTGGTATCCGCTGTGCATCCCATCATTCTTACTTTTTCGCTGCCGGATATTTCATACACATTCTTAAAATTTGTAAGGATCAAGTCTGCTTCAATCTGTTTTATATCATCAATCAGTCTTGCTAATCCGCAAGAATCAAACCAGTCGTCCCCATCAATTACTTTAAAATACTTTCCGGTAGCCAATTCAATACCTTTATTGATGGTAGACCCATGTCCTCCGTTTTCCTTATCAACAACGATGATTGAGTCAGGATATTTCACCTGATATTCTTGCGCTATTTTTAAGGTGCTGTCACGAGAACCATCGTTGACAACAAGAACCTCCATATCTTCCAGCCTATCAGCTGCAATGATGGAATCCATCAGCTTATGCAGGTACTTTTCTACATTATAGGCCGCAATAGAAATCGTTAATAGTTTACCATTCATTTGCATATCTCCTTATCAAATATTACATTTGCCATATCATGTCCTCTTGCTGAGCAAAACTAATGCTCCTCTGACTGTTATTTCTACTACTATGTATTCATACATTTTTTGTTGCTCCTTGTGTTTCTTGTTTTCTTGAACTTTTCACTAGAATTCCGACCAACAGGAATACACAAATAGAACTGAATTCGCTGTAGCTATTTGATGCGGTGCTTGAAAGTAGTAGAAAAATCATTGCAATGAATGTTGAAAAATAAAAATACTTATTATTTTTCGTTCCATTCACTGCCATTTTGATAAACAAATACAGGATCACGATAAATATCAGCAAACCTATTACACCAAACTGTCCCATGACCATGGGCCAATAGTTATCATTTAGAAAATAGGTCTCGTTTGACCGCATACCGTAAATAAATTCGAATCCATAATCTGTGTAGAGCCTCGAATAATATTTTGCCGCGATATCGGATCCAAATGTACCAAACCCGGCGCCAATGGGAAAATACGAGATCATCGTAATGATTCCATATCGCAATAAAACGGCTCTGGCCTGCGTATCCGAAGTAAAATAGAACACGATCTGCTTCCATGACAGTGCAGCTGCAATTAACACAACCGGAATCAGATATCTGATTTTTATCTTACTTTTTATCAGAGCGCCGCAGGCTTTTCCTTTAACCGAGAAATAAAAAAATCCAAGTATCAAAAAAACCGCAATGAAGGAAATTGCCCGCGATCTCATTGTCGAAGCCCAAACGATCAGCGCAATCAGTATCACAAATTTTTTATAACGCGTAGATTTATAATACAAATCCGCCACTAGCAGCGGGCTCAAGAAGTAGAAGAACTTGCTGAAATTACCAGGATTATTAAATACAAATTGGAAACATTTAACACCGTATCGGACTCCACCTGTCATGCCAAGTGAAAAAAACTGAGATGCCAGCAAAAAGAATGCCATAATAAAAACAATCGCTCTTCCAACTTTTGCCATCGTTTTTATCAGCTCATCGTATACATACGACTTCCAATTCGTGGTGGCAATCGCGTAATAAGAAATCAGCACTTTTACTGTTGACAGTATATCCACAAAAATTGGAAATGGCTTTTTCATAATACCGGAGGTTAGATTACCAATGATTCCAACCAAGCATACCAAACCCAGCAGTACCAGAATCAGCTGTTCATTTCTTGTCATCGAACTTTTTCTTACGCATCTCATTACAATCGAGATGATGACCAGAATTGCAAAAATCTCATCAAAATAGGAAAAAACCTCGGAGACTTCAATGAAAGCTCTTTGAAATGCAAAAAAATAGATAATAATCGTCCAAATCAGCACATGATAGTTTACCCTCAGCTTCATAGTATCCCCTTTCATACATCTGAATTAAAAGCGGCTTCACCGCAAAATAACATACCTCTGCTCCAATACCGGATCAGCAGAATCCTTTTCTTCCGTTACCTTCCATGATTTCTCTCGTTCCCGTCTAATCCCTCAAAATAATATCAACAGGAAACCTACAGTTCCTTCACTGCCAGACCAATCGATTCATTATGCCCTTTTCGCCCGTTGTACCATAAATACGCCCTGTTTTCTGCCTCGTCGATACAGACGGAAGGCTTATACACAGCATCTGAATCCCAGGCCCTTTTCGTTGGCGCCAGAATCGGGTTCTGCGCAGTTCGTTTCCAATGGATTCCATCATCTGACTCAGCCATACAGATTCTTGCGTTATCAATATTTTCATAGCCGATATAAAATTGAAGGTATTTCCCATTGATTTTTACAATATCACAACCTCCGACTTTACATTGGTCATACTTATCCACACCGTGCATAAATACTGGGTTATTCTTATGTTTTTCCCAGTTTATTCCATCTTTGCTTGTTGCAAAACAGAGAACGTCCGGCTCAAATTTCTCCCCAGCGGAGTACCACATTTTAAATGCAGAATCAATATCGTCCCACAAGACACATGGATTCATAACCGCTCCCTTTTCATACGATTCCGAAGGTATTATAATAGGTTTCACCTGATAGCGTTCAAAGTGGTATCCATCTTTGCTTGTTGCCAAACCAATCCTTGCTTCCTTTTCAGTCATTCCAGTATACCAAAGATACCACATTCCATCCTTGATCCAATAACAGGCTCGGTTTACTCTATCTTCCCAGCCACTTGATTCATTGGGTTCCAAAACTGAAACAGGATTAGACCAATGTATCCCATCCTTAGAGTCACAACGTAAAATGCTTTTCGTATTGCGGTGAGAAACCATCATAACATAATGATCATCTATCCTGCGAACAAACGGATCATAAAATGTACCGGTTTCTCCTCCAAGAATAGGAGAACCATACTTGATCCAACCATCATTCTCAGGTGGATAGTCGTATGCCGTTCTTCTATTTAATGCTCGCCGAACATCCAAATTTAGTCTATCTTCAATTTTTTTTATGATGTTCATATTCTTACCCTAATATTTTGTGAAGAGAATCTATATATCTCTTTGCAAAGGCCTCATTTGTAAATTCTGCCTTGTACAGTTCCAGATTTTTCTTTCTAAGTTCTTTTCTCTCTTCTTCTGACATCTTAATCAATGTATTAATGATATTTTCTGCTTCAGCATTATTGTTGTATAAGAAAATTCCAGAATTCTCATATTTTGCAAAGTACTTATTACCACCTGTGTAGGATGCGACTACAATCTGGCCCAAAGACAAGACTTCTAACATTACCAAATCAAAATAAGTTTCCTTATTGGGCAAAACAAAGACATCCGATGCCTGAATTACTGAACCCGGATCTTTCGTCCAACCTACTTCAATCCATCGATTGTGCTCTAAATGATACAATGGACCTTCCGTTCCAGCAATGAACACATAGACATTGTTGTTCGCATCCAAAAGATTCTTCCCGATTTTCTTTAGCGCATCATACCCCTTGATTTCATTATGTCTTCCTACATATGAAATCACAAAAGCATCTTGAGGAATACTATATTTTTCACGCATATCTTTTCTTGACACAAGGGCATTTTTAGGCGCCGTTCCTGTTGCCATATACACATACTTATGTTTATTTTTTTCGTGGAACTCAGCATACCCCGGCCAGTCATGGTAATATGGCTCCTCGGCCTCCTCACATGCAATAATAATATTGTCTGCACGTTTTATTGCAAAATTATCAATTTCCGGCAATT
Source organism: Blautia sp. HCP3S3_B11 (assembly GCF_052064435.1). Classification (NCBI taxonomy): domain Bacteria; kingdom Bacillati; phylum Bacillota; class Clostridia; order Lachnospirales; family Lachnospiraceae; genus Blautia; species Blautia sp. HCP3S3_B11. Next base: position 11,362 of record NZ_JBQHVP010000001.1, read on the forward strand.
TTGCATAAAACCATTTCATATGCTTTTTTTCAAAATCAGTCAGCATTGAATACATTTGCTTGCTTGGCATTGTTGGAGCGTGCAATGTTAAAATCACTTTGCCTTTATATGTTTTCAAACTGTCTTTGGCCCAGTACATATCCATTGTTCTGTGAAAATGTACCGCGTCATATTGTGTAATATCCACCGAAGCCTTATGTATTGGGCCATACATCATTGCTCCTTTTTTTGCGATGCTTTTCGCTGCCAGCAGGAATTCCTTCTTTTTTGAGGCTTTTTTCTTTTCCAGCTGTGCATTGATTCCGGTTGCTAACACTTCCACCTGCAAATACTCTATCTTGAAATCATCTGTTCCTATTGTCGACAATCCCTGGCGTAAAGTGAAATTATATCCATTCGCACCCCCTGTTGGGGCCAAATCATTTTCATTTAAATAAATCAATACTTTCTTCATTATTTGTTTTCACCCTTATTATTTAGCTCAGCAACGTTTTTGTTAAATTTTTTCACTTCTCTTAGCCGAATTGCTTTCGTTACCGTATCTCTGAATGGGAAAAGATTAATTATATTTCGAATGATACTTACGATTGTTCCCTTAACTCTATACGGATACCATTTTCTGATTAGTTCGGAGTAACTTAATTGGCTGCAATCCGCAAAAAAATCATTTCTGCGAATCGGACAGTCAACCTGTTTTCTGCTCCCACCAACAATGTTTGATGCATTATCATCCAGAACGGTTATCCGCGCTGATTGTTTTAATGTTTCGAGTAGTCCTTTTCCTTTGTCGGAATGGACCCAAACCCTTGTAGTCCCCTTATTGTCATCCATGGCAGGAACAACATTTCCTACATCATTAAAGTCCCCTATTGTGAAATCACTTACTCTGGGACACTCTCTAAATTCACATTCATAACAACAAGGTCTGACATTGTAATGGCTGAAGAACAAATTCGCATGAACTTTACTGTCATATGTCTGCTGAATATATTTTCCGTTATCAAAGTTGACTCTTACATTCGGCGTGGCATAACCATAATGCTTATCTCTAAATGAAACAGAGCTAACACGACTATGATATTTTGAAGATAAATACTTTATGTATTCACTAAAGAGCTTGGGGGAAGAAACTCCTAAGCAAAGCAGGTCGATCGTATAGAGATTTTGATTATCACCGGTTATTTCTTTCAGTCCATGTACTTGACATGGGGTTCCAACAAACAGAACGGTTCTCTCCCTCTTAAGATCATCCTGTATCTGGCTGAACGTATTCCCCAAATAACTTTGAACGTATTTTGAGCCACGAAGATCCGATAATGCGTGCTTATCTTCTGCACGTTGGTGAGAAACCACTATATTTGAATCGTACCCAACTGCGTATACAACAGCACCTGAATCTATAAGTTTATCCGCAATCAGGGAAAAGGCACCGCCTGCAGTGCTCTCATTTCTTTCTGCTTCATTTAAATTCTGTAACGCAATAGACAAACTATGTGTGTCTGAGGTTATGTGATCATTATTGAACGGACACACTTTCTCACAAATTCCGCAATTTACACAAGAAGTCTTATCAACTACCGGATACAGAAATCCTTCTTCATCATATTGCATCGTTATACACTTTTTAGGACAACTACTTGCACACGCTGTGCAACCGCAGCATTTTGTTTTGTCAGATATCTGTATCATGGCTTTATCACTCCTATCTCAGGGCGGTTTCCAGGTACTGAATTGATTCCGTTCTCAGCCTGCTCAATTTTTCTTCAACAGCAGCATAATCGATATCTTTTTCAACATCCATAATATTTCCACTGTACCGTCTTTCGCTCAATTCCAGCAAAGTGCAAAGACTGTCGATCCGGCTGTTTCTGGAATTGAATCCGTCAGAAAAGCGATTAAATGTCATAAATTTCTTATGATGAAGAATACTAAAGACAGAGCCATGGAAAGAATCCGTTAAAATGTACTGCGCATGACGGATCAAATTGACAAAATCCTTGGAATCCATGTCGTAGATCTGAATGTCGCCAAAGGTCAGATCCCTCTGCGCGTAATGATCCAAGAACGGGCAGGAAACCAACTTTAGTCCTGTCTTTTCCCGGAATTCTTCCCCAATTTCCCGATGCGCTTCATTGGTCCCCAAAAAATAGCAGAACACATACGGCTCTTCGATTACTTTTTTGCTTGGGATGATTTCAGCCCACCCCGCGGCGTCAAACAACAGGGTTGGATCGCATACGACCTGCGCATCTTTCCCTGTCAGGTCTTTGATGATTTTTTGCCCGGAAATTTCTCTGGTACTCAGCGCCTGGAAGCGGTTCAGATATTTTGCCGTATTTCTTTCCTGAAATCCCGGTATCCGACTGACGCCAAAGCTTGTCGCGTAAGCGATCTTCGGCTTGTTATCCGGTGCAAATTCCAGTGTATAAAAGTGACTTCCCAAATTGTTCGGCAGCCATAATTGGTCACTTCCACAGAGAAACGCATCGTAATTTTCCGCGCATTTCTTCACTAACATCTCCCAGCCGTTATATGGAACCGAAAAATACGGAGCAAAATATTCTTTTACAAAGCCGTTGAATCGATTGCTGCGCTGTTTTACTTTTTCCGCAATTGCCGGATGATTTTTTAACTTTTTATCTTTCTCATTTCCGGACAGCTTAGACTTTACGAAGGATACATTAAACAGTCTTGGGATCGTTTGTGCGATGAATGCCGGTGTGAGTTTCTTATTATACCGTATAATCTCAGCGGTACAGTTACACTCCTCGACTTTTTTTATTGTAGCCAGTACTTGCAATTGGCTTCCAAAGTTTTTGGTGTCATAGCATACCGCCAATCCAACTTTTTTCATACATTATTCTCCTGCATCATGTCAGAATAGTACCGAGCCAGTTTTTGATGCATTGCCTTCATACTATAATTTTTATTGATGAGCTCAATATTGGCTCTTCCCGCGCTTTCCACTGCATTTTCATCCATGCAATACTTCTGTAAAGCTGATGCCAGTGCAACTACGTCTCCCGGCTCTATAAGTATTCCATTTTCTTTCTTCACAACCTCTGGAATTGCGCCAACTGTTGTGCTTATGACTGCCTTTCCTGAAGCCATTCCCTCCAGGATGGCCATAGGAAGTCCCTCATTATATGAAGGAAGAACCATTACACTAGACTTCTTGAGCAACTCCAGTTTTTTATCAAAATCGGCCCATCCAACGACGTCAATATTGTCCTGTAAACTTTTTTGAACTACTATCGCCTTGCATTTTTCAATATCACCATCTCCGGCCAAATAGCATTTTATATCCGGGACCTGCCGCTTTACGATCCCGATTGCCTCAATGAGGTCATATGTTCCTTTCCTTTCCCCGAGTCTGCCGAGGGACACAAAGGAATGGGGATGGGTACGGTTATCTGTAATTGCAGGTTGCAAACGGTCAGTATTAATACCATTTTCCAAAACAACACAATTGGTCAGGCCGAATGTTTCCTCAAATCTGCGTTTCCATTCATTCGACAGCGCAATTACTTTATCGGCAGCTTTCAGAATCGAAACGATCTCTTTTTTCTTTCTGCTCTTTTCATAAAAGATCATGTATTCCGCACCATGAATATGCAGAATCACTTTCTTGCCCCACTTCTTTGCGGCACGGACATACCAGCCTTTTCTGAATGTGCTGCCATACGAAGCCGCATGGATGTGGTAAATATCATAATCACGCTTTGTAAAATAGAAACGCACAAAAGAAAAAATGGAGAAAAACAACACTTTCAATTTATTTCCATCGACATATGATTCATAAATATCTATGTCAAACTGTTCATTCAACTTTTTGTCTATCTCTATCTCCTCAATAACGGTTGCCATTCCACCCTTTGATCTCGTGGGGCTAGGGCCTACTACCAGTATTCTCATTTCTGTCTCTCCGTTTGAATCTTGCCCATATAGTCTTTTTTCAGCTTCACGACTTCATTGCTCAGCAGAATGATGCCCACGAGGTTCGGAATGATCATCAGGCCGTTGAAGGTATCCGCCAGATCCCACGCAAATCCCAGAGTGCTCTGGGAGCCGATGATGATCATAACCACCCAGAGGGCTTTGATCACCGGCTTGCACTTGGCGCCAAACAGGTATTCTCCTGCTCTTTCCGCATAAGTATAGTAGCTGATCAGGCAGGAAAATCCAAAAAGCACGACTGATGCCAAACAAATAAATCCACCAATGCCACCTGGCAGCAGTTGATCAAATGCTCGCATTGTAAGTACTGCACCATCAAGGCCGCTGTTCCACAATCCAGAAAGAACAATTGCAATACCTGTTACGCTGCAAATAAAAACAGTATCCAGAAATACCTCAACAGGTCCCCATACAGCTTGTTCAATTGGATCATTCACCTTTGCCCCACAATGAACCATTGCGGCAGTGCCAAGTCCCGCTTCATTAGAGTAAATTCCACGTGCAATGCCATAGCGCATACAAACAAAAATCGAACCAACAATACCGCCTGTTGCTGCCCTCGGATTAAACGCAGCAATAAGAATTTCTGCAATAGCATGGGGGACCTCGGTAATATGAACAATAATGATCAATAACCCTGCGAGAATATAAGCACCACCCATAAATGGAGCTACTACTTCACACACATGTCCAATACGGCCAATTCCGCCAAAGACAATGATGCCTACCACAACGGCCAAAACGATACCTGTTACCAGTGTTGGAACGCTATAGCGTTCGTTTAAAGTTAGCGCAATCGTATTGGTATCAACAACACCCGAAATCACAAATGCAAACGGGATAACTAGGATTGAAAACAGAATTCCAAGCCATTTTTGATGCAGTCCCTCTGACAAATAGTACATTGCACCACCGCTGACCGTTCTATCTTCATGAACTTTACGATACTTAATACCCAATGCAATCTCTGCAAATTTAGTGGCCATTCCAACAAACGCTGCCAAAATCATCCAGATAAGTGCACCAGGACCTCCCATAACAATGGCTGTTGCAGCTCCTGCAATATTGCCAGAACCCACGATTGCAGAAACAGACGTCATTGCCGCTTGAAAACTCGTAAGTTCTCCCGGTGCAGTGGGACCTTCGTCTTTTTTCTGAAATGCTTTTACAATAGTCTGCTTAACCAACCATACCGGGTGCCTGAATTGTATAAATCCTAAGCGGACGGTATAGTAAACTCCTGTTCCAAGAATCAAGAGCATAATCGGAACGCCCCATACGATTCCGTTGACAAAATCATTAATTTTAATAATTGTTTCCACAATAAACTCCCCATCATTCCATTAATATTTATTTGTTTTGTAAAACTCGTCCAAGCTTAATTCTTTTGGCCATTTCAAGATCAAACGAACGCGGTGTAAACGGATCAGAACCCGCACCATCTGTAAATGTCAATTCGCCAAAGTAAATATTGTTATTTGCCATATACAAATCAACTCTTACAAACTGAAACTGCCTTGCCAACTTCCTCACAACATCAACCATTTCAGGAAAATTATCGCCCTGCGGCAGAACATAGTCACTATTCTTTACTCCACCGTTAATAATTCCCTCTAATTTATTTCCCGCCATATCGTACATATCAACTGTTTCATCTGTATAGCGGTCTGTGAACACACCATAATAGAGCGGTTCACCATCATAGCAGTAAAACTTATAATCTCTCAATGCACCAGATTCGTCTTCTAGGTATTCTTCAGCAATAATTCTATTTTTCACATTCTTGTACTGCGGCTCTTTTTTCATTTTATAGAAGTCATCTTTTAGCCATCTATTCATCGTCTCGGCCGCTTCAGCTTTATTCAGATTATCCTTATCTTTGCAAATAAGAACTGCGCCACTTCCATTTGTACATTTTAGTACGAATCTCTTAGGTAATTTTTCATAATCAATTTCATCAGGATTATTGTAAACACCATATAATTGGTTCAGGTATTTGTCTCCCACCGTTTTTGCAACAAATTCTCGTACTGCATATTTGTCAACATAATCGCTTAATTCATCCAAATGCCCATATAATTTCAGCCACTGGATCTTTTCACCAAAGTACTGTGGATTCTTTAGATTTAATATTTTTTGATATCCTCTAAAATAGATTAAATAAAGGGCAGGCTTTTCTGGTAACACTCGAAGGACACTTCTATACAAATCTTTTGCAATTCCCATGATTTTCTCCTTATACTTTTATCTGTTTAATATAATTTTCAATACTATTTATAATGTTGACCGTATTCGATTCATAGCTATTATATTTTGTCAGCTGTACCGTCTTTAATGCAACATCTAATTTGCCAGTGTCTTGACAAGAACATATCAAATTAAGATCGTCAAACTGCTTAATCAACTGAAGTTGATGGTCATCAACATGCTCACCATATTTTGCACGTCGAGGAACAGCAATAACCTTTTTACCTTTTTTAACAGCTCCAATAATGGCTCCAGTGCCTCCATGTGTTATAACAATGTTGGCTTTTTCCATTTCATTGCTAAACTCATCCCTATCCAAAAACTTTTTATAGCTGAAGTTTTTCGGAAGGTAATCGCTGTAGCCTATTTGTGCAAACACATCTTCTGCATCAATTGTCCCTTTTTCACACAGCTCATCAACAGCCTTCAGCAATCTATTAAACTGAAATTTCTGTGATCCAAGTGTTATAAATATCTTATTGTCCATTTAATAGATTCCTCCTAAATATATGGCTTTAGGATAGAATTTCAGCATTGGCTTCCACTGAACATAAAACTGATCCGCAAACTTGTAGAGCAATTTTCCGGTTTCGGTAGGGGAAGTAACTTTCGCAAAAGATTCTATGTAAATCAGTTTCTTGCCCATAAATTTAGAAATCAAGCAAATCGGTATCATTGCAAGAACTCCCGTGCAGATAACTACATCGGGTTTTTCTTTTCTATAAATGCCGATAGACTTCCAGGCATTTTGAATCATCCGCCAGATAAAATCTTTTTCTCGGCGATTGACCTGCCTCATATAATATGTTTTTTCGCCTTTTGCTTCTGCGCTATAATCTGTCTTCTCAGTAATGACAAAGCTATCATATTTCTCCATCAGTGGTTTTAACATCATGAGCTGCTCATAATGTCCGCCTGATGATGCCGCAAAGCATATCTTTACGTTTTTCTTTTTATCCATCTCTCTACTAACCCACACTTATTAATCTCTACCAAACAAATCTCTGGTGTAAACCTTCTCTTTCACATCATCAAGATCTTTACTATACCGGTTAGCGATAATCGCATCACTCATGCTCTTGAACTTCTTCAGATTATTCACCACCAGACTGCCAAAGAAAGTCTCACCGTCTTTCAGCGTCGGTTCATAGATCACCACAGTCGCCCCCTTGGCCTTGATGCGCTTCATGACACCCTGGATGCTGCTCTGGCGGAAGTTATCGCTATTGCTCTTCATAGTCAGCCGATAGACACCAACCGTCGCAGGCTTCTCTTTACTCTTGCTGTACTGGTTGTCTTCCTCGTATCCGTAGTATCCTGCCATTTTCAGCACACGGTCGGCGATGAAGTCTTTCCTCGTTCTATTACTCTCAACGATTGCTTCGATGAGGTTTTCCGGCACATCTGCATAGTTGGCCAGCAACTGCTTGGTGTCTTTCGGCAGACAGTAGCCGCCGTAACCAAAGGACGGGTTATTGTAATGGGTGCCGATACGAGGATCCAGGCAGACGCCGTTGATAATCTGCTGGGTATTCAGTCCCTTCATCTCGGCATAGGTATCCAGTTCGTTGAAGTAGGACACTCGCAGCGCCAAATATGTATTGGCGAACAGTTTCACTGCCTCTGCCTCGGTGAAGCCCATGAACAGTGTGTCGATGTTCTCTTTGATTGCGCCCTCTTGCAGAAGTGCAGCAAACTCATGCGCTGCCTCAACCAGGCGCTCATCTTCCATATCCGTACCGACGATGATTCTGCTGGGGTACAAATTATCATAGAGGGCTTTTGACTCACGCAGGAATTCAGGGCTGAAGATGATATTCTTGCTGCCCGTCTTTTCCCGGATGCTCTTGGTATATCCAACCGGGATGGTGGACTTGATGACCATAATCGCATTCGGGTTATACTCCATGACCAGTCTGATCACAGTCTCGACAGCGGAAGTGTCAAAAAAGTTCTTCTGGCTGTCGTAGTTGGTAGGAGCCGCAATAACAACAAAATCCGCATTGCTGTAAGCGAGTTTGGCGTCCAGCGTTGCGGTCAAATCCAGCTCCTTTTCAGCCAGATACTTTTCAATATACTCATCCTGAATCGGTGACTTCCGGCTGTTGATCAGTTCCACTTTTTCCGGGATGATATCCACTGCGTATACTTTATGGTGCTGAGACAGCAGTGTGGCTATCGAAAGGCCAACATAGCCGGTACCAGCAACTGCAATCGTGTAGTTTTTCATCATTCTTCTCCTTGTCTGTCCTAGCGTGATCGAGAATATCGGTCAAACCGGGAATGTTTTATCTATGTTTAATCGCTGTGGTTATCATTCTGGATGATGTTGTCATCTTGCCATGATTCTCACAGCGCGGAATCTGCAACTTCCTTGAGTCTCGATGTGTTTATCACTTCACGAATTGTCCTTATCGCTTGAAGGACAGGTCTATCCGAAATTATGGGCTTCTCCTACCCCATTCACCCAGTGTCCTCTACCCTTTCTACCCCATTCACCCAGTGTCCTTTACCCTTATCTTTTACCCCTCTTTTAAACTTCCTACCCAAACATCTATCTTCTTCTCCACTCTCTGCTCCCTCTCCTTACTCCCACATTTTTTAGATGTGGTTTGTTAGAGGAGTGGTTGATTGGTTTTGATGAGTAGTTTGGTTGAGTGCTCGGTGGTGTTTGGTGTTATGGTTGAGTGTTTTTATGGGTTTCTCCTACCCCATCCACCCAGTGTACCTTCAACTTTCTTTTACCCCTCACTTAAACTTCCTTATCCACCCCAATCTTTCGGTGCTGGTATTAGTAAAAGTGATGAGAAATAGTACATATAAGGTAGGGTGGGAAGAATGGTAAACCAACCAGTACTGTATGGCGAGCATACAAATATACAATGTATAGCTGTCTTTAATGGTGTAGAGGGTGCTAAACCCTGAAGTATTGTGAGGATATCAAATCTACCAGACTAGTCTTCGCCAATGGAATGTAAGCATTCCAACTACCCTCACTACCATAATCGGTATTTGCAATACCATTTCTTCTATTGTTGTTAAAATCAGTTTCGGTATCCACCTCAAAAGACTCCCTATATTTTTCTCTGTATCTATGTATGCTGCAAATATCGCCAGTCCGATTTGAAGCAAAACATATCCGACAAACACCATCGTAAGAAATGAAAGCATATTCTTTTCTATCAGCAAAACCGTATAAATCACCCAAAATATCGGTCCAAGTAATTCAACCATAAGCTGATAGCACATTGTTACGAGTCCCAATAGTCCATAGCGTGGGTTGGCAATCAAATTATGGTGCTTGATTAGACAATCCATCAAGCCTCTTTGCCATCTGTCCCTTTGATGCAGTAATCTTTTGATGCTATGTGGCACTCCGGTATAACAGACAGCAGTTGGTTCATAAACAATCTGTTGCTTTGATTGCTGAAAGCCTTGCTTTTGCAATCGCAGAACTAGCTCCATATCTTCCCCAACAGTATCGATATCGTATCCATTCATTCCCAGAAGAGTGCTTTTGCGAAAGACCCCAAATGCCCCTGAAATCAGACACTGTGCGTTTAACCTGGCAAATATCCGCCTGGAAAGCTGAAATGCCTTCATATATTCACAGAACTGAATTGCTTCTAGCTGAGAAGAATCTTCTCTTTTGACGAGTAAGCGTCCACCGACAGCAACCACTTCATCATTACGGAAATGCTTTACCGCCTCAGAAAGAGCATCTTCCCGTAAGACGCAATCAGCATCAAGCACACAAATCAAATCATTTCTTGCATGCCTTATTCCTTCATTCAAGGCGTTTCCCTTTCCCTTTTTTCGGATAAAAATCTCTCGCAGCAAAAAAACCGAATCCCGATAAAAGACATCTATTTCAGCCACGTCTGTGCCCTGTGGAAGGTCTTGGATACCATTTCTGAGAATCAAAATCTCGCAATTCGGACAACCCTGTCGTATAACAGATTCTATTGTTTCGTTTATGATTCTGCGTCCGGTTAAAGGAATCAGAATACTTACTGAAAATCAGATTGATTTATCATCCTCATCTCCTCTTCTATAGTTTAACGACATTCCGGTCGAGTTCTGTATGATCTTGGATTTCTGTCAACGAAATATTTATCACTTCATAGACAGATCTACCCGAAATGAGAAAACGTTTTCCATCCCATTTGAAATGGATCAATTCCCACGCACTTATCAAAAATGAGATGTATCCTTCAACCCAAGCCACTTCTGATCTTTATCACTTAGATTCAAAACAACTCCGTCTACGTTATATCCTTCAGCACTTGCTGTGCCTTGATACGCCCCTTCAACCTTCGGCCACTCGATGCCGATCTCCGGGTCGTTCCAGGCTAAACCGCCCTCATCGTTTGCGTGGTAGAAGTCGTCGCACTTATAGCAAAACTCTGCAGTATCACTCAGCACAAGGAAGCCGTGTGCAAAGCCTCTCGGAATCAGAAATTGCTTCTTATTTTCTTCTGTCAGCTCGATGCCGTACCATTTGCCATAGGTCTTACTGCCGGAGCGCAGGTCAACTGCCACATCGAACACAGAGCCTTTAATTACCCTCACCAGCTTGGTCTGGGGGAAATTCTTCTGGAAGTGCAACCCACGGAGTACGCCTTTCACGCTCATGGACTGGTTGTCCTGAACGAAATTGATGTTGATTCCGTTTTCCTCCATGTCTCGCTGGCTATAGGTTTCCATAAAATAGCCGCGGCTATCACCGTGGACAGCGGGCGTAATCACGCACAGTCCCTCGATGCCGCCTACATTCTTTTCAACGTTTATCTGTCCCATTTTCTTAATCTCCAAATCTCTCTATCGTTTACAGCTGTGCTTCCTTCAGGTATCGACTGACCGCATCCTGCCAGGTAGGCAGCGGCTGGAAACCGTTCTCCACCAGTTTGCTCTTGTCCAGTCTGCTATTGAATGGGCGTGCGGCCTTGCTCAAGCCGTATTCTTCTGTTGTCACCGGAATAACCTTTGTGCTCAATCCATACTGCTTGTAGAACTCACAGCAGAAGTCATACCAGGAAATATACCCGCCCTCATTCGTTGCGTGGTAATAGCCGTACTTCTCCGTCTCGCACATGTCCACCAGCAGACGTGCCAAGTCGTAACAATAGGTCGGCGTACCGATTTGGTCGTTAACTACTCGAACTTCGTCATGGGTCTTGCCCACATTAATCATGGTCTTGATGAAATTCTTGCCGTTCAGACCGAATACCCATGCAATCCGGACGATGAAGTATTTCTCCAGCGTGTTCGCCACCGCCAGCTCGCCTTCCAGCTTGGTCTGGCCATAGACGTTCAGAGGTTTATAGTCCTTACAATCCGGCTTCCAAGGTTCAGTACCCTGTCCATCAAACACATAGTCTGTGGACAGATAAAGCATCTTGCAGTCGATGGCTTTACAAGCATCTGCGATATTCTGGGTCCCGCCGGCATTGACGGCGCGAACCTTCTCCACCTTGTCGTCATCCTCTGCCATATCCACCGCCGTCCACGCCGCACAGTGAATGACGGCATCCGGCTGAATCTCAGAAATGACCTTCAGTACGGCTTCCTTGTCCGTAATATCAAGTCCGACATAGGGCATAGTTGTTACAGCCGATCCGTCAGAAACCCCAGCATAAGCTCCTGCAATGTCGGAACCGAAACCTTCATGACCTCTTTTTTTCAATTCATTCATCACGTCATGGCCGAGCTGACCGTTGACGCCAGTTACAAAAAACTTCATCCTTCCCACAACCTCAACCCTTTAGATTTCCGCTTTTCTTCTGGCTCTATTCTTATTAATTTACGGTTACTTTATAACAAGACGGTTGAAAAACAGCAGCCTGTCATACTTTTTCATAAAATAAACGGATGATCAGTTCCCGGAGTGCATCTTCATCCACATGGAACTCATCATGAAGGTCTCCCTCCTGGTCTGTTCCCGGAAGCTGCTCTATACTGTCCTCTGTGAACTCTGCTTTCTTAAGGGTCTTCACAAGTCCCAGATACTGGTTGCGTGTCACACTTGTCTGGATATAATCGTCCATCACATCGAGGGAATCCCATGCTTTCTCAAGGTCATTCTCATCCATGGACTGCATCTTCTCAACATAAGCTGTGAGATAGGCTTTCTGTCTCTGCATACGGCCCTCATTGCTGAAAGACTCCTCTGTATCTCTGTACTGAAGGAAATCCTTTATGCTGCTGTCATCCAGGGTAACCTGTGCATCCTCTGCCATCTCCGGATATTTCTCCTGAAGATCGTTATTTGGCACTGTAAGTGTGATCCCGCCTGCCAGCTCATTGATATAGGGCATGGAGTCCTGGTTTGTCACTACATAGCGCTTCACAGGGATATCTCCAAGGAGAAGTGATACTGCTTCGCAGAGACTCTCACAGCTTACCTTTCCCCCATCGCCATAGCTGTAGGCATATCCGATGTGCGTGGTATAGAGTCCCTTGTCATTGCCGTTCATTGTATATCTTCGGATATCAGTCATGGTATCACGGTTAATGGAGAGAATGGTCATCCTGCGGTTCTTCTCATCCATCACCACCAGAGCAATACTGTCTGCCCTGGCTTTATTTCCATACTGGGAGGAAGCTTCCAGCTTGCCTGTGGAGTCCACACCGGCATAGAGAATATTTGTGATACGGTTATTATACTGATATTCCTGACCTTTGTAAACAATATTTCTATAACTGTTGCCCACATTGTGGGTGTTCCCTGCAGTGATCTGCATAGATTTCTGCTTTGTCTGTTCCATATGGATAAAAACTGCTGCAAACAAAGCTACAGCCAGGCAGATCACCAGACTGATGATGATCTGTTTCTTATTTACAGGGTTATTTCTTCTTTTCTTTCTCATTCTTCTTAGCGCTCTTTCCATAGCCGTATCCGTAGCCATAGCCGTATCCGTAGCCATAATGTTTCTCATAAACCGGCGCTTTGTTCAGCACTGCACCGAGGAGACGGATACCTGCATACTGTATCTGCTGCTTTGCTTTATCAGCCTGTGCCCTGTCTGTCCTTCCACTCTCCACAACAAGGACAGTTCCGTCACACTGTTTGGCGATCAGCAGCCCGTCGATAACCAGGTTTAACGGTGGAGTATCTACGATCACATAATCATAAACGCTTCGCACAAATTCCATCAGTTCTACAAACAACGGACCTGATACCAGCTCACTGGGGTTTGGTGCCACTGCACCTGTAAAGATCATGTCAAGGTATTTGTCATCTGTGCGGTAGATGATCTTCTCTTTGCTGATATTTCCGCACAGGTATTCGCTTAAGCCCTTCTTCTCGCCTACAATATCATATCTGTTCTGTATGGTAGAATTACGGATATCGCAGTCTATAAAGAGGATTCTCTTCTCAAGCCCCGCCATGCTCTTTGCCAGGCGGAAGGCTATTGATGATTTACCCTCATTTGAAATGGCGCTTGTTACAGCTATTGTCTTGATATTGCTTCCACTTAACTGGATGTTTCCACGCAGAACATTGATGGCCTCATTTACGCGGAAAGATACATCTGATACATGTGGATGTATTACCTCTGTCTGTCTTCCCGTATATCCGGATTCTTTTACAAGATCCTGAAACAGGGATTCAATATTGTTATCTTCTCTGCCCATCTTCTACTCTTTCTTCTCTTCGTAATAAGGAATCACACTAAGTACCGGGATATCCAGATATCTCTTCAGGTCATCCTCTGTCTTTAATGTAGTGTCTGTCATGTAACGTACGCAGATCAGTCCACAGGCTGCGCAGGCTTTTCCTGGATATTCTTTGCCTCTTTTATCAAATTCTTGGTTCTCCTTCCTTATATGATCAAACCGGAGTTACAGGCCGATCTGTACTTTATATATCGTAATACGATTTCTGACATTCTTCAAGTGTATTTGACAAATTTCCTTCTGTTTTCCCCATTTTTTACAATTACGGAAGGATTTTCAATAAAAATTTTGTCAGCATATTCCTGTCCCATTTTGCTGATTACTTTTTTGTATGCTTCTCCTGTGCGGCAGATCCTGTACCGGCTGTCGTGGCAGTCAGAGCCTACGAAGTGAAGGAGGTCTCCTTTCATCAGCTTCCTGCAGAATCTTTTTGTATAAAATCCGCTTTTTCCCAGAATGCTGTCTGCATTTACCTGTATATAGGCTCCCATCTGTGCCAGGTCCCTGATCAGTTCCAGGTCACCCCGGAGGTTGTCGCAGCGTTCTGCATGTGCGATGATGGGGCGGTAGCCTACGATGATAAGGCTGCGGAGGCGGTCTTCTATGTAGCTGTATTCTGCATTTCCTGAGAATTCTACCAGAACATAGCCGGAATCTGCCATTGTACTGACCCTTCCCTCATCCAGCATTCTGCTCATCTGCATGTTTGCATGGAATTCACAGCCCAGGTATATTCTCATTCTGTCTTTCTTAGCAAGCTCCTGATTGAATTCCTGTACGCATTTCTCCACCAGAGCGAACTGGCTGCGGATGGTGCGGATGGGTGTATCAAACATCTGATCTCTGTAATGAGGGGTTGCGATAATGTTTCTAACTCCCTGTTCACATTCCATGCGGAGCAGTCTGCGGGTTTCCTCCAGGTCCTGTGCTCCGTCGTCCACTCCCGGAATCAGGTGGCAGTGGATATCAAATAAACCGTGGTCTGTCATATTTCTCTTTCATCTCCCTTTATTGCAAATAACTACAAAAACACCGTCCCTATATAAACTTATACAAGGACGGTGTCTGAACATCATGATTATGATAAATTATTCTTCTGTAGCTTCCTCAGCCGGTGCTTCAAGAGCTTTCATGCTCAGGCTGATCTTCTTGTCTTCGCCGTTGAAGTCAACAACCTTAGCTTCGATCTCCTGTCCGATTGACAGTACGTCTGCTGGTTTAGCAACGTGCTCTCTGGAAATCTGGGATACATGAAGAAGTGCATCTACACCAGGTGCAAGCTCTACGAATGCACCGAAGTCTGTCATACGTGCAACTTTACCTTTAACTACGTTTCCTACAGCGAAGTCCTCAGCTGCTGTGAGCCATGGATTTGCTTCCGGGAATTTGAGAGAAAGTGCGATCTTCTCTCCGTTGATCTCTTTGATAAGAACTTTAACTTTATCGCCAACAGTGAATACTTTCTTCGGGTTCTCTACTCTGCCCCAGGACATTTCAGAGATGTGAAGAAGTCCGTCTGCTCCGCCAAGATCGATGAATGCACCGAAATCTGTAACGTTCTTAACTGTTCCTTCAACTGTGTCGTCAACATGGATCTTCTCCATTAATTCTTTCTGTTTCTCTGCTTTCTCAGCAAGAAGAAGCTGCTTACGGTTACCGATGATGCGGCGTCTTCTCGGGTTGAATTCTGTGATAACGAATTCGATCTCCTGATCTGCATATTTGGAAAGGTCTTTCTCGTATGTGTCGGAAACCAGGCTTGCAGGAATGAATACTCTTGCTTCGTCTACGTTTACACAGAGTCCGCCGTCAAGTACCTGAGTTACAGGAGCTTTTAATACTTCCTGATTCTCAAATGCTTCTTCAAGACGTTTGTTGCCTTTCTCTGCTGCCAGTCTCTTGTAAGTAAGAGTAACCTGACCTTCTCCATCGTTTACTTTGAGAACTTTTGCTTCCATTGTGTCTCCAACGTGAACAGCATCTGTGAGTACAAGGCTTGCATCGTTAGAGTATTCGTTCTTTGTGATAATACCGTCTGCTTTATAACCGATATTCAGAATAATCTCATCTTCTTTTACATCGATGACAGTACCCTGTACAATCTCTCCATTTCTGATAGTCTTTACGGAATCTTCCAGCATCTGTTCAAAACTTAATTCTGACATGTTCTTGAACCTCCTCAATAATTTTGTTTGGGGTGGAAGCCCCTGCTGTAATACCTACATAACTACTGCATTGGAACATTTCAGAATCCAAGTCTACAGGTGTTTGTATATAGTAAGTATTTCCACATTCCTTTTTACATATTTCAAACAGCTTTTGAGTATTGGAACTATGCCGGCCACCTACGACCAACATAGTGTCTACCTCTCCGGCTATGTTTTTTGCTTCTCTCTGCCGTTCTTCGGTAGCATTACAAATAGTGTTTAAAATATTGAGAATATTTAAAACATTATTATCATACCTCTTTTTGCAAAGAATTTCAACTAAATCTTTAAATTTGTTGTAATTAAATGTCGTCTGGGACACGATGCTTATTTTTTTTCCTTCCGGAAGGAGGAATGCTTCGGCCTCTTCCTGGTTTTTGATCACTGTGTAAGGTCCCTGGCACCATCCGCAGATTCCCTGAACCTCTGGATGATCTTTGTCACCGATAATAATCACATGATTTCCGGCCAGGCTCTCTTTTTCCACGATGCGGTGGATCTTCAGGACGAAGGGACAGGTGACATCTACGTAAGAGATGTTTTTTTCTTTCAGTTTATCGTAAATGGGTTTGCCTACACCGTGGGAACGGATGACTACTGTTCCGTTTTGCAGGGTGTCATCCGGGGAATCCAGGTCTGCTTCTGCGATAACATGGACGCCACGAGCTTCCAGATCCGCTACTACGCCTTCGTTATGGATGATCGGGCCCAGAGTGAAAATAGGTTTCTGTTCTGTGTCTATGAGTTCGTAGACTTTGTTCACTGCACGTTTGACGCCGAAACAGAAGCCCGCTGTTTCTGCTACTTTTACTTTCATAAAATAATCCTTCTTAAATTATTTCTGCACTTTTTCCTTATATACATTAAGAATCGCATTTACAACATCATCAATTCCCATTTCCGAAGAATCTACAAGCACTGCGTCCTCTGCCTGTTTCAGAGGGGAGATTTCGCGGTTCATGTCGCGTTCGTCGCGCTCGATGATGTCTTTTCGAATCTGGTCCAGGTCAAAGGCTTCTCCCTTCTGTTCATATTCCAGTGCTCTTCTTTTTGCTCTGGTGTCTGCGCTTGCTGTGAGGTAGATTTTTACTTCTGCGTTTGGAAGGATGGTTGTGCCGATATCTCTACCGTCCATGACTACGTCGTTTTTCTCTGCCAGAGTTCTCTGAAGTTTCAGAAGATGAGCTCTGACTTTCGGGTTTGCGGAACTTTTGGATGCCATGTTTCCTACCTGTTCGGTGCGGATCATAGCATTTACGTTCTCTCCGTTGAGGATGACAATCTGTTCTCCGTTTTTGTATTCGATGGAAATGTCAGCGCCGGAACATACAACCTCGATCTCTTCCTGATTTTCTCCGTTTACGCCATGGTTCAGAAGATATAAAGCCATTGCCCTGTACATGGCTCCTGTATCTACATAGATAAATGATAATTCTTTCGCTACTTTCTTTGCAATGGTGCTCTTTCCTGCTCCTGCAGGTCCGTCGATGGCTATGTTACATCCCATTTTCGTGGTTCCTCCTGTTTCTATTATTCAAACAGATTTTCTCTGTTTTATTATTGATTGATGTTTATGAATCGTTGTTTCAACTCACAGTCGGTAATTTCACAGAGTCTGACATATCAGCAACATACTGACTGTGATTTGCCTCATGTCAGTGAGGGATACCGATTTCTCTCCGCCCGCCACTGCCGTTCATTCTCTTGTTTGCAATTCATCTCACCACCTATAGAGGTGGGAGAATTCTTGTTATATCTTGTTATATCTTGTTAAATAACGTATAGCTGAATCATATCATAGATATAATCCACCTACAAGGTACTCATCATCTGCTTGTTTCAGCTTACTGTATAGCTTGCGCTGCCAGATATGCGGTAGACCAGGCAATCTGTAAGTTATATCCACCTGTCACCGCATCCAGATCCAGTACTTCGCCTGCGAAGTAAAGACCAGATATCTTCTTTACTTCCATTGTTCCGGGGTTGATCTCTTTGACAGAGACGCCGCCTCTGGTAATGATGGCTTCTTTGAACTCACCCATTCCTGTGATTGTGAAGGGGAAGGCTTTGATAAGGTCAATGAAGTGCTGGCGTTCTTCTCTGGAGATGTCGTGGATTTTCTTCTCTGCGGGGATTCCACCCAGTTCCAGCATTACCGGAGTCAGAGATGACGGGAAAAGTACGCCAATCACGTTCTTGAACTGTTTGTTTGGTCCTGCTTCAAATTCACGCAGGATCCTGGCATCCAGTTGTTCTCTGGTGAGTGCCGGCTTCAGATCCAGATATGCGGACAGTTCGCCATTTGGTGCTTTCGCCAGTTTTGCACCAATGTGGGCACTGGCGGACAGGATCATGGGACCTGTGACTCCGAAATGGGTGAACATCATCTCTCCGAAATCCTCATAGAGTACTTTCTTTCCATTCTTTATGGTAAGTCCTGTATTCTTAAGGGAAAGTCCCTGAAGCTTAGGGACATAGTCTTCTTTTGTCTTTAATGGCACAAGGGAGGGAGCAATGTCCGTGACTTTCAGTCCCAGTTCTCTTGCGAAGCGGTATCCGTCACCTGTGGAACCGGTACTCTGATAAGAGAATCCACCTGTGGCTACGATGACTGCATCGCCTTCCATGAAGGTACCATCTGTAAGTATAACTCCTGTGATCTTCTCCTGCGGTATGTCAGATAATTTTTTTCCTTTTCTGCTTTTTCCTGCATCAGATCCTGATTCTGTTAATGCGGCTTCTGATTCAAGGGTATTTACGGAATCTGTTACAGGTTTCTTTACGATTTCCTGCACAGCAGTATGAAGATGAATCTTTGCTCCTGCTTTCTTCAGCTCACGCTCCAGAGCGCGGATGATGTCTGAGGAATGGTCAGACTGTGGAAATACGCGGTTTCCACGCTCTACCTTCAGAGGGACACCTGCTTCCTCAAAGAACTCCATTACATCCTGAGGGGTAAATGAATAGAAACTGCTGTAGAGGAACTTGGGATTGCTCATCATTGCAGGAAAGAGTTCTTCTGTGTCACAGGCATTTGTCACATTGCATCTGCCTTTTCCTGTGATGAATACTTTCTTTCCCAGTTTCTCGTTCTTCTCTAATATATGAACTTCATGATGGTTACGGGCTGCAAAAACCCCTGCCATCATTCCGGCGGCTCCGCCGCCGATTATTATAACTTTGCTCATGGAATATTCTCCTGTATTTATTTTACCCTGCAGATTGTCTATTTCATCATGGTTCCACGTCTCCGCTTCGCTACGATCAATATAGATATGTACCTCTGACATCATATACCCATTGGCACATTATATTCCCGGGTATCATATTCTTTCATAATAACGCAAAGGAGCCTGCTTACGCAAGCTCCTTTTTTCGTTTGGACATATTTAATTACTGATCAATTATACAGGATATGCTCCGTTCTTTTTGTCAGCTGCTTTTTCGTCAACTTTTGTTTTCTGAGCCTGACGGTATTTGAAGAAGTCCATAGCTACCTGTGGGAACAGTGCGTATGTTAATACGTCTTCATCCTGTTCCTTGTACTGAGCCATTTCGCTCTCAAGTTTCTCAAGCTCGTTGTCAAGAAGGTCTGCCGGACGGCATGTGATCGGTTTCTCATCGCCGATGCACTTCTTCTGTACTTCCGGATTAAACGGTTTTACAGTTGCGCCGTATTTTCCTAACAGGATATCCTTTGTTTCTTTTGTAACCATTTTGTATCTCTCGCCCATAAGTACGTTGAATACAGCCTGTGTACCAACGATCTGTGAAGACGGAGTTACAAGTGGCGGCTCGCCGAGGTCTTTACGTACACGCGGAACTTCCTCAAGAACATCGTAAAATTTGTCTTCTGCGTGCTGTTCTTTTAACTGGGAAGTCAGGTTGGAGAGCATACCGCCCGGTACCTGGTACAGTAAAGTCTTGATGTTAACACCAAGGTTCTTCGGATTGAGCAGTCCGCTGTCAAGAGCTTCGTCACGGATCGGACGGAAGTAGTCAGCGATCTCTGAAAGAAGTTTCTGGTCAAATCCTGTATCATATGGTGTTCCCTTGAATGTCTCAACCATAACTTCTGTTGCAGGCTGGGATGTTCCCAGTGCGAATGGAGACATTGCTGTATCGATGATATCTACACCAGCTTCTACTGCTTTTAAGTAAGTCATGGAAGCTACACCGGATGTGTAATGTGTATGAAGGTCGATCGGGATCTTAACTGTTTCTTTTAATGCTGTTACAAGCTCTGTAGCTTTGTTTGGAAGGAGAAGACCTGCCATATCTTTGATACAGATGGAATCAGCGCCCATATCTTCGATACGTTTTGCGATGTCTGTCCAGTATTCCAGTGTGTAAGCATCTCCTAATGTGTAGGAAAGAGCTACCTGTGCATGAGCCTTCTCTTTGTTTGCAGCGCTTACTGCTGTCTGCAGGTTACGAAGGTCATTGAGGCAGTCAAAAATACGGATGATGTCGATTCCGTTTGCAGCAGATTTCTGTACGAAGTATTCTACAACGTCATCTGCATATGGACGATATCCAAGGATGTTCTGTCCACGGAAGAGCATCTGAAGTTTTGTGTTCTTGAAGCCGTCACGTAATTTACGAAGTCTTTCCCATGGATCTTCGTGAAGGAAACGAAGGGATGCATCGAATGTTGCACCACCCCAGCACTCTACTGCGTGATAGCCGACTTTGTCAAGTTTATCTACGATCGGAAGCATCTGTTCTGTGGTCATACGTGTTGCGATCTGGGACTGATGAGCATCACGGAGAATGGTTTCCACAATTTTAACAGGTTTTTTCTCTAATTCTGCCATTATTAAATCTCCTTTATAAATTCAATTATACACCGAAAATAGCCATGAATGTTCCGGCTGCTACGGCTGTACCGATAACACCGGCAACGTTCGGGCCCATTGCGTGCATCAGAAGGAAGTTTGTAGGATCTGCCTCTGCACCCACTTTCTGGGATACACGGGCTGCCATAGGTACTGCGGATACACCGGCAGAACCAATCAGCGGGTTGATACGTCCATGAGTCAGTTTGCAAAGCAGTTTACCAAGCATACATCCACCGAATGTACCGATTGCGAATGCAACAAGACCTAAAACTACGATCTTCAGAGTATCTACGTTTAAGAATGCTTCTGCACTTGTGGAAGCACCTACGGATGTACCCAGAAGGATAACTACGATATACATCAGGGCATTGGAAGCTGTTTCTGTCAGCTGTTTTACAACGCCGCACTCTCTGAACAGGTTACCAAGCATGAGCATACCAACCAGCGGAGCTGTTGTAGGCAGGATCAGGCAGACAACGATTGTGATAATGATCGGGAACAGGATCTTCTCCAGTTTGGAAACCGGGCGAAGCTGATCCATTTTGATCTTACGTTCTTTCTCTGTTGTGCAGAGTTTCATGATAGGCGGCTGGATGATCGGAACCAGTGACATATAGGAATATGCTGCTACTGCGATCGGTCCCATCAGGCTTGTCTGTCCAAGTTTACCTGCAAGGAAAATGGAAGTCGGGCCGTCAGCACCACCGATGATGGAGATTGCTGCTGCTGCTTTTCCGTTGAATCCAAGGAAGATTGCAAGGAAGTAAGCTGCATAGATACCAAGCTGTGCTGCTGCACCCATCAGGAAGCTGATCGGGTTTGCGATCAGCGGACCGAAGTCTGTCATGGCACCTACACCCATGAAGATCAGGGATGGTAAGATACTCCACTCATCAAGGATGTAGAAATAATGAAGAAGTCCACCTACACCGTTGGACATATCTTCCGGATTTGCCATAATGTCCGGATAGATATTTACAAGCATCATACCGAATGCGATAGGAACAAGCAGAAGCGGCTCGAATCCTTTCTTGATAGCAAGGTAAAGGAATACGCAGGCTACTGCGATCATCAGGTAATTGCCCCATGTCAGATTGAAGAATGCTGTCTGGTGAATCAGGTTGGACAATGTTTCTGTTACATAAGACATTTGACTACCTCCCGTCTTAGTTCATTGTTGCTAAAGTATCTCCGTTTTCTACAGAGGCACCTTCTGCAACATCAATGCTTGCGATAGTACCGTCCTGAGGAGCTACTACAGGGATTTCCATTTTCATGGATTCAAGAATAATTACGCTGTCTCCGGCTTTTACTGTCTGTCCAACGCTTGCTGCTACTTTAACAACTTTACCAGGTACGGAAGCTGTTACTTTTACTGCGCCTGCACCTGCTGCAGGAGCTGCTGCTTTCGGAGCTGCTGCCGGTGCTGCTTTAGGTGCGGCCTTCGGAGCTGCTGCTGGTGCGGATACGCTTCCTGTTTCTTCAACAGTTACTTCATATGCTGTACCATTTACTGTAATTGTATAGCTTTTCATTTTAAAATCCTCCTAAATAAATAACAATTATTAGCGTTCATTACTTTCTCAGTAATGTAATCTACGATACGCAAAAATATTATCGGATGAACAGTGATTATCTTCTGTTTCTTTTTACTTTGCGGATGGAACGAACTACGAATCCGTCTGTTGTAGTTCCCTCTGCTGCTGCGATTGCTGCTGCGATAACAGCTACCAGTTCTCCGTCATCTGCAAGGTTCTCTTCTGCCTGTGTAGGTGCTGTCTGTGCGATGGCTGCTGCCTCTGCCTCTTTTGCAGCTTTGGCTGCTTTTGCTTCTGCTGCTTTCTTTGCTTCCGGATTCGGGATGAAACGGAACAGAGAAATCAGAAGACTTAACAGTACCAGCATTACGAATACGGTTCCGATACCCATCAGTGTGTTAAGACCGGCTCTCTGAAGAGTCTTAGCCATGCCGTACTGTACATCTATGGACACAGAATCAACAGTATTCAGATTTGAAAATACATATACAAAATTAGCGTTTGTTTTTTCAAACGTCTTAGGAACTGTGACTACATACTGTCCATTTTTTAAATCCACCGTAGTTTTTGCTGATTTGTCTTTTTTCTCTTCGTCTTTTTTCTCTTCATCTTTTTTCTGTTTTCCAAGCTCATCTTTTGAATCTTTCCATACTTGAGCTGCATTTACAGTAAAAGCATCCTCTGCTTTCAAATACGTTTCAATATCTTCGTCTGTCATACTGATAATCTGATCCGTAAGCCACTCACCATATTGGATCAATTTAGATTCTGTATCCGCATCAGCCTCATCAGCGGCAAATACCACAGATGTGCTGCCGATCACCAGTGCAGCCATTACGAGAAATGTCATGAATACAGAAGTTATTTTTTTGATCATTTTCATATGCGTCACCCCGCTTAAATCGTTCCGTGTTTCTTGGACGGACGATCTTCCCTTTTTGTGAACAGCATCTCAAATGCACCGATTACATATTTTCTTGTGTCAGCCGGGCTGATCACAGTGTCAACATAGCCTCTTGCTGCTGCGGAAGCAACACCATTCTGAAGCTCTCTGTACTGAGCAGCTTTTTCATTCAGTTCAGCAGCATCTGCATCTGCGTACATGATCTTGGCTGCCAGGGAAGCATCCATCATACCGATCTCTGCGTTATCCCATGCATATACAAGGTCTGCACCGATAGATTTGCTGTTCATTGCCACGTAAGCTGTACCGTAAGCTTTGCCGATGATCACATTTACCTTCGGAACAGTTGCATCTGCGAATGCAGCTACCAGTTCACCTACGGATTTCGCCATCATCTTCTCGCTGCATAAGGTTGCCATGAAGCCTGTTGCGTTTGTAAGTGTAAGTACCGGAATATCAAAAGCGTCGCAGAATTTCACGAAATCTGCTGCTTTTCTTGCGCCTCTTGCAGAGATGCTTCCGTCAAATGTTTCTGTTTTCTTGCCTTCTGCGTCATATACTTCGCTTCTGTTTGCAACAGCACCTACTGTAGCGCCGTTTAAACGGATAAAGCCTGTAACCATGTCTTTTGCATAGTCTGCTTTTGTCTCGAAGAATTCACCGTTGTCAGCGATCTGGGAAAGTGCGATTGCTGTATCACCTGCACAGTTTGCAAGTTCAGCACATACACGGTTGAGATCATCTGTACACTCTGTGTAATTGTCTGTGTCTTCATTATTAGAAGGAAGAAGTGATACTAAAGAACGGATCTGGCCAAGAACCTCTTCTTCTGTACCAACGCCATCGATCAGACCTGTTTCCTTGCTCTGGAACTCAGCTGCTGCTGTATCGCATTTATCTGCATTATTTCCTTCCAGTGCGTTCGGTGTGTTGATGAACATTTTTCCTTTTTTAGATTCGATAAATGTGAAGTCTGTCAGGGACGGGATAACTGCCATACCACCGCCGCATGTTCCGAAGATTGCTGTGATCTGCGGAATCACACCGGATGCCAGTGTCTGTTTCAGATAGATCTGTCCGAAAGCTTCCAGTGCATCTGTTGCTTCCTGAAGACGGATACCAGCACAGTCAACAAGTCCGATAACCGGAGCGCCTGTTTTCATTGCAAGATCATAAAGTCTTGTGATCTTCTTTGCATGCATTTCACCAACAGTACCGTTTAATACGGATGCATCCTGGCTGTATACATAAACCAGTTTGTCATCGATCACACCATATCCGGTGATAACACCGTCAGATGGTGCCTTGTTTGCAGTCATGTTGAAATCTGTGGATCTGGCTGTTACACCCTGTCCGATTTCGACAAAACTGTTTGCGTCAAGCAAAGAAGTAATTCTTGTGCCTGCTAAGCTTTGTGTTGCATTACTCATTCTTGTTTGCCCTCCATCTTTATGAGAATATTTAAAAGTTAACCCAAAAATTTAGCCAATTTTAATTCTACCTTTTTTAGCAAAATATTTCAATAATTTTTTATCATTTCCGTTAAAAAAATGCCATAAAATTTTGTAATGTTTTGCCATATGAGGCTTTTCTATCTGTTTCTTCCTATTATTCTTCACTTCGCAAGTTAAATGTGGTATCATTTTAGCGCGAAAAAGTTAATGAATTACGAAAGGGGCTATTATAATGGCAGAAAGAATTACCGGGCATACTGAATTAATCGGTCTGATGGCTTACCCGATCCGTCACTCCAGCTCTCCCGCAATGCAGAATGAGGCTTTTGCAAAACTCGGGTACGACTACGCTTACCTTGCTTTTGAGATTGGCGCTGATGAAATCGAAGACGCAGTAAAAGCGATCCGTACTCTGAAAATGAGAGGTTCCAATGTTTCCATGCCAAACAAAACTCTGGTTGGAAAATATCTGGATGAACTTTCTCCTGCAGCAGAGTTATGTGGCGCAGTTAATACAATCGTAAATGATAACGGCCACCTTACAGGTCATATCACAGATGGTATCGGATTTATGTCTGCCCTGAAGGACAATGATATCGATGTAATTGGAAAGAAAATGACAACTTTTCGTTTCATTACCGCAAGTCTCAACAATAGCCTGATGATGGATGCGGTTATGTTACGTTTATTCTTAATCTAAGAAATATGAGGATAATAAAATGAACACAATTCAGGTAAAAAATACGGTAATCGGTGAAGGCAGACCGAAGATCTGCGTTCCGATCATAGGAAAAACAACAAAAGACATTCTTGAAGAAGCCAAAAAGATCACTACTCTCCCGGTTGACGTGGTTGAGTGGCGTGTAGACTGGTTTGATGATGTCTTTACTACTGAAAAAGTATTAGAAACAGCAAAAGAACTCCAGAAAGTTTTAAAAGATATCCCTGTTCTCTTTACTTTCCGTACTTCCAAAGAAGGCGGCGAGAAAGAAATTTCCGTAAGTGATTATGCTGCTTTAAATATTGCCGTAGCCCAGAGTGGCTATGTAGATTTAATTGATGTGGAAGCTTTTACCGGTGATGATGTTGTAAAAACAATTATCGACGCTGCTCATGAGACAGGTGTGAAAGTAATCGCTTCTAACCATGATTTCTTTAAGACCCCGGAGAAGGATGAGATTATCAGACGTCTTCGCATGATGCAGGATTTCGGTGCTGATATTCCGAAAATGGCAGTTATGCCGACTTGCAAGCAGGATGTTCTCACACTTCTTAGTGCTACTCTGGAAATGTCTGAGAAATATGCAGACCGCCCGATCATTACCATGTCTATGGCAGGTACAGGCGTTGTCAGCCGCCTCACAGGTGAGACATTCGGCTCCGCTCTCACTTTTGGTGCTGCTTCTAAGGCTTCTGCTCCGGGACAGATCGGTGTCAATGAGTTAAAACAGGTGCTGGATATCATTCACAGCAGCTTATAATTCTTCAGCTATATAAATTATACTGAAGAATCGGTTTCCGCAAAGTACGGACCATAATTATAATAAATGAATTCACAAATGACTCCTTAAAAATAATAAAATACGTGTATCTGTCATCCGGACTTTTATTTCCGCTTATGGTTCCGGATGGCAGAAAAATTTAAGAAATATGTCATAGAACAGGCACAAAAGGAATGGGATTATAAAACAAGTTAGAATCAGATCAGGATTCCTATTTATGGAATCCGGCATATCTATAAAAGATATAATTCTATAAAGTCAGAAACGGCATTTACAGGAAAGTTAATTAATTCCTGTAAATGCCATTTCTATTGTCTGTAGCTATTTCATATCTTTACAATATATCTATTCATTTATTATCGTGAGCTGTCCCTATTAACCGGATATATCAAAATAACAGATTATTTTGAATAGCTATATTTATTTCTCATCCATAGCGCGAAGTCTGTGAACCAGTTCTTCACAGATTTCAAGCTCGCTCTTGCCATCTGTTTCGATGATAATGTCTGCTGCTGCCTCGTATTTTGCGCGACGTTTCTCCATCAGATCTGCGATGAACGGAACAGTCTTGTTGTTCTCGATCAGCGGACGGTCGTGGTTATCTTTGACACGGTCAAGGATTGTCTCTGGTTTCGCAGTAAGTAATACCACGCGGCCGTTCTTCTTCATCTCAACTACGTTGCACTCTCTCATCGGAGTACCACCACCACAGGAGATTACTACATTGCTGCGAGACTGCATTTCGATAAGCAGGTTTGTTTCAAGGTCGCGGAAATACTGCTCACCATATGTCTCAAAAATATCAGAAATACTCATTCCCTGTCTCTCAGCAATAATCTGATCCATCTCTACTATATCCATGGCAAATACTGTTTTAAGGAAATCGGAGATTGTAGACTTACCTGAGCCCATAAATCCGATAAGTACGATATTGTAGTTGAAAAGTTTTCTTGCCTGGATTCTCTTACTGTTGGTACGGATGCTGTCGAATACGTCTGCAACTTCATCCTTATGGCGTCTGCCTTCCATTCTCTTCCCCAGCCACTCTTTCTGCTTTGCTTCCTGCTCTGGCTGTAAGATCTGGAGTCCATTAGCCTCTTTGTATGCCATAATGTCCTCTACGATTCTGTTTCTCATAATAAGGGCATCCAGAATGATCTCATCACACTGTCCCAGGCTCTCTCTGAGTACTTCTAACTGATTCATATCTCTTTCCTCTGTCTTTCCTATGACAATTTACTTATTCTGCAAAATTGCCATAAACTTTTTCACGAACGGCCGATGTGTCACCAAACTATCAACTTGTTGATACATGAAATGCCGACTGTTAAGTTTTATTATATCAATCTTGCTTTTTCATAGCAACCCTTTAAACCATTAAATTGTTTCATTGATTCTATAGTTTTTTTCTATGAATTCAACAAATGATTCTATGGCAAGCCTCTGACCAGCTTTGGGATAAAATTGCGGCCCTGTGTGTGAATATATCCGATAGAAATGTTTCCATCAAAAACTTTTGCTGCCTGTTTTGTACGTTTTATGCCTGTATTCAGGATATGAAGAGATTCCCTTACATACTTTAAGAAAATCTCTCCGTATTTATTATAGACATCCTTCTTCCTGAAATCAACCTGTTTTCGTTGTCTTTTTATCTCTTTTTCCTGCCTTTTCAGCTCTTTCATTAAGTTTTTTAATGGAAAAAATCGTGAAATACCTTTTCCGTATACCATTTAAAGCTGATCTTCTCTACAGATCTTTCCGCATAAACAGGATAGGAATCGATCAGTTTTCCATCCAGATAATAAGCGATACGTCCCAGTTTCTCCCCTTTCAGAACCGGGGCGCTTACCTTCTGTGGAATTTCCGTCTTACAGGTTACTGCCTCCCCTTTTTTGAGAAGTATTTCTTTTTCACGGTCCTCGGATGTTACGCTGCATTTCCCCCTCAGATAGACTTTCTCACCTATATTCTGCATATTTTCCACCCCGTCCGTTACCAGAATCTTACTCGTATGTGGCTCCTGCCAGTAGGTTTCATAGTCATAATTATAGGCCCCGTAGCTTAGCAGTTTTTTCGTATCGCTCCATTTGTATGTTTTATGATTGGGCCATCCGCAGCCAAGAAGACTGACTACAAAAGTTTTCCCTTCCTCTTCCCAGGCACACACATAGCAGTACCCTGCCTGGGAAGTATAGCCTGTTTTTCCTGCGAGAACTCCGTCCATCATATCAAGCAGTGCATTGGCATTATGTACGGAGAAAGTCCGTTTTCCTGTGATTTCTGAAAAAGTGTAATCTCTGGTCTGGGAAATGTGCAGGAAAGTTTTATTCTTGATGGCATACCGCATGATCAGTGCCAGATCCTCTGCGGTCGTATGATGTTTGCCATTTTCGTCCTGCGCATCCAGACCGTTTGGCGTAATAAAGTACGTATCCTTACATCCAATCTGTTTTGCTTTTCGGTTCAGCATTCTGGCAAAGCCTTCCACTGTTACCCCACAGTGTTCTGCGATGGCGATTGCTGTATCGTTGTGACTTTTCAGCATCAGAGAATATAAAAGATCCTCCAGATAGTATTGTTCTCCTTTCTGAAGTCCCAGCTTGACTTCCGGCTGGGAAGCTGCATTCTGGGAAACCTGTACATAATCATCTCCCGGCGAACTCTCCAATGCCACAATACAGGTAAGTACTTTTGTTGTGCTGGCATTTGCAAGAGGTGTCTTTCCATCCTTTTCATAAAGCACTCTGCCGGAATCTCCATCCATCAAGACTGCCGATAATGCGTGTAGTTCTGACGGTTCCTCGATAGCCGGTGTCATATCTACCATCTGAGGTATCTTATTTTCTCCTCCTTGTACGGAAGCAGAAGTCTGTGTAAACAACAATACCGCCGTCACGATCGTGACAGCGGCAATATGTCTCATCCTCATATTCCACCTCACCTGCCTGGCATTTATTTATTAAATAACTTATGCCAACATGTCCGGAATATGACTAACCGATATGATATTTCATAAACGCCCGAATTATTTCGATATATTTGCCAATGTCTTAGCCATTATAGGTACGATTCCATCGTGCGCTCAGATGATATGCACCTTCTCTTAAGGTATAAAGTTCCTTCAGATATTCTGCTGTTTCGGGGATTGCCTCCTGATACAGCCTCTTTAATTCAGGGATTGGCGCCTTTGCCTGTTCTACCGCCTCGGCGGTCATAAAGTGTTCGATTACGGAACCGATGGATTTTCCTCCAAAGCTCAGAATTTTTCCG
Source organism: Blautia sp. HCP3S3_B11 (assembly GCF_052064435.1). Classification (NCBI taxonomy): domain Bacteria; kingdom Bacillati; phylum Bacillota; class Clostridia; order Lachnospirales; family Lachnospiraceae; genus Blautia; species Blautia sp. HCP3S3_B11. The sequence goes on from NZ_JBQHVP010000001.1 coordinate 40,962, forward strand.
ATGATTCTGCGTTTTCTTCCTTGGTCATCGCATACCATAAAGTTTGTAAGAATTTTCATCATTTTGACAGAAAGATAAATGTTTATGGTTTTTACAAGCGGAATAGCTCTGTGAATAACCTTTGCATATTCCATTTTCGGGACAATACCGCAAGCCGGGTAATAGTGGTCCGGATCTTTGCCGGTTTCTTCCATAAGCACACGATCAAATTCTTTCTCGAGAACGATATGAGGAACGACTCCTTCTGCAGCCATCTGGTTCACATATGGGTGGCATGCTGAGTCAAACATATAATGGCAGCCAAATCCCAGAAGATACGCAAGGAGCGCTTCATCATTGTTTCTGCGTACCTGGCGCATTCCTTCTTCGAAAAAGGCTCTTGCCTTCTCATGATGCATAGCGATTCCAAACTGAGTAACCGGATTCTTCGAAACCATATAGTAGAACAGAATGTCCGGTCCATGCAGACCGATCCTGTACAGATCTCCATATCTGCGAATCAGCGCCTTCATATCTGACGGCAGTTTTTTATATACTTCTTTTCCAAATAAATCGTGTGCATATGTGGTTGGCATAACCATCTTCTCCTTCCCGTATTTTCCTGAAATGCTATAATCTTAAATGTCCTTTGATACAGGTAACCATGCCAGAGCGTATTCTAAAATTCATTCCTGTCGGTTAAACATCCAATTTCAACTGGATTTCTTCTTCCGCCTCAGCCTTAAAGTCCTCAATCTGTACCGGATCGGGTACAGGCAGTGATTCCAGATCCTGAACGCCGAAACACCGCAGAAATTCTTCGGTAGTCCCAAATAATATCGGGCGCCCGGGGGCATCCAGTCTTCCAAGCTCTCTGACCAGACTGTATTCTACCAGCTTATTGATCGCGTGGTCACATTTTACCCCGCGGATCTTCTCGATCTCTACTTTTGTCACCGGCTGCTTGTATGCGATAATGGACAAGGTTTCCAGCATAACATCTGAGAGTGCCGGCTTCTGAGGATGCAGCGCAATATTGATCAGATATTCATAATATTCTTTTTTGGTACACATCTGGAAGGAATTTTCCAGTTCTATGATCTGGATTCCTCTGTTTTCTTCCTGATAGCGGTCCATCATATTGCGGATGATCCTTCCGGTTGTCTTCTCATCCACCCCGATGGCTTTGGCTATCCGGGGCAGTTCCACGGAACCGCCCATGGCAAAAAGTATCGCTTCGATAGCTGCTTCTGTCTCCTTAATCTTCACTCAGTCTTCCTCATTCCTTATCCTTTTGTTACGCATTTATCTTTTGCATACTGCGTATCCATGCAGACACTGCCTGTATTTCTATTCCATTTTCTTACCCTTTCCTGTTACTCTTCTTCTGCAAATTCGGTAAGATTCTTCCAGGTATCCGGATCCGTTTGTACTTCTACAGAGATATCATCAAACAGTCCATCCTGCTCGACATGAATATGCCCCATTTTCATCAGCTCCAGTATCGACAGAAAAGTGACTATCACCTGTACTTTAGAACTCTGGCTTTCCAGAAGATTACGGAAACTGAACTTCCTGTGGGTACGCGCAAATTCTTTGATCTCGATCATCTTATCTGACAGGCTGACTTCTTCTTTTTCGATAGTTCCAAACTTGCTTCGAATCGGGTCAACCTTGTCCTCCTGTCTGCGGATGATCGATTTGTAGATAGCATTTAATTTCTCCAGTGTCAGTCCTGCCAGCAATTCTTTTGGATCTACCGGTTCTTTGTACTGCATGACCTCATCCGGCAGAGTTGGCTCTTTAAAAAATACATTGGCTGCATCATCCATTTTGTCTTTCAATTCATAAGACATGAATTTATACATCTTATATTCCAGAAGTTTCTCAACCAGTTCTGCACGTGGATCTTCCTCTTCGCCCTCTTCATTTACCTCTTTCGGGAGAAGCATTTTACACTTGATATCCAGAAGTGTAGCGGCCATGACCATGAACTCACTCATAACTCCTAAGTCTTCGCGTTCCATTGCATGGATATATTCCATATACTGGTCTGTGATCTCCACAATAGGAATATCATAAATATCTATTTTATTCTTTTCAATCAGATGTAACAGCAAGTCGAGCGGACCCTCAAAAACTTCCAGTTTTACCGGAATTCCCATACGAAAACACCTCTCATCTCAAATACGGTTTCAAATCTACAATCAGAACTTCTCTGGGATTATGAATTCTTACAGGAATCGTGTGTTCCCCGGCTCCGGCACTTACCAGCATGTGCTGACTGCCTCTGTGAAAATCCCCGCAGCAAAATGCAGGAAATGGCTGAAGCTGTGGAGAAAGCAGTCCTTTGTGTCTGTTCAGCCTCACAATTCCTCCATGATAATGTCCACTTAAAATAAGATCTGCTCCCCAGTCAAAATAAGTATCGCCGTATTTTGGACTATGCGCAAGCAGAATATTCAGTGAATCTTCAGAGGGTTCTCCAATCAGTTCTCTGACTTCCTCTATGTGAAGTCTGGGAGAGAATGGTTTCTTGTAATAGATCAGCGGAATCTCCAAGCCATAAACGGTAATGCTGGTTTTTCCAACCTTTAATTTGCAGAAATCATTATGCAGAATTTCAACACCAGCTTCTCTCAGCTCGTTTTCATACTCCTGATATTCCCCTGCAAACTCATTTTCTTCCGGGTTGCTCCGATACAGTTTATACTCGTGGTTTCCCAGTGCATAATAAACCGGATACTGCGCCGAAAATCTCTTCAAAAGTGATTCTGCCTTTTTCATAGACTCCGAATCATTTCTTACGATCATGTCCCCTGCGATAAGAATTCCGTCCGGTCTGTATTTGTTGATTGTTTCGAGAAGTCGCTGATTATCAGGACCGAATTCCACACCGTGGAGATCTGCAATAACTGCGAATCGGACTCCTCTGGCGTCTTTGATTTTCTCTGAATGAATCGTATAGTGTACGGTTCTGAATCTTTTCATCTGGTCTTTCCTTATTTTTCCTTATTTTCCAAATCCACAATTCGGGAAGGTACAGACATCACAATTCAGGCAGAGTCCGCCCTCTCCCAGCTGATTGATCTCTGATGCGGTGATTTCATCATCTGCCATCAGTCTTGGCAGTAACAGATCAAAAATCGTATTCTTCGCATACATCACACATCCCGGAAGTCCCAGGATCGGAATCTGTTTTCCATCTTTCTCATAATAGGAAACCAGCATCATTGCCCCCGGAAGTACCGGTGCACCATAAGATACGATACGGGTTCCTGTCGCTTTGATCGCGCCAGGTGTTCTGTCATCCGGATCAACACTCATGCCACCGCTGCAGACTACAATATCTGCTCCATTCTCAATAAATTTCAGGATGTCAGCTGTAATCTGTTCCATATCATCCCCTGGCGTTGTCTGTCCAAGAATCTCTGACGGAAATCTGGCAAATTTATCTTTCAGAACAGGGGTAAAGGTATCTGTGATCAGACCTTTCTGTACTTCGCTTCCTGTTGTCACGATTCCCACTTTTTTCTTCTTATATGGGAGAATAGAGAAAATCGGCTGGTCGCCTGCCACTTCTTTCGCACGGTCCATTTTCTCTTTCTCGATCACTAACGGAATAATTCTGGTTCCTGCAAGCTTATCGCCTTTTTTTACCGGGAAATCTCCATGGCGGGATGCGATCATCATCTCTCCAAGTGAATTAACCGCAACCAATGCATCTCTGCGGATTTTAAGTACACCGTCGATGTCTGCGATCAGCTCAATCTTTCCTTCTTTGATATCAGATCCATGCATGGTACCTGAATCTCCGGCACAGATCTGATAAAGAATCTCTGCGCCTTCGTTCTCGTGAAAGATTCCTTCCTTCTTCTCCCAGACATATAAGTGTTCTTTTCCCACAGAAAGTAAAAGAGGAATATCCTCTTCCCTGACAATGTGTCCTTTCTTAAAAAGCACCCCTTTTTTTACATCTTTGATAATCTGTGTGATGTCGTGGCACAAAATATGTCCCACTGCATCTTCTGTACGGATTTCTTTCATTGTATATACCTTCCTTTTTGTTTTTTGCCACCCGCAATACCCATTTGGATTTTATTATACATCCTGTCTATGTCTTTTGTCAAAGTTTTAAAGGCACTGTTGCACATCATGGTAACGCTTTTATTACTGAGCAAGTAGCAAGTAGCAAACAGTAACAACGCTTTTAAGAGCAGTACCGCGTAATGCAATACTGATCTTAAATTACTCACTGCTATTTTACTGTAACTGGATTCCCCAGATCTTGCAGTCTCTGGTTCCAACGACCATATAATTATCATACACAGCCGGCGAAGCCTCGATGACGCCATCACTGATCGACACGGTATCCTCCAGTTTACCGGTCTTGCCATCCAGGAGACGGACATCACCGCTACTGTTGCAATAAAGGACTTTTCCGCTCCCATCCTCGTTATAGACGCAGACCGGAGAGGACCATGCATAGGAAGAGGAATCCTCCCATACTTTGGAACCATCGGATTTTTTCAGGCAGGCAAGGACTCCGGATGCATTGTCAGAAGTCTTGGATACCGTCACATATATGTAATCGGAAAGTTCGTTCTTTCCACAGGCAATCGTGGACTGAACGCCACCGGATACGCCATCATCTGTATAGCATTGATAGTCTGTATGCCATACGATTTCTCCTGTCTCTGCATCGATCTTCCAGATTGGAATCGTCGCTGAATCATAGCTTCTCCAGCCAAGCCGGAAAGATGTGCTCACATACAGATACAGATGTCCGTTTTCAATTTCCAGAACCGGTGTCGAGTTTGAATCATCAAGTGTATCCTGTCCCCATACAAGCTGCAGGGTATTTAAGTTCAGGCACATCAGATTTCCCCCGTTATCTGCCATAAACGCATAACCTTTATAAATCGCAGCACTATCTTCCATTCCGATCCAGAATGATTCTGTGCTGCTTCTGGTACCATAATACCGCCATTTTACAGTCTTACCAGGGTTAATAGATAACGTGCCATTGTTCTGATCATAATTAGTATTCAGTTTGATCAGATATACGATTCCGTTTTCTCCAGGATAAATCAGGGTATCTGTCTCGGCATCTACAAGCGCCGATCCGTCAAAGAAGCTCAGACTGCCGCGGAGCGAGAATTCATCATTATCTCCAAATGTATACATAACACTGCAATCCAGCAGGTTTACAACAAATACTCTTGCAGTTCCTTCGTTACTGTTGTATCCGGCACCGACATACATAATCGGATAGCCTCTTGGGTCCAGGGCACCTGCGCCTTTGAACGTATATCCAAGATATAATGGATCGCGGGTTTTCTCTCCTGTTCTCAGATCCAGAAAATATACATATCCATCCATGCATGCATAGATCACCTCAACCAGATCATCGTCTGCCTTGGCTTTTTCTGTCATGTTCATATGAGCTTTCACTTCTTTTGACCATTTTGCCATAAGCGGCTGTCCGGTCCATCCACTTCCGGTCCAGACTGCACTGCCGGAAGAAAGAGAACCGGTATCTGCTGACCACAGTTTGTTTAATTTATAATTCGTCATATTTGCATATCCATATGTCGGATTATCACGGAAACTGTTTCCTCGGAATGTAACGATTCCATCTACATTTATGTATTCCTGTCCTACATTAAATGTAATATCTTCATCCGGCTTATAGTCTGCAACATTTTCAAGCAGGTTTCCATCCACTTCAATGTTCGTATAGCTGATAAGATTTTCCGGCTTCGTTGAATCTACGCAGTGCGGCTCAAAGAAGATTTCCTTACTCTCTTCCATTTCAACAAGGTCTTTTTCCTTCTTCGAACCTTTTGTTTTTTTAGTTCCTTTTGCTATTTTTGCATTTGAGGACGATACTGCCTGTGCTTTGTCGCTGCCTGCTTTTGTACCAGATAAAAAGAGTCTGCTCCCTGCAAATACAATCAATAATACAAGAATTATAATTCCACCGATTGTAATCTGTGGTTTCAGGCGGAAACGCTTTCTTCTGCGTCTTTGTTTTCTTTTCTGTGTTTCTCGCTGCACTGTTGACTGAAGATATTCAGGTCTTGCAGATTTTTTCTTGTATCTGCTTTTCCTCAACTGTGATTTTCTTTTTTGATTCATACTTTTTCCCTCAAAATTCATGTATATTCATATTCCAGAGTGTGTTTGAAAAAGACTTTCTACAGAAATGATTTTTTCAAATACTCTCTAAGACAGTTTATCATATATTGGCAGATAAAGTAAGGTTTCAATGTAAAAAAGCAGTTTATTGCTCATAAAAAATTACAATTTCTTCAGAAGTTCTTTCACACAATCCAAATAGGTTGCCTGACCTATTGTCCGGGCATAAAGAATCCGTACCCGGCCCAGTTCTTTTCCATCAGCAAAATAGATCATCTCTCCTGCCTGGCTTCCTTTCTTTAACGGTGCCTTTACCTCTCTGTGAATCCTCAGTTTCTTTTCTACTTTTCCAATAGTTTCCCCGTCTGTGTTCAGATATTGAAACTGCTTTTCATAAGCTAACGGAACACTCTTTTCTTTTCCTTTTTTCACCGGAACTTCCGGTAAAGGCTGCATTTTTTCATCTGTGTAAAGACTACATCTGGAGAAGCCATAATTCAGCATGGATGCCGCGTCCTTAAAACGCACCTTATAATCCGGTGCTGCCATCACCACCGCGATCAGAGTAATCTTATTTCTTTTTGCCACTGCGCTGAGACAATATTTCGCCAGACTGGTGCTTCCTGTCTTTAAACCCACACACCCGTCATAACTGCGAAGCAGCTTATTCGTATTTGTCAGTCCAAATTCTTTTGTTCCCTGTTTCGTCACATGTGTGATATTCTCCATCCATATGGAAGAATACTCCAGAATCTTTGGATACTTCGTAATCAGCTCTCTGCTCATAATCGCAATATCTCTGGCTGTTGTATAATGATTTGAAGAATCCGTCAGACCACAGCAATCTTCAAAATGTGTATTTTCCATTCCAAGTTCTGCTGCTCTTTCATTCATGTGGCGGACAAATTCCTGCTCACTCCCGCAGATATGTTCTGCCATCGCTACACTGGCATCATTTCCGGAAGCGATTACGATACATTTAATCAGCGTTTCTACTGTCTGGGTTTCGCCTTCTTCAAGAAATACCTGAGAACCACCCATGGATTTCGCATAGGCACTGGTAGTGACAATATCATCCAATTTCAGATTTCCCTTTTCCAGCGCATCAAAGATCAGAATCAGTGTCATGATCTTGGTAATACTGGCAGGGCTTCTTCTTGTATCCGAATCCTTCTGATAAATAACAGTTCCGGTCTGTGCCTCCATCAATACTCCGGATGACGCCTGGATCAAATCGGCCGATTCCGTCTGCTGTCCACTGTTCTCCTGTGTGGATTCATTTGCCGATTCATTCTGCCCTCTGGCAGTCAATGGCGTCAGAAGTATCGTAAAAGAAATAATCCATACACATATCACTGAAATCCACTTTTTTGCCATAATTTCTCTCCGGCATATTTATTCTATTTTATTATAAAGACCGTTTTATAAAAATATGCCAAAAGAGCTGTTGCCTTGCAAATTTTATTCGCCAAAGCAACAGCTCTTAAACTTTTTACAACATTGGTGCAAACGCGCGGAAAATATTCTGCATTATGCACACCCCGATATTTCTGTTCAGACAAAATTCCAGTTCTACAGGATTGCAGTACTCCATTGTCTGTGTAAAGTCATCTTTAATATCCTGCACAACTTTATTCTTATAAATCCATACGCCATCTTCAAAATGAAGATACAGACTTCGATAATCCAGATTGATCGTTCCCACCACGCCAATCTCATCATCACATACAAACGATTTCGCGTGGAGAAATCCCGGCTGATATTCATAGATTTTTACTCCTGCTTCTAACAACTGTCTGTAATAAGACTGTGTCAGAAGAAATACCAGCTTCTTATCCGGAATTCCCGGTGTCATAATCCGCACATCAACTCCGCTTTTTGCTGCCAGGCAAAGTGCCGTCATCATTTCATTATCTATGATCAGATACGGGGTACAGATATATACGTATCGTTTGGCTTTGTTTATGATATTCAGATATACGTTTTCACCAACGATTTCTTCATCAAGAGGTGTATCGCAGAATGGCTGGACAAATCCGTCACTTTCAAATTCTTCTTCGTGATATTTATGTGGAAAATATGCTTCATAGTCGATGCTCTCATCTGATCGTCCGACTACCGCCCACATATGAAGAAACATGGCGGTCATATTCCAGACTGCTTCACCTTTTAGCATAACTGCCGTATCTTTCCAGTGTCCGAAGCGTTCTTTCTGGTTGATATATTCATCTGCCAGATTGATTCCGCCGGTAAAACCTACCCAGCCATCTATAATGCAAAGCTTTCTGTGATCGCGGTTATTCTGAATGATATTCAATAATGGCCGGAACGGATTAAATACCTGACACTTAATTCCCTTTGCACGAAGTTCTTCATAGTATTTGTGCGGCAACGTCGTAAGACAGCCAAATCCATCGTAAATCAGGCGCACATCCACACCCTCTGCTGCCTTTTCCTCAAGGATATGGCGGATCGTCCGCCACATCACACCATCATTGATGATAAAATATTCAATAAAAATATATTTCTTTGCCTGTTTCAGTTCCTGTACAAGCACAGGAAACATATCATCTCCTACCTGGAAATATTTCGCGGTCGTATTCTCATGAACCGGAAATCTGGAAACATCCGAAATATATCGGGACTGGATCGCTGCTGACGGATCCAGTTCTTCCAGCTTCTGCCTTGTCTCCGGCCGGTCCCGCAGATATTCCCTGCTCTCTTCAATCCGCTGTTCAAAATGCTGCTGCATGATCGTCGCAATTCTGGAACGTCCAAACACAAAATACAGTACCACTCCAAGAATCGGCAGGGTGAGGATGAGCATCGTCCACGCCAGCTTATATGACGGATTAATTTCTTTGTTTAAAATCCAAAGTACAAGCACGACACCGACCAGTTTAAGTACGATGTCCACGTATCTGGAAAAAGCTGCCAGCCGCAATACCATCAGAAAGATCCAGCCAAGCTGTACAAGCATTGCCACTGCCACATAAAAAATTCTGTTAAAGAGAATCTTTGCCAGTTTCTTTAGCAGTAACAGGATCCAGTTTTTCTTTTCTTTCAGTTTTTTGTTGTTCTCTGCCTTCAAGATTACTTCCTTCCCCTGATATCGTTAATAATTTCCTTTTTTACACTTTCTAGAATAAATAGAAATTATTTTATCTTTCCCTATTATTTTTCCTTATTATGATAAAAATCCCTGACAAACTGCCAGGGATTTTTGCGCACAATTAATTATATTTACGTTTTCTTGCGGCTTCAGATTTCTTTTTACGACGAACGCTTGGTTTCTCGTAATGCTCTCTTTTGCGGATTTCCTGCTGAATTCCTGCTTTTGCGCAGCTTCTTTTGAATCTGCGAAGAGCGCTATCTAAAGTCTCGTTCTCTTTTACGATTACGTTTGACATAGACTCACACCTAACCTCCCTCCAGTTGTAGATTGTGCTAAAATACAACTGTCTGGGTATTTTTCTTGCACAAGTGATATTATATATCATTGTCAGTGGGTTCGTCAACATCTTTTTGGTTAATTTTTGCAGAAATTTTATTTCAGCTGTCCTTCCAGGATTCCTGCTGCTGCATCTACAGCTTCCTGTGCCTTGACCGGGTTCTTTCCGCCGGCCTGTGCCATGTTTGGACGACCGCCGCCACCGCCACCTACGATAGCAGCTACCGCTTTGATCAGGTTACCTGCGTGAGCACCTGCTTTCTGTGCAGCGTCTGTTGCCATAGCAAGAAGGTTTACTTTCTCACCGTTTACTGCTGCCAGAAGGACAACACCTTCACCGAGTTTGTCTTTCAGCTGGTCTCCGAGGTCACGAAGTCCATTCATGTCAACTCCGTCTACTTTTGCAGCCAGAAGTTTTACGCCTTTGACTTCTACTACTTTATCCATAACATCTCCCAGAGCACCCTGAGCCAGTTTGCTCTTTAAGGATTCGTTTTCACTGGAAAGTGCTTTTACTTCTCCCTGAAGATGTCCAATCTTCTCTACGATCTCAGAAGGATTTGCCTTCAGAGCTTTTGCAGCTGCATAAAGCAGTTCTTCCTGTTTCTTATAATATTCCAGAACTCCGTTTCCTGTAAGAGCTTCGATACGGCGAACGCCTGCTGCGATACCAGATTCAGAAACGATCTTGAATAGCATGATGGAGCTTGTGTTTGCTACGTGAGTACCACCGCAGAGTTCTTTGGAGAAATCACCCATGGATACGACACGTACTTTCTGGTCGTATTTCTCACCAAACAGAGCCATTGCTCCGGATTTCTTTGCTTCTTCGATATCCATGACATCTGTATGAACTGCAAGACCAGCCTGGATTTCTTTGTTTACCAGCGCCTCAGTCTGTGCGATTTCTTCTGCTGTCATAGCCTGGAAGTGAGCAAAGTCGAAACGGAGTCTGTCTGGTGTTACCAGAGAACCTTTCTGTTCTACATGGCTTCCAAGTACAGTCTTTAATGCTTTCTGAAGAAGATGTGTTGCACTGTGGTTCTTCTCAGTGTCTCTTCTTGCAGCTTCGTTTACTTTCAGAGAAACAGTTTCTCCTGTGGAGATCATACCAGATTCCATATGTCCTACATGACCGAATTTGCCGCCACGGAGTTTGATGGTATCCTCTACTACGAATTTACCGTTTGCAGTCTCGATCACACCGGTATCTCCGACCTGACCACCCATTGTTGCATAGAATGGAGTCTGCTCTACGAAGATTGTTCCCTTCTGGCCTTCCATCAGAGAGTTTACGATCTCAGTCTCTGTTGTAAGAACCGTTACTTTGGAATCAAATGTAAGATAGTCATATCCTACAAATTCTGTTGTAACGTTAACATCGATATCATCATATACAGTTGCGTCAGCACCCATATAGTTAGTTACTTCACGTGCGGAACGAGCTTTGTTTCTCTGCTCTTCCATGCATTTCTGGAAGCCATCTTCGTCAATGTCATATCCTTTTTCCTCGAGGATCTCTTTTGTAAGGTCCATCGGGAATCCGTAAGTATCATACAATTTGAATGCATTTTCGCCGGAAAGAGTCTTCTCTCCTGCTGCTGTCATTGCATCTTCCATCTCGCCAAGGATACGAAGCCCCTGGTCGATAGTCTTATTGAACTGGTTCTCTTCGTTTGTAAGAACTTTGAAGATAAATTCTTTCTTCTCTTCCAGTTCCGGATATCCTGCCTTTGAACCGTTGATTACTTCTTCACTTAATTTGGCAAGGAATGTTCCTTCGATACCAAGAAGACGTCCGTGACGTGCTGCACGACGGATCAGACGGCGAAGTACATATCCACGGCCTTCGTTTGTAGGCATGATACCATCGGAGATCATAAATGTTGCTGAACGGATATGATCTGTGATCAGACGGATGGATACGTCATCGTTGTAGTTCTTTTCATATTCTTTGCCGGAAATCTTGCATACAAGATTACGCAGGGAGCAGATGGTATCTATATCAAAGATAGAATCTACATCCTGAACAACAACTGCCAGACGTTCCAGTCCCATACCTGTATCAATATTCTTCTGTTTCAGGGTTGTATAGTTTCCGTTACCATCGTTCTCAAACTGGGTAAATACATTGTTCCATACTTCCATATAACGGTCGCAGTCGCAGCCTACTGTGCAGCCTGGTTTACCGCAGCCATATTTTTCTCCACGATCATAGTAGATTTCAGAACATGGACCGCATGGGCCTGCGCCGTGCTCCCAGAAGTTGTCTTCTTTTCCGAAACGGAAAATTCTGTCAGCCGGGATTCCGATTTCTTTGTTCCAGATATCGAATGCTTCATCATCATCCTGATAAACAGACGGATAAAGACGGTTTGCGTCCAGTCCAACTACTTCTGTCAGGAATTCCCATGACCAGTGAATTGCTTCTGTTTTGAAATAATCACCAAAAGAGAAGTTACCAAGCATTTCGAAAAATGTACCGTGACGTGCAGTTTTACCTACGTTCTCGATATCACCTGTACGGATACATTTCTGGCAGGTACTTACTCTTGTTCTCGGCGGAATCTCTGCACCTGTAAAATATGGTTTCAGCGGAGCCATACCTGCATTGATCAGCAGAAGACTCTTATCTCCCTGTGGTACCAGGGAAAAGCTTTTCATTACCAGATGTCCTTTACTCTCCATAAAGTCGAGGAACATCTGACGAAGTTCGTTTACTCCGTATTTCTTCATAACCTTTTCCTCCTGAAATCGGATATGCAGACATTCCTGCATATCCTGAGATTTATATATCATAATACTCTATGCATATCCCGCCCGGCGTTCATTCTTATCTATATAATGCTACCAGATCATTCTACGCATTTTATTAACTGTATTATTTTGCAACAATCTTATTGAATTTCTTTTTGCCTTTCTTAAGCACTATACCATCTCCGGCAAGTGCATCTTTGGCAACTACATATTTCACATCTGTAATCTTCTCACCGTCGATGGAAACACCACCCTGCTCGATCGCGCGACGTCCTTCGGAACGTGTCGAAACCAGTCCTGTTTTTACAAGCATGGAGATCAGATCGATCGTTTCTTCTTCTGAGAAGTCCTCATCTGTAAGCTCTGTAGTCGGCATATGAGCAGTGTCAGCGCCGCCCGCGAAAAGTGCTCTTGCACCTTCCTGTGCTTTCTTTGCTTCTTCTTCGCCATGAACCAGATTTGTCAGTTCATATGCAAGGATTTCTTTTGCTTTGTTTAACTGGCTTCCTTCCCATTTTGCCATCTCATCGATCTGCTCTAATGGAAGGAATGTGAGGAGACGCATACATTTGATAACGTCTGCATCATCCACATTTCTCCAGTACTGGTAGAAATCGAACGGAGAAGTTTTGTTCGGATCAAGCCATACAGCACCTGACTGAGTTTTACCCATCTTCTTACCTTCAGAGTTCAGAAGAAGTGTGATTGTCATTGCGTATGCATCTTTGCCAAGTTTACGACGAATCAGCTCTGTACCGCCAAGCATATTTGCCCACTGGTCATCTCCACCAAACTGCATGGTACAGCCATATTTCTGATACAGCATGTAGAAATCGTAGCTCTGCATGATCATGTAGTTAAACTCAAGGAATGTCAGTCCACGTTCCATACGCTGTTTGTAGCATTCATGAGAAAGCATACGGTTTACAGAAAAATGTGGTCCAACATCACGAAGTACCTCTACGTAGTTTAAGTTCATCAGCCAGTCAGCGTTGTTTACCATTAATGCTTTACCATCTGAGAAATCGATGAAACGCTCCATCTGTTTCTTGAAGCAGTCGATATTGTGCTGGATAGTTTCTACTGTCATCATTTTACGCATATCAGATCTTCCGGATGGGTCTCCGATCATACCTGTGCCACCGCCTAATAATGCGATTGGTCTGTTTCCAGCCATCTGCAGACGTTTCATCAGACAAAGTGCCATGAAATGTCCGACATGAAGGCTGTCTGCGGTCGGGTCAAAGCCAATGTAAAATGTAGCTTTTCCGTTATTTACCATTTCTTTGATTTCTTCTTCGTCTGTTACCTGGGCAATCAGACCACGGGCTTTCAGTTCGTCCCAAACTGTCATTGTTTGTTTCCTCCTCGTAATTACAATAATAAAACCCGGTCCTGTCCGTTTAGGACGAGAACCGGGTCCCGCGTTACCACCTAAATTCGCAGAAAACTCGCATTCTCTGCCTCTATAAGTAACCAATTGCAACTTCTGTTATTTAACATAATCAGCAGTGCCCTGTTACTTAAGCATGTTAACGGATGCCACTCCGCTACAGCCTACTTACCTTCCAGTATATTGTTTCGCAAACAGCTTAATGTTATGAATCCAGGAACATTAACATTTCTTATCTGCGTAGTGTCGGTGTTCAGTGCAGAGCTCCGGGAGGTATTCACATAAGTTCCCCATGCGCCTCTCACCTGCCAGCTGCTCTCTGTATGCTTCCCTTACGTTACTCTTTCCCATCTGTGCTTTTTCATATCATATGGATTTCCAAAAGAAATATTATGAGTTATTATAAATTCTCTTTCAAATCCTTATATAATTGATGTCAGAGCCAAAAGGTCTTTTGCCTCTGACTTGATACTTGAAAGTATACAAACACAGATTTTATTTGTCAAGGAATTTCCTGTATATTTCGCCGTTATTTTATCAACTTAAAGCGTTAATTCGCCAGATATCAGCCGGAAATCCAGTCTACAAAGAACACATGTCCTTTATACTGCTCATACTCCAGTTTGCTGAAATTGAGGTTCTGTGCCTTAAATGCTGCCGGAGTCATAAAGAATTTGTAATTGAAATCCTTTGTTGTAAATCCTGGGAGTGATCTCTTCGTGCCACGATTTACGTAATCGTTAAACATTTCCATTGCTGCTTTTGCGGCTGCATAAGCATTTGTTCTGTCCTCAAACTGACCGTTCAGTCTCTTAAGCAGTGCACCGTCTGTAACGACCGCATACTGAGTTGGTTTTCCCTGATATACTACGTAACGAATCTGTGAGGGGAATTCCCTATACTCGTCAATCGTACAGTTTAATACGCAAAGGGCAACTGCTTCCATTCCAATCACACCCTGATCACCTGCTTCGGCGTCGCATACCGCTGCCAGCAGGTCAAGATCTGATACTGTTCCATCTGCAATTCCCGGATGCTGTATGAACTGCTTTTCCATATAATAGTATTTGCCATTCTTGGCGTCGTATACTTTAACGTAATTGCCGTCTAACGTATAGTCATCGGACGATGTCTTTGTCGCCACACCATTTGAATCAAACCGGTATGTAGTTCCATCAATAGCAGTAATCGTATCTGCCAGCATAACACCAGCGTCGTTAAAATAGTATTTCTTTCCGTCCAGTGTCAGCCAGCCAGTCTTCGCTTTACCGTCTGATGGATCAAAATAATATTTCTTACTTCCAACCGTTCCGAAACCTTTCTGGTAGCGAACACCTGTTGACTTGGAAAAATAATAATAATCGTCATCTACTTTCTCCAGGCCCACATACATGATTCCATTGGAAGGTTTAAAATATCTGTAATTTCCGGCTGTGCTCTTTGTCCATCCGGTGCACATACGCCCATTTGACTGGCTGAAATAACGTTTTTGCTCCTGTTTATTCTCTACCCAGCCCTTGGCCATGACACCGGAACCACTGTAAAAATAATACTTATAATTTTGAGAATCTGTTAGCCAGCCTCTTGTCATAAGTCCTGTTTTCTCATCAAAGTGGCGGGTGTTTCCTTTGGCATCTGTGATAAATCCTGTTACCATATATCCCGCACCACTGGTGAAGTATCTGACTGTTTTCCCACTGGAATCTTTTGCCCAGCCTTTAAGCTGAACGCCGGTCGTCTTATTAAAGTAATATTTTTTACCATTCAGTTCCAGCCATCCTTTTTGTTTGGAACCATCTTTGTTTATGTAATAAGTCTTACCATTCTGAGTCACAAATCCTGTCTTTGTTGCCGCGGATACACTAAAACAGCCCAGTACAAGAACGGTTATTACCAAAAGGAGCAGATACTTTAACAATAGTTTCCCTTGTTTCTTCATTCTTATTCCTCGTTTCCTCTTTCTTTTTTACACATTGTTTTACGTTTTAATTGGGTTATTGTTGCATTTCTTTCTCAATCATTACAGATTTGTTACGTGATATATTATATATGATTCTCATATTATTGTCAACTTGTGAAACTTTACCAAATATTTACATCCCAGTAACACATTTCCACCCCTCACATATGATAAGAGTGTAAAGAAAATCTGGAGGAGTTAACATGAGTGATTTAGCTGCTACAAATTGCGGTTGCGGAGAAGACAGAGGCGGATGTGGCTGTAACAATAACAATGGCTGCGGATGTGACAATGGATGTAATAACGGCTGGGGACTTTCCTGCGGAAATAATTCCTGCTGCAATATTCTTTGGATCATCATTCTTTTATGCCTGTGCGGAAATAACGGCTGGGGCTGCAACAACGGATGTGGTAACGGAGACAGCTGCTGGATTATTATCGTATTGCTTCTGCTGTGTGGCAATGGATGTGGCTGCGGCTGCTGATAATCATTATCTGCCGGCAGAGGGAAATTTCCCTCTGCCTTTTTCTTCTGTATTAGAAAGTACCTCTCTTCTGGTGGGATCAAGTTTCAAATTGCAGCTATTTATGTCGCGGTCTGTTTTTTATATCTGAATATATTTTGTTTCTGCTGCTCTGTCTGTTTTTCTGTCTTTCCTTTTTTCTTACACATTCCAGATCTATCTCATAAAAGGCATTTCCTTCTAGAACAAGCTTTTCTTTTTTTTCGTCAGATTCTGATTTCATTTTTTTGCTCCATTTTCCGATTTCTATAGTTTATTATATGTCAGGATCCTTTTCCCCGACATATTCTGTTAATAAAATCATATAATGGAAGCAGATATTATGAATGAGGAGCATATTTCCCAGACTCTGCTGGATCAGATGGTCAGTTCAGACCGCGGACAGATGATAAAAGCTGCCATTCCTTATCTCCCGCCAAAAGGCCAGCAGATTTTCTCTATCTATGAAAAAGCTGCTGAATTTCTCAATACCGTTTCTATTTTTGGCAAGACAGGTTCCGGCAGTGATCTGTGTGCCATGAGTATGCCGGCACAGAGCCCTGTGGATACCATTAATGAGATCCGGAATTTCTGCTATGGGCCTAGCAGGGATAAATTAAATCAAATTGTGAATATGATGGCAATGATTCAGATGCTTCAGCTTATGAATCAGCCGGATAATAATCAAAAGGAGGAGTCAGATGAGTGACGACTGGCGCAATAATCCAAGACTTGCAGGTATGGACCGTTCCAAACTGGATATGCTGCAAAATCTCGCGGCACAGGGAAGTACCAAAGGAGTAAATGACATGATGCCTTTCCTGATGAACGCGGCGGCACAGGGAAAAAAAGGCGGGTTAAATTTTAATGCTGATGAAATTTCTGCAATCATAGACGTTCTTAAGATAGGAAAATCTCCGCAGGAAATACAAAAGCTTGATAAGGTGATCAATCTTATGAAAATGATACATTGATTATCTGTACAACTATAAAAAGAGTACATTCAAGGAAATATTCATGTGTTTTTTATTTCCTCAATGTACTCTTTTCACACTCTTAATTTACAACATCCAGACAGTCCATCTTATCTTAATCAAGATGTCAGTTCTGCCTGGTTTTTGTTGATTTTTTTATTCACCGCACTCCAGCAGACTGTCGCGGATGAATGTCAACGCCTGAGCAACGGCCTGACCTCTGATGCGGCTTCTGTTGCCTGTAAAATGGAATTCTCTTGTAGTAGTTTTTCCGGCACAGCAGCATCCCATAAATACGGTTCCTACCGGTGTCTCTTCTGTTCCGCCGCCAGGACCGGCAAGACCTGTAACAGAAAGGCAGACATCAGTTTCAGCTGCTTTTGCACCGCCTTTGGCCATCTCTTTTGCACATTTTGCAGAAACAGCGCCTTCATTCTTTAATGTGCTCTTTTTTACCCCAAGACACTTTCTCTTTGCGCGATTTGTGTAGGTCACAAAGCCACACATCAACGCTTCAGAAGCTCCTGGTACATTTACGATACGGGCTGCCACGGCTCCGCCTGTGCAGGATTCTGCAAGAGATAATGTCATATTTTTCTCTTTGAGAAGGTCTACGACTGCCTCTTCCAGTGTCTTCTCTTCTTTTGTTGCAAAGACATCCTTTCCAAAACGTTTCTTAAGTTCATGGACGATCGGCTTGATCATTTCTTTGCATTTTTTCTCATCTTCTGCTTTTGCAGTAATTCGAAGATGTACCTCTCCCGTCTTTGCATAAGGCGCAATCGTAGGATTTGTCTGCCTCTCGATCAGATCCTGGATTTCCTCTGCCACCTGACTTTCACCGATGCCACAGATTTTCACCATACGGGAATAAATAATCTCCGGCTGTTTCTTTCGCAGATATGGATATACGGATTCTTCAAACATCGGAACCATCTCATTCGGAGGTCCAGGAAGCAGGATTGCAGTTTTTCCTTTTTTCTCCATGATCAGTCCAGGAGCTGTTCCGTTGTGATTATCAAGAACGATAGAACCTTTCGGAACCATGGTCTGTTTATAGTTGTTCTTTGTAATGCGGCGCTGTGGATGATTTTTCTCATATTCTTTCAGATATGCTTCCATGAGTTCTTTGGTATGAAGATCTTCCACAAGCGGAAATCCCATTACCTCAGCTGTGATTTCTTTCGTCAGGTCATCTTCTGTCGGTCCAAGGCCTCCGGTCAGGATAATCACATCAGAGCGATCCAGAGCGGTTTTGATCACGCTTTTCATTCTGTCCGGGTTGTCACCAACTACAGACTGGTAATAAACTGCCAGACCAAGTTCTGCACATTTCTCTGACAGATATGCGCTGTTTGTGTTTACGATATTTCCAAGTAATATTTCTGTACCTACAGCAATTAATTCTGTAACCATAATTATGCTTCCTTTCCGTCAGGACAGGCCAATCAAAATCAGTCCTGCATAGACAGTACATTCTTATTCTGCCAGATATATGTGATCAGGGAAATAATGGTGAGCGCTACTGAAAGCCAGATGAAAATCTGTTCCAAAATATCAAATGCGCCTCCCAGATCGATCAGCAATAAGATGATCATGATCATCTGAGATACTGTCTTGAATTTACCCCAGTAATTTGCCGCGATGACGATGCCGTTCTCAGCTGCGATCAGACGGAATCCGCTGATGATAAATTCTCTTCCTATAATAATGATAACGATCCACGCCGGAAGTTTGTCCAGTTCAATAAAGCAGATCATCGCAGAGCAGACAAGCAGTTTATCTGCAAGCGGATCCATAAATTTACCAAAGTTTGTTACCAGATTATATTTTCTGGCAAGCTTTCCATCAAACCAGTCTGTAACGCTAGCCACAACGAAAATAGCAAGGGATATATAGCGGTTCGCCTCGCCGCCCCAGCCTGTAAGCATAAACAGTACAAGAAATGGAACCAGGATCATTCTGGCTACTGTAAGTTTATTCGGTGTATTCATCTGCCAACTCTCCTATCAAATCATATTCCAGTGCACCGGTCACACGTACCTTTGCGAAATCTCCTGTCATCAGGAGTTCTCCTGTCTGCACAAAAATATAACCGTCAACCTTTGGTGCATCTCCATAAGTTCTTCCAATATATGCGCTCTCGTCTGCTACTTTTCCTTCGATCATCACAAGAAGTTCCTGTCCAATACGGTCTGTTCCTTTGTCATAGGAAATCTCCTGCTGGAGTTCCATAATCTCATCACGTCTCTCTTCCTTGACTTCCTCCGGAACCTGATCAGACATTGTCGCAGCCGGTGTATCTTCTTCCGGAGAGTAAGTAAATACTCCCAGTCTGTCGAATTCCATCTCGTCAACAAATCCCATCAATTCTTCATGATCTTCCTGTGTCTCTCCAGGGAAACCAGAAATCAGAGTGGTGCGAAGCACAATATCCGGGATTTCCTGGCGAAGTTTATTGACGATTGCCACCAGTTCTGCCTGTGTGGTTCTTCTTCCCATTCTCTTTAAGATACGGTCGCTAGCGTGCTGAATCGGAAGGTCCAGATAATGACAGATTTTCTTTTCTTCTTTCATCGTCTGGATCAGTTCATCATAAATTTCTTCTGGATAGCAGTAGAGCACACGGATCCAGCGGATTCCTTTGATCTTACATAATTCTTTTAAAAGAACATGCAGGGATTTTTTTCCGTAAATATCGGTTCCGTATACGGTTGTCTCCTGTGCGACAAGAATCAGTTCTTTTACGCCTTCTTCTGCCATCTCTTTCGCCTGTTCTATCAGACGTTCCATCGGAACACTTCTGAATTTACCACGAAGTTTCGGAATGATGCAGTAAGTACAGTGTTTGTCACAGCCCTCTGCAATCTTAAGATATCCGAAATGTCCGCCTGTTGTCAGCACTCGTTTTCCAAGCTTCTCAGGAAGATAATCGATATCTTTAAATTCCTCGAAATGCTTTCCTTCCATTGCTTCGTTGATTGCTTTGAGGATATCTCCGTAAGAAGTAGTTCCAAGTACTGCATCTACTTCCGGTACTTCCTCAATAATCTCGTTTTTATAGCGCTGTGCCATACAGCCAGTTACGATAAGAACCTTACAGCTTCCGGCTTTCTTGTATTCTGCCATCTCAAGAATGGTATTGACACTTTCTTCTTTTGCGTCATTAATAAAGCAGCAGGTATTAACCACAATCGCCTCTGCTTCTGTTTCATCATCTACGATCTCAAACCCGTTGCTGGTAAGAAGTCCCAGCATTTCCTCTGAATCTACAAGGTTCTTGTCACAGCCTAATGATACGAATAATAATTTCATAAATTCTCCTATAAGAATGTGCCTGAAAATCCATCACTGTAATTCTCAGACACATTCATTTGACTCATCTATTGTGTTACCTGATCAGTTTTTTTCAAACCAATCCTTTTTACAGATTATAATTTTTATAACTGTTATTGTATCCTTACAGTTATATTTATTCCTCTGTTGTTTCTTCATCTGCTTCTGCTGCCAGCGCTTCTTCCGGGGCTTCAACTGCTGCCTGAACCTCTTCTGTCTGAGCTGCTGTTTCTTCCTCTTCGTTCTCTTCCGGTGCAAGAATCTTTACTTTTCCTTTGTAAAGTTCATCGATTGCAACAGAAAGAGGTTTCTTACCTGCTGCACCCTCTACGAGTGGTTCAGATCCTGCGATGATCTGGCGTGCACGTTTACTTGCAGCAAGTACAAGGGAATAACGGCTGTTAAGGGACATTGTTGTATCGTCGTCCTCACTGTTTGCATTGATTGCTTCAATTAATTCTGTATAAGACGGATGTATCATGTATTTTCTCCTTTCTATTTAAGCGGCAAATACCGCGGGGTTATCTCTTCTCTGATAATACGGATATTGTTACTGTTCACTCCGTTCTCAGCAACACGCTTCCGGTTAATCTATTATTTCTGAAACGCTTTTGTCTGTTCCTGGATATCAGCGATAAACTCTGCATTTCTGAACGCTCTGGAATGCTCGCTTACGATGATCTGATGCAGATGGTCTACGCATTCCTCTACGGTATCGTTGACAAGGATATAATCATACTGATCCATACCCTTTGCCTCTTCACCGGCTCTTGCAAGTCTGTCTGCGATCACCTGTGCAGTCTCTGTTCCTCTGCCCGTAAGACGTCGTTCCAGTTCCTCCACTGTTGGCGGAGTTACAAATACCAGAAGTGCTTCCGGTATTTTCTTCTTAATCTTCATTGCTCCCTGAATCTCGATTTCAAGGATCACGTTTCTGCCTGCCTGAAGCTGTTCCTCAACATAAGAGCGTGGAGTTCCGTAATAGTTCTCTACGTACTGGGCATATTCAAGCAGCGCATCCTCTTCTATCAGCTTCTCAAATTCATCCCGTGTGCGGAAGAAATATTCTCTGCCGTCTTCTTCACCGGGACGGGGTTTTCTGGTCGTTGCGGAGACAGATAATGCATAGTCATTATATTTCTCCATAAGGCGTTTCATTACTGTGCCTTTTCCTGCGCCGGAAAATCCTGAAACCACTACTAAAATTCCTTTATTCATGGATCTCTCCCTTATCCTCATTATCATATATTTCCGCAAATCTCCGGGCGATCGTCTCCGGTTGCAATGCGCTGAGCACCAGATAATCATCGCTTGTGATGATCACCGCCTTCGTCTTTCTTCCCTGAGTTGCGTCAATCAGTGACCTGGTTCCCTTTATACTCTGCACCATTCGTTTTACAGGTGCCGCATCAGGGCTTACCACTGCCACGATTTTCTGTGAATTGACTACATTTCCAAAACCAATATTTATAAGTTTTGCCACTCTCTGTAACCTCTATTCTACGTTCTGGATCTGTTCTCTGACTTTCTCGATCTCTGTCTTAAGATCAATCGCAATATTAGAAATCTCCAAATCACTTGATTTGGATAAGATCGTATTCGCTTCTCTGTTCATCTCCTGTGCCATAAAGTCAAGCTTGCGTCCGATGCCGTTCTTCTCTGTAGTCAGCATCTTCTTCATGTTCTTGATATGGCTGTGAAGACGTACAGTCTCTTCATCATTGCAGATCTTATCGGAGAACAGGATCACTTCTGCTGCGATTCTGTTGTCATCAATCTGTGTATCCTCGAGGAGTTCAGATACTTTTGCTTCCAGTTTGGCTCTGTAAGCATTTACTACTTCCGGGGAGCGGGCCTCTACACGTAAGACTTTCTCTTCAAGTCCATCCAGTTTCTCAATGAGATCTCTCTCGAGGTTCTTGCCTTCTGATACACGTGTCTGGACAAATTTCTCACATGCTTCCCGAAGCGGCGGCTCGATAAAGCCCCAGAGTGCATCCTCATCAACAGACTGTTCTTCCATGACAAGTACTTCCGGATAGCGTGACAGGTTGCTGACTTTGACGTCGTAATCCAGGTCAAAGTCCTGTTTCATCTGTTTCAAACAGGTGATGTATTCGGTTGCGAGCTCTTTGTTGTATTTGAGGGCTCCGTTGTTCACTGTATAATCTTCATATGTGATGTATACATCAACTTTGCCTCTCTGGATGTAGGTTTTCATCAGGTTTCTGACGGCACCTTCCAGGAAGTTCAGTTTTCTGGGCATTTTGATGCTGAGGTCCAGATACCTGTGGTTTACAGATTTTAATTCGATGGTTATTTTTCTTTCATTGGTCACGACTTCTGCCCGGCCGAAACCAGTCATGCTTTTTATCATAGTTTTTCTCTCTTTGTCTGTCTTAATAGTGTCGAGGTACGTAATCTTGTTCTTGTTTACATACAGATTTATTATAGTTCATTATAGAGATGGAGTCAAATATTTTTTCGTTGATAGAGATATGTTTTATGTGGTATACTCTTTCAGACAGGAACACATAAGAAAATAAATGGTTTTATTATGGCTTTTAATAGATTAAGGAGTGTTTTTATGGCTTTTGATGGTATTACGATTGCGGCTATGGTGAAGGAGCTGCATGGGAATCTGGATGGGGGGAGGTTTAATAAGATTGCCCAGCCGGAGGCGGATGAGTTGTTGATTACGGGGAAGGGGGCGAATGGGCAGTGCAGGCTGTTGCTTTCTGCGAGTGCTTCTCTTCCGCTGATTTATTTTACTTCTAAGAATAAGCCGAGTCCGATGACCGCGCCGAATTTCTGTATGTTGTTAAGGAAGCATATCGGAAGTGCAAGGGTTTCGGATATTAAGCAACCGGGGCTGGAGCGTGTGGTGGAGTTTGAACTGGAGCATCTGAATGAGCTGGGGGATCCTTGTAAGAAGGTGCTTATCATGGAGCTTATGGGTAAGCATAGTAATATTATTTTCTGTGATGATAAGAATATGATCCTGGATAGTATTAAGCATGTTTCTTCACATATGAGTTCTGTGAGGGAGGTACTTCCGGGGAGGGAGTATTTTATTCCGCAGACGCAGGATAAGCTGGATCCGCTGACTGTAAGTGAGGAGTTATTCCGTGAGGTTGTGTGCAGGAAACCTTGCAATATTTCCAAGGCAATCTATTCTTCTCTTACAGGAATCAGTCCTGTTGTTGCGGAGGAGGTTTGTTTCCGGGCTTCTGTGGATGGAAGTGAGGCTGCACAGGCTTTGGATGAGACTGCACAGGTGCATTTGTATCATACATTCTGCAGGTTGATGGATCAGGTAAAGGAGGGGGATTTTTCTCCGAATATTATTTATCGTGGGGAGGAGCCTGTGGAGTATGGGGTGTTTGCTTTCCAGCAGTACGGTCCGGAGTATCATTCTGTAGAGTTTGACAGTGTTTCTGAGATGCTGGAGACTTATTATGCGACTAAGAATACTCTGACTCGTATTCATCAGAAGTCTTCGGATTTAAGAAGGATCGTGCAGACTGCTCTGGAGCGTAACCGTAAGAAGCTTACCTTACAGGAGAAGCAGATGAAGGATACCGCGAAGAAGGATAAGTATAAGGTTTACGGGGAGTTGATTAATACTTATGGGTATGGACTTGAGGATGGATGTAAGTCGTTTAAGGCTTTGAATTATTATACGAATGAAGAGATTACGATTCCTCTTGATCCTACTATGACTCCGGCGGAGAATTCTAAGAAGTATTTTGATAAGTATGGAAAGCTGAAGCGTACGGAGGAGGCTTTGACGGAGCAGATTGCGGATACGAGAAGTGAGATTGAGCATCTGGAATCTGTTTCTAATGCTTTGGATATTGCTCTGGCTGAGAGTGATCTGGCACAGATTAAGGAAGAATTGATGGAATATGGCTATATTAAGAAGCATTATGACCGAAAGAAGGGACAGAAGGCTCAGAGTAAGTCAAAACCGTTCCATTATGTGACTGAAGATGGTTATGATATTTATGTGGGAAAAAATAATTTCCAGAATGATGAACTTACCTTTAAGTTTGCCACAGGGAATGACTGGTGGTTTCATGCCAAGAAGATGGCCGGTTCGCATGTGGTCGTGAAGTCTAAGGACGGAGAACTGCCGGATCATATCTTTGAGATTGCGGGACAGCTTGCTGCTTATTATTCCAAAGGACGTACCGCCCCTAAGGTGGAGATCGATTATATCCAGAAGAAGCAGGTGAAAAAGCCTGCAGGGGCGAAGCCCGGATTTGTGGTTTATTATACAAATTATTCGCTGATGGCTGAGCCGTCATTAAAGGGAGTCATGGAAGTCTGACCACCCTGCCATTATATAACAATAATTAAGGAGAATTTCTTTTTATGAGTATTTTGAATGTAGAACATCTGACACATGGTTTCGGAGACAGGGCGATTTTTAATGATGTATCTTTCCGCCTGTTAAAGGGCGAGCATATTGGACTGGTTGGTGCCAACGGGGAAGGTAAATCTACTTTCTTTAATATTGTAACCGGAAAGCTGATGCCGGATGAGGGTAAGATTGAATGGGCAAAGAACGTACGTGTCGGCTATCTGGACCAGCATTCTGTCCTTTCTCAGGGCATGTCCATCCGTGACGTGCTGAAATCTGCGTTCTCTTATCTCTTTGAGATGGAGGAAAGGATGAATGAAATCTGTGACTCTCTTGGCACTGCTTCTCCTGAGGAGATGGATACTCTGATGGAGGAGCTGGGAACTATTCAGGATACCCTTACTATGCATGATTTCTATGTGATCGATGCAAAGGTGGAGGAAGTTGCCAGAGCTCTGGGGCTTCTGGATATCGGACTGGAACGTGATGTTACAGATCTGAGCGGCGGTCAGAGAACCAAAGTTCTGCTTGGCAAGCTACTTCTGGAGAAACCGGATATCCTGCTTCTGGACGAGCCTACCAACTATCTGGATGAGGAACATATTGAATGGCTGAAGCGTTATCTGCAGGATTATGAGAATGCATTTATCCTTATCTCCCACGATATTCCGTTTCTGAATTCTGTTATCAATCTGGTTTATCATATGGAGAATCAGGAACTGAACCGTTATGTCGGGGATTATGATCATTTCCAGGAAGTGTATGAGGTGAAGAAGGCTCAGCTTGAGGCTGCTTACAGACGCCAGCAGCAAGAAATCAGTGAACTGAAGGATTTCGTCGCAAGAAATAAGGCAAGGGTTTCTACAAGAAACATGGCAATGTCCAGACAGAAGAAACTGGATAAGATGGATGTGATCGAGCTTGCTGCCGAGAAGCCGAAGCCGGAATTTCATTTTAAATATGGACGTACTCCGGGGAAATATATCTTCGAGACGAAAGATCTGGTTATTGGTTATAATGAACCCCTTTCCAGACCTGTTACTCTCTCTATGGAAAGAGGAAATAAGATTGCGCTGGTTGGTGCAAACGGTATCGGTAAGACTACTTTGCTGAAGAGTATTCTGGGGTTGATCCCGTCTCTGAAGGGTTCCTGCGAACTTGGGGAGAATCTTCAGATTGGATATTTTGAACAGGAAGTCAAAGGTGATAACAAGACTACCTGTATTGATGAAATCTGGGCGGAGTTTCCGTCTTATACTCAGTATGAGGTGCGGTCTGCTCTCGCCAAATGCGGTCTGACTACCAAGCATATTGAAAGTCAGGTACGTGTACTGAGTGGCGGGGAGCAGGCGAAAGTGCGTCTGTGTAAGCTGGTGAATAAAGAGACGAACATTCTGCTTCTGGACGAGCCTACCAATCATCTGGATGTGGATGCAAAAGAAGCTTTGAAGCAGGCATTGATCGAATATAAGGGAAGCATTCTCCTGATCTGCCACGAACCGGAGTTTTACCGTGATGTGGTTTCTCAGATATGGGACTGCAGTAAATGGACTACGAAAGTATTATAATAAATGGGGCAAGCGACGCCAACAAGTGATTTTTGAAATAAGAAATCAGTCATCCAATTATGTCAGTCGAATATTCGCAATTGAAACAAAAGACTTACTTGATTTAATTAAGATATCATTTATTGGTGCGCAAAAGGTTATTACAAATGAGTAAAGCAAAAACTGTGGATCTGACTTCCGGTCCGATCCTGAAAACTCTGGCAGAGCTTGCTCTGCCTATCATGGTTTCTTCTATGCTGGGAACCGCTTACAGTATTATGGATATGGCATGGATCGGACTGCTTGGTGCAAAAGCGGTTGCGGGCGTGGGAGTCGGCGGAATGTACGTCTGGCTCTCCCAGGGACTCGCATCCCTGCCAAGAATGGGCGGACAGGTAAATACTGCCCAGACATGCGGGCGTAAAGATTACGACCAGGCACGTTCTTATGCTGCCAGTTCCCTGCAGATCACTGCGCTTTTTGGCATTTTGTTTGCGGCTGTCTGTATTATTTTTATTCATCCTCTACTGGGATTTTTTAATCTTACAGACACAGAAACTTATATCGCAGCCAAATCCTACACGTTGATCACCTGCGGATTGATCCTTTTTTCTTACCTGAATCTGACACTGACCGGTCTTTCTACTGCTCAGGGAGATTCCCGCACTCCCCTTCTCGCAAACTTCATCGGGCTTGCGGGAAATATGATCCTGGATCCGCTGCTGATCCTTGGTGTAGGACCTTTTCCACGACTGGAAGTTGTCGGAGCCGCTGTTGCAACAGTAAGTTCGCAGATCCTGGTTTTCGTGGTGATGGTTCTGCGTATCCGCCATTCCAGACTGGAGCCAAATGTTTTACGGCACCTGAACCTGCTGTCTATTTCTTCAAAAGAATATTATAAACAAGTTTTCCGAATTGGATTTCCTACCGCTATACAGGGAAGCATTTACTGTTTCATTTCCATGATTCTGACCCGTATGGTTTCTGCCTACGGTGCAGCTGCCATTGCAACGCAGCGTGTGGGCGGGCAGATAGAATCTGTATCCTGGAATACCGCAGACGGTTTCGCTTCAGCGCTGAATGCTTTCATCGCACAGAACTACGGAGCACGAAAAAAAGACCGTATCCGTAAAGGTTACAGTCTGTCATTTCGGGTTCTTGCCATATGGGGGCTTCTTGTTACTGCGGCTTTTGTCTTTTTCCCGGAGCCGATCTCAAGATTATTTTTCCACGAAAAAGAGGCGCTGGATACTTCGATCAATTATCTGGTCATTATCGGATTCAGTGAAGTCTTTATGTCTATTGAACTGATGACAGTCGGCGCATTATCCGGACTTGGACGTACCAGATTATCCAGTACGATCAGTGTGATCCTGACAGGCTCACGAATTCCGCTGGCAATGATCCTGACACATGCAGGAATGGGATTGAATGGTGTATGGTGGGCTCTCACGATCTCTTCCATTGTTAAGGGAATCGTGTTTACGCTGACTTTCCATCATGTCAGTAAGCAGCTGCCTGAATAATCTGATGTCTGCTTCGCAAACTTAATTTATGCTAATCAAATAAATTCGCACAGTATGTTTCGGGTTTTCTGTGTCCTTATGTATTTTCGCTGTGTCCCTGCATTTTTTCAGCTATGGAAGCAGGTACTTTTATTAACCCAAACGTCCAGAAAATTGCATAGATATAAGAAATCCCCCGGATATTTCCAAGTTTCTTCGGCCCCGGGATTTCTTCAGAGGTCTGTTTTGTGCGCTCAAAAGCCAGAGCTACACTGCTCCAGGACAGGCTCTTGCTGTTTTCTCTTCTGTTTACCCAGAGTTCTCTGGTCAGTTCGCCGTTTCGTCCGGTTTTCAACGTGTAATGAAATGGAAGTCCGGATGCTGTATAAAAAGGATAATTCTGAAATATGATAATTGCCTGCCAGAGGTTTTCTTCTGTGCAGGCTGTTTTTATATTTTCTATTGCATTTTTCATCTGATCGTTCATCATAGTTTTATGTCGAACAATGTCGAATCCTTTCGATTTATTTAAGCATAATACTACAACAAACCAGTTATTTGTGCAAGTAACGCAAATATGTAATTGTATCTCTCCAATCCATATAGCTACTATCCACACCGTTTTCAGCAAAATATTTCACAAGACAATCAAACGGATATTCGTAATCAAAACAATACGCTTACTTGACTTGGTTAAATTTTCACTAAAAAGGACGCAGTCAGAAACGTTCTCCGCTTCTTTCTGCGTCCTTTTTTACTGCTTACTATTACTGCCTGCGCAGCAATTTCTGCTGTTCTATTCTATTATTTCGCAACAAAGTTTACGATCTTGTTCGGTACATAGATCTCTTTGATGAGGTTCTTTCCTTCCAGGAAGGATGCAACTCTCTCATCTGCCTTAGCGATCTCAAATGCTTTTTCTTTCTCGCATCCGTTAGGGATTACGATGGTTCCTCTTACTTTACCGTTTACCTGTACACCGATCTCAACTGTCTTGGCAATGGTCTTGCCTTCGTCATATTTCGGCCATTCGGAAACTGCCAGTAAGCCTTCTCCTCCGATGAATTCCCAGATTTCTTCGCAGATATGTGGTGCAAACGGGCTAAGCAGTTTGATAAAGATGGTAAGGTCATCTTTGCTCAAGTGTCCTTCTGCTGTGATCTCATTAAGGAGTGTCATCAGGCTGGCGATCGCTGTATTGAATTTCAGGTTCTCGATATCAGAAGAAACTTTCTTGATGGTGCGGTGGAGTTTCATCTCCAGTTCATCAGATACGGATTCTTCAGAAAGGATATCTGTCAGCCCTGCAACACGATCCAGGAACTTCTTACAGCCCTTTACAGAGTTCTCGCTCCATGGAGTAGCTGCCCCATAGTCACCCATAAACAGTACATAGGTACGAAGAGTATCTGCACCGTATTCTTCTACAATATCCAGCGGGTCAACCACATTACCCTTGGATTTACTCATTTTATCTCCGTCCGGTCCGAGGATCAGTCCCTGAATGGAACGTTTTGCGTATGGTTCCGGTGTATTTACTACGCCAAGATCATACAGGAAATGATGCCAGAATCTGGAGTAAATCATATGTCTGGTAACATGTTCCATACCACCATTGTACCAGTCAACAGGCATCCAGTATTTCAGTTTGTCCATATCTGCCAGTGCATTTGCATTGTGCGGATCTGTGTATCTTAAGAAATACCAGGAAGAACCTGCCCACTGAGGCATGGTATCTGTCTCACGCTTCGCTGCAGCACCACATTTCGGGCATGTGCAGTTTACGAAAGAATCAATTTTTGCAAGCGGAGACTGTCCGTCTTCACCTGGTTCGAAGTCCTTTACATCCGGCAGACGCAGCGGAAGTTCATTCTCCGGAACTGCTACAACACCACAGTTCGGGCAATGGATAAGCGGGATTGGCTCGCCCCAGTATCTCTGGCGGTTGAATGCCCAGTCTTTCATCTTATACTGAACACCGGCTTTACCGATTCCTTTTTTCTCCAGTTCTTCCAGCATACGCTCAATAGAATCTTTCTTCTTTGCATATCCGTTCAGGAAATCGGAATTTACCATTTCGCCGTCGCCTGTATAGGCTTCTTTGGAAATATCTCCACCTTTGATAACTTCGATAATGTCGATGCCGAATTTCTTCGCGAAATCATAGTCACGCTGATCGTGAGCAGGTACTGCCATGATAGCACCTGTACCATATCCCATCATTACGTAGTCAGCAATGTAAATCGGGATTTTCTTACCGTTAACCGGGTTGATTCCCTCAAGTCCCTGGATTCTCACACCTGTTTTATCTTTTACAAGCTGAGTTCTCTCAAACTCTGTTTTCTTTGCACACTCATTACGATATGCAGTAATCTCGTCCATGTTTGTGACTTTATCTGCATATTTGTCAATGATCGGATGTTCCGGTGCGATTACCATGAATGTTACACCAAACAGGGTATCCGGTCTGGTTGTATAGATTTCAAGTTTCTCGTCGATTCCGTCAACATCGAAGTTAACGAAAGCACCTTTTGATTTTCCGATCCAGTGGATCTGCTGCTGTTTTACATTATCCGGATAATCTACATCTTTCAGACCTTCCAGAAGCTTATCTGCATACTGGGTAATTCTTAAATACCATACATCTTTGGATTTCTGGACAACATCGCTGTGGCAGATATCACATTTACCACCCTGGCTGTCCTCATTGGAAAGGACTACTTTACAGTGCGGGCAGTAGTTAACCAGTGTTCTGTCTCTGAATACAAGACCTTTTTCAAACATTTTCAGGAAAATCCACTGTGTCCATTTGTAGTAGTCTTCATCTGTTGTATCGATCACACGGTTCCAGTCAAAAGAGAATCCAACCTTCTTTAACTGATTGGAAAATCTCTTGATGTTCTCATCTGTGATGATACGTGGATGTGTTCCGGTCTTTACTGCGTAGTTCTCAGTCGGGAGACCGAATGCATCAAATCCGATCGGGAAAAGTACATTATAACCTTCCATACGACGTTTTCTGGAAATAACCTCCAGACTGGAATATGCTTTGATATGTCCTACGTGCATACCTGCACCACTTGGATATGGAAACTCTACCAAGCCATAGAACTTAGGTTTATCACTGTTATCTTTGGCTTCGAAGACTTTACTTTCTTCCCATTTCGCCTGCCACTTAGGCTCGATCTTTTTAAACAAGTATTTCATCTCTATACTTCCTCCAACATTTTGCTGTATGTGAACTACCCGGCAACAGAATTACCAGGGCATCTGACTTAAGGCGAGATACCGTCTTTTTCAGGGTGCGTCCATGACACCACTACTGTTTGCTCCACTGAGCTACACAGCTGCTTTTATTATTTCCGGCGGTTTCAGTCCGATTATGGACATCTTATCCTAAAAATTTATTTTAATTCAACAAAGGCTGTTTGTCAATGTAACGTTTCGCAGTATCTAGTGTTTTTGCTTTAAAAATGGCACTTATTTCGCATTTTCGAGTAATACACCACTAGAGTGTGTCTGAAAAATCATTCCCGCAATCTGCACGCCCCACTTTGTGGGATATTTCACCCGAATTCAGTTGCCGTAGCCCGCTACGGCGCCCTCATCCGGGCAAAATATCCCACAAATTGTGACGCACATCTTGCAGAAAGCCTTTTTCAGACACACTCTAGTTCTGTCAACAAAACGTAAAAAACAGGACATTCCGCATCTCTGCAAAATGTCCTGCCATTTTTATTTCTTAACTATATTTTAATTACTGCGCTAACACAAATTACTGCTCTGTCAGTAATTACCCTTTTTTATTCTTCCACTTTATCTACCTTACTTGCTCTGGCTTCAATTTCTTTTGCCTGAATATCTCCAGGAGCCTGCTCGTAGCGTGCAAATTCATAGGAGAATTCTCCGCTTCCACCTGTCATAGAACGAAGATCTGTGGAATATCCATAAATCTCAAGCTGTGGAACATCTGCCTCAATAATGGTATTGCCCTGATGATCAGGAGTCATACCAAGAACACGGCCACGGCGTTTGTTCAGGTCACCCATAACATCACCGGTAAATTTATCCGGAACAGTTACTTTCATAGATACGATTGGTTCTAAGAGTACAGGTGATGCATCCATAAAGCCTTTCTTAAATGCAAGAATCGTTGCCATCTTGAATGCCATTTCTGAGGAGTCTACCGGATGATAAGATCCATCATATAATGTAGCTTTCACACCAACTACAGGATATGCAGCCAGAGGTCCTTTTAACACGCATTCCTGAAGACCTTTCTCAACTGCCGGGAAGTAGTTCTTCGGAACTGCACCACCAACTACAACCTGTTCAAATTCATAAGGTGTCTCCAGATCGCCTGATGGCTCGAAACGCATCTTAACATGTCCATACTGTCCATGTCCACCGGACTGTTTCTTATGTTTGCCTTCTACATCTGCATTCTTACGGATTGTCTCACGGAACGGAACCTTCGGTTTGCTCAATTCAACATCTACTTTGTAGCGTTCTTTTAATTTATTCATAACGATATCGAGATGCTGGTCACCGATACCGTAGATAAGGCTCTGACGGTTTGCACTGTCATTTACTACACGAAGTGTCTTGTCTTCGCTCATCATCTTCGCTAATGCCTGGGAAATCTTATCCTCATCACCCTTCTTCACTGCTTTAAATCTCTTGCAGGTATATGGTGTGGAAAGGAGTGCCTTCGGATAAAGAATCGGATTTGCTTTTGTCGCAAGGCTGTCACCAGTCTGTACGCTGTTTAATTTGGCAATTGCACCGATATCACCGGCATGAAGTTCCGGAACCTCGATCGGTTTGGATCCTTCAAGTACATATAATTTATTCAGACGTTCTTCTTCGCCTTTCTCTACGTTTAATAAAGTGTCATCGGATTTGATAACACCGGAGCATACTTTAATAAGAGAATATTTGCCAAGGAACGGGTCTGCAATTGTTTTCCATACATATGCGGATTTCACTTTCGTGAAGTCGTAGTTTGCTTCAAAGATCTCATTTGTCTTCTGAGCGATTCCGTTGCAGGAACGTTTGTCCGGGCCTGGGAAATATCCGCAGATGTCATCCAGAAGATTGGATACACCGCGAAGGTTGATTGGTGAGCCCATGCATACAGGTACGATAGATGCCTCCTGTACGTTCATTGCAAGTGCCGCGGAAACCTCTGTCACTGAGAAAGTATCTCCTTCGAAGTAACGATCCATGAATTCCTCGCTGGTCTCTGCTACAGATTCCATAAGGATATCATGATATTTCTCCAGATATTCATCCAAGTATTCAGGAATCTCGCATTCCTCTTTCTTACCTTTATCTATGTATTTACGTCCTGCCTGTTTTACAACGTTTACATATCCTACGAATTTACCGTCTTCACGGATTGGGAAATGAAGCGGTGCGATCTTCTTGCCATAAAGTTCTGTGAGCTGCTCTACTACTTTACGATAGCTGACATCATCTACGTCCATGTCAGTTACAAAGATCATTCTCGGAAGTTTATATTTCTCGCATAAATTCCATGCTTTCTGTGTTCCGACCTGAACACCGGCTTTACCGGAAACTACAATGATCGCTGCATCTGCTGCACTTACTGCTTCTTCTACTTCACCTACGAAATCGAAATATCCGGGAGTATCCAGCACATTGATCTTTACCTTATCCCATGGTACCGGAATCAATGTGGTAGAAATGGAAAAATGTCTCTTAATCTCTTCTTTGTCATAATCGCTGACAGTATTTCCGTCCTCTACTCTTCCGAGACGGTTTGTCATTCCTGCTAAGTAAGCCATTGCTTCGGCCAGTGTAGTCTTGCCAGCGCCCCCATGACCTAAAAGGACTACATTTCTAATTCGGTCAGTTCTAAATACATCCATGTTGCGTACCTCCCTGTTTGTCTGTTATGTTGTCGCTGCTTATAACGCCCGCAGCAACGATATGGCTATATATTACTAAATTTTTTTGTATTTTTCAAGTATTTTATGAAATTTTAACATCTTTTTTTGTGAACTCTTTGTATTTTCATAAGCATTTTATATATTTTCAGTAATTTTTGCAGATTTTAACTGTGTAATTTGGCACAAATGTAATATCAGACGTATACAAGCTTTTTATCTACTATTTATCTCTAGCAAAAAATAAATGGATATTGTTCACTTCGTGCACAGTAATGGTAAACGTCTGACACTCTCATAAGCCCGCTTACTCTGTCGCTTTAAATTATTTATGTATAAAAGTCTCTCAATGAATTGACTTTTCAAATTATATCCTTTAAAATAGAAAAATATGATATGCAAATCGCATGAATTCACGCTGTATGTTTCTGGTTTTTGGTATGAATATGTCAAAACGCCCCGCGAAATAGCAGCGTATGAACAGCAATAAAAAAAGCTATTTGAAAGGATGCAAGAAACCACTATGAAAACCATCGGTTTTATCGGTCTCGGACTGATTGGCGGTTCAATCGCCAAGGCCATCCGGAAATACCACGAAGATTACCGTATCCTCGCCTATGATCAGGATAGGGAAACACTTGCCACAGCAGTCAGCAGTAATATGATCGATGCCGTCTGTGAAGAACACGACGAGCGTTTCAAAGGCTGTGATTATATTTTCCTGTGTGCACCTGTAGAATATAATGTAAAGTACCTGGAATATTTTAAAGAGAATATCGGTCCTGACACCATCATCACAGATGTCGGAAGTGTCAAGGGCATTATCCATAAAGAAGTTGAGCGTCTTGGCATGGAATCCCGTTTTATCGGCGGCCATCCAATGGCAGGCTCAGAGAAAAACGGATTCGAGGCTTCCAGTGACCGCCTGATCGAGAATGCTTATTATATCATCACTCCTGGCAGCGAAGTGCCATTAGAGAAGCTGACTGATTTTACAGAAATGATTTCTTCTCTCGGAGCAATTCCTATGGTTCTCACAAGCGAAGAACATGATTTTATCACTGCCGGAGTCAGCCATCTTCCTCACATCATCGCTTCTGCTCTGGTAAATCTTGTCAGCATGCTGGACAGCGACCAGGAATATATGAAAACGATCGCAGCCGGAGGTTTCCGCGATATCACACGTATCGCCTCCTCCTCTCCGATTATGTGGGAACAGATCTGCGTGGAGAACAACCAGAATATTTCCAATGTTCTGGACGACTATATCCGTCTGTTGGTGCAGATTCGTTGTTTTGTAGATAATAAGGACTCCAAGAGTCTGTATCAGATGTTTGCAAACTCCAGAGATTACCGTGATTCCATTGACGTTGTGGACAATGGACTGCTTAAAAAAGCGTATGTCCTGTACCTGGACATTGCTGATGAGGCAGGTGGTATCGCCACTATCGCAACTATTCTGGCTATGGAGAAGATCAGTATCAAGAATATCGGAATTATCCATAACCGTGAATTTGAGGAAGGTGTTCTTAAAATCGAATTCTATGACGGAACAGCTATGGAAAAGGGTGCTGCACTTCTTAAGAAACGAAATTATATCGTATACGAACGCTAGTATACTGGCCGCTTGATATTCAGGCAAAATATTATAAAACAGGCAGGAATCAAACATGGAAATCAAAAAACAGACACACCTCTCAGGAGAACTGACTGTACCAGGTGATAAATCTATCTCCCATCGTGCGGTTATGTTCGGTTCTCTTGCACAGGGTACGACAAAAATCACACATTTTCTGGAAGGAGCAGACTGTCTTTCTACTATCTCCTGTTTCCAGAAGATGGGAATTGATATTGAAAGAAATGCTTCAGAAATTCTGGTGCATGGAAAAGGTCTTCATGGGCTGAGCGCGCCATCTGAAATTCTGGACGTAGGAAACAGTGGAACTACCACAAGACTTATCTCCGGAATTCTGGCCGGACAGGCTTTTACAAGTGAATTAAACGGAGATGCTTCTATCCAGTCCCGTCCAATGAAGCGTATCATGACCCCTCTTCTTTCTATGGGAGCTGATATTGTTAGTCTGAAAGACAATGGCTGCGCACCTTTACGCATTACAGGTAAACCTTTGCATGCCACTCATTATCAGTCTCCGGTTGCTTCCGCACAGGTAAAATCATGCGTACTTCTTGCAGGAATGTACGCAGACGGCATTACCAGCGTTACTGAACCGGTGCTGTCAAGAAATCATACTGAAATCATGCTGAATTATTTTGGAGCAAAGGTATCTTCTGCAGGAACAACCGCTTCCATCGAACCGGAACCAGTGTTAAACGGACGCGAAATTAAAGTGCCTGGAGATATCTCTTCCGCTGCGTATTTTATTGCGGCAGGACTTCTCACACCAGGAAGCGAGATTCTTCTTAAAAATGTAGGAATCAACCCTACCAGAGATGGTATGCTGCGTGTATGCAAAGCTATGGGAGCTGACATTACATTATTAAATACAAGTACCGAAGGTGAGCCTACTGCAGACCTTCTGATCCGCACCAGCAGCCTTCACGGAACCACTGTTGAGGGAGAAATTATTCCGACACTGATCGATGAGATTCCAATGATTGCCGTTATGGCCGCTTTCGCAGAGGGGACTACCGTCATTAAGGATGCACAGGAACTGAAGGTTAAAGAATCTGACCGTATCGCAGTTGTAACAGAAGGACTGAAACGTATGGGTGCTGACATTCAGCCGACTGATGACGGAATGATCATTCATGGCGGTAAACCACTCCACGGTGCAGAGATCAACTCTTATCTCGATCACCGAATCGCTATGTCCTTTGCTGTGGCAGGAACAATCTGTGATGGCACACTCACAATTAAGGATGGCGACTGTGTTAAAATTTCCTATCCGGAATTTTATGAGGAT
Source organism: Blautia sp. HCP3S3_B11 (assembly GCF_052064435.1). NCBI lineage: Bacteria > Bacillati > Bacillota > Clostridia > Lachnospirales > Lachnospiraceae > Blautia > Blautia sp. HCP3S3_B11. The sequence goes on from NZ_JBQHVP010000001.1 coordinate 77,710, forward strand.
TTGTATTCTCTTGGGAAATAATTTATAAGTAATTTTATTCCATAACTCCCAACGAATGTTTTTTGTTCAAACATTGTTGGGAGTTTTTATTGTATAAAACGGGAATACTTTTTTCTTTTTAGTACATACTTATCATTAGATAAACAATACTGTCATTTCCAAAATTTGTTATTTTGCATCTTGTAAACAAATTATTAAAATGAAATTTTGTATTTTTATTAATACTTGAGAATTTTTATCCAAAATACTATTTCCTTTTTTATGTAAATCATTTATAATACGTAATTGTTAGCAAATTCATTTTATTTTGAAGCGCTATATTTTTACGGAGAGTATATCTTATGTTACTGTGCACAAAATAAACAGTAACTATCTTATAGATATACATCTGACCAGAGAGGAGTTAATTATTTATGAAAATTTTATTTTACGGCACAAAAAACTACGACGAAGATTTTTTTGAAAAACTTCTTCCTTCCTATCCAGGTATTGAAATTAAATTTACAGAAGCAAATATTCATGAAGAAACCGCATCCCTTGCTCACGGCTATGAAGCCATCTGTGCTTTCGTAAACGCAGATCTGGGCACTCAGGTAATCGAAGAACTTAACGCACAGGGCGTAAAACTGATCCTTATGCGCTGCGCCGGATATAATAATGTGGATCTGGAAACTGCTCACAAATACGGAATAAAGGTTCTGCGTGTTCCGGGATATTCTCCGGAAGCTGTTGCCGAACATGCAATGGCACTTGCTCTCACAGCAAACCGCCACACACATAAAGCATACATCAAATGCCGCGAAAACAACTTTGCATTAAGCGGTCTGATGGGCGTAAACTTCTATCAGAAAACAGCCGGTATCATCGGTACAGGTAAAATCGGACAGGCAATGGCAAAAATCTGCAAGGGATTTGGCATGAAAGTTATCGCTTACGATCTTTATCCGAATAAAAACCTTGATTATCTGGAATATGTATCTCTGGATGAGCTTCTTGCAACCAGTGATCTGATCAGTCTTCACTGCCCTCTCACTAAAGAAACCAAACATCTCATCAATGAAGAAACCATTTCTAAGATGAAAGATGGCGTGATTCTTGTAAATACTTCCCGTGGTGGTCTGATCAAAACAGAAGATCTGATTTCCGGAATCCGCGATCATAAATTCTTTGCAGTTGGTCTTGATGTTTATGAAGAAGAAACTGACTTTGTATTTGAGGATATGTCCGAGCGTATTCTGCAGAGTTCTATCACTCAGCGTCTTCTCTCCTTCCCGAATGTAGTCATGACCTCTCATCAGGGATTCTTTACACGCGAGGCACTGGATAACATCGCAGAAACCACTCTGGAAAATGCAAAGGCATTTATGAATGGGGAAGAACTGAAAAACGAAGTTTTTTCTTAATTTGACGGAGTTTTCTTCAACAGAAATCAGGCAGGTATCTGCAATTGAAGCAGGAAATTTACCTGATTCAATTAAATATTTACTTCTTCTAACGAAAAAAGCACTCCCACGAGTGCTTTTTTCATAAATCGTCAATCGGATATTCACAATCCACTTCCGCTACTTGCTTATTATAAGCGGAAAATGATGTAGTATTCCTGACTATTTTGAAGTTTTTGTTGTATCTGGGGATGCAGCATCTTTTGCTGTATTTTCTGTTGTATTTTCTGTTTTCGCAACATCTGCTGTCTCTGCACTATCTGCATTTTCATCCTCAGGTTCGTCAATCTGCTTCATATCTTCATCAGAAGTGTCCGCATCCATTTCATTGAGTTCTTCTTCTGTCAGCGGCTGAAGGTCATCCTGATAGATTTCTTTGTTCGTAATATCATCTTCTGACTTTTTTCCACAACCGGTCAGACCGATAGATGCAAGAAGCATACCTGTAATTATCATGTATCTAAATTTCTTCATTCTATTCATCCTTTCATCTTTAATTTAACTGCCAGATCTTTTATCTTCTGTATCATATCATCCCTGTCTCTGACCGGCACTTTATCTGTACGGTTTACATACACCGTTCCCAGACTCTCACAGCTCATCTGGCGAAGCAGCATTTCTGCTGTGCTCTCTGCTTTCTCTCTTGGTCCGATACTTCCTGCAGCCAGAAGAACAGCTCCTGTTTTTTTCTTCGGAACCGGTTCTTCTTTACGGATATATCTGGCACTAAAATAGGTCTGCAGCCTGCTCATCGCTGCAAGAAGCATGCCCGTAACTTCTTCAAAATATACAGGGGAGGCAATAATAATGTGGTCACATTCCTCAATATAGGAAAGAACCTCCTGCCACTCATCTTTAACCGCACATCCCGCATGGTCAAAACACCATCTGCAATCTATACACGGGCGAATCTGTGCCCTGTATGCATCAACTACTTTGTACTCTCCGCCGAGATTTTCCTGCAATGTTCGAATCATATATGCAGTTTCGCCGTTTTTCCTCGGTGAACCATTAAAAATCAATGTTTTCATCCTTATTTTTCCTCATACTCTTTCCTGAGAAGTGCAATCTCACGCGCCCACCCCTCATCATCGTTCGGTGTTTCCAGAATAAACGGAACGCCTTTTGTCGCGGGATGATTAATCACACGCACAAGTGCTTCCAGTCCAATCTCGCCTTCCCCGATTCTGGCATGACGGTCTTTGTGACTGCCAAGACCATTCATACTGTCATTTAAATGAATCGCTTTCAGTCTGTCAAGACCGATGATCTGGTCAAACTCAGTAAATACCCCGTCAAGATCACTGACGATATCATATCCTCCATCCCAGACATGACAGGTATCCAGACAGACGCCCAGTTTCTCTTTCAGTTCCACCTGGTCAATAATCTGGCGCAGTTCCTGAAAGTTTCTTCCTACCTCGCTGCCCTTTCCTGACATTGTCTCAAGAAGAACTGTCGTGCTCTGTTCTTTTGTAAGAACTTCATTCAGGATTTCCGCGATTTTGGCAATTCCTGTTTCCTCTCCCTGACCTACATGGCTGCCCGGATGAAAATTGTAATAATTTCCCGGTGTCAGTTCCAAACGTTTCAAATCATCCACCATTGTCTCTCTGGCGAACTCTCTCAGATTCTCCTTCGCAGCACAGCAGTTCATTGTATATGGCGCATGCGCTACCAACTTGCCGAAATGATTCTCCTGCTCCAACTTTAAAAAAGCCTGTACATCCTGCGGATCAATCTCTTTTGCCTTTCCCCCTCTTGGATTTCTGGTAAAAAATGCAAATGTGTTGCCGCCATTTGCAAGCATCTGTTTTCCCATCGCCAGATATCCTTTGGATGAGCTTGTGTGATTTCCTATATATAACATATCCCATTCCTCTGCCTGTAATATTTATGTAACCTTTTGTCATAGTATTATAACAAAAATGTGGTTTTATGAAAAGACTTATTTGTTGACGATTCTGTGAATTCTCTATATACTTCTTATATAATTTAACCATTCAGTAATCCATTATTCACACAAAATTTTCATATGAATATATCTGTTTTTGTGAAATATAAATCCAGATTCTTATTTCACCTCAGAGAGTTTTCCAATGATTTAAATCCTTAACTGTACGGATACTGAATAGACCACTGTTTTTTCATTTTTCAGTAATCTGAATGTCCTTATAACTCATAAGAAAGCGAGAATACATATGAATCCTAAATCTAAAAGACCACAGGGCAAAACCTCGACATCCCGCAGAAAAAATATCTACAGAAAATCAAAATATTATCAGGAAAGACGGCAGAAACTACTGATTGCAGCCGGAATCGGCATTTTTGTTCTGGTCTTTATACTGCTTCTGGCAGGAATCCGCGGATGCAGCAACTATATACATTCACGGAAAACCGCTTCCAAAAATGCTGTATCAATGAATGTCTCTTCGGACAGCAGCAAATCCGCTTCTTCGGCTCCTGATCCTTCTGAATCTGATACAGCATCAGATTCTACCGTAGATTCGCCTGTATCTCTGACTCTCAGCATTGTAGGTGACTGTACCCTTGGGACAGATGAGACATTTGATTATGACACCAGTTTAAACGCTTACTATGAAAATTATGGTGCCGATTATTTCCTGCAGAATGTAAAGAGCATTTTCTCTGCAGATGATCTGACGATTGCGAATTTCGAAGGAACACTTACTGACTCAACCGAACGTGAAGATAAAACATTTGCTTTCAAAGCACCTGCCTCTTATGCTTCTATTTTGACAAGTGGTTCTGTTGAAGCGGTAAATACTGCCAATAACCACAGCCATGACTACGGAGATCAGAGTTTCGAAGACACACTCACCGCATTGGATAATGCAGGAATCGTACATTTCGGATATGATGAAACCGCCGTAATGGATATAAAGGGTGTTAAAGTCGGATTAGTCGGCATCTATGAACTGAATGACCACCTTAGCAGAGAACAGCAGTTAAAAGATAATATTGCGAAAATAAAAGCTGATGGCGCGCAGCTAATCGTAGTTATTTTCCACTGGGGAAATGAGACCGAAACCGTCCCGGACAGCAACCAGGCAACCCTTGGACGCCTGGCAATTGATGAAGGTGCCGATCTTGTATGTGGACATCACCCTCATGTTCTTCAGGGCATTGAAACCTATAAGGGTAAAAATATCGTGTACAGTCTTGGAAACTTCTGCTTCGGCGGAAACAGTTCTCCAAGCGATATGGACACCATGATCTATCAGCAGACCTTTACCATTGATTCTGACGGCGTCAAAGATGATAATGTGACTAATATTATTCCATGCTCTATCTCTTCCGCAGCATATGAAGGTTACAATAACTATCAGCCAACTCCTGCCGAGGGCGACGAAACTACACGAATTTTGAATAAGATCAATGATCGAAGCTCGTGGATCTCTACTGCGGAAGGTACTACCTTTACTGCAAAATATAATAGCAGCACAACAGGAAATAATACAGATAGTGCTAATTCTTCTGATAATAACACAGTTGATATGAATTAGACGCAAAAAGCCGGGAAGTCCTTTCAGATTTCTCGGCTTTCTTTATGTATTTCATATTATCCATTATATAATATGAAATATTTTTATATTGATATTATATAATTATCATCGCATCCCCAAAAGAGAAAAATCTATATCTTTCCTGTACTGCCGTCTCATAGGCGCGCATGATATTCTCCTTGCCAGCCAGTGCGGATACCAGCATCAGAAGTGTGGATTCCGGCAGATGGAAGTTTGTGATCAATCCATCGATCATTTTGAATTTATATCCCGGATAAATGAAAATCTCTGTCCAGCCACTTCCTGATCTCAGGATTCCATCTTCTCCTGTTGCGGATTCCAGAGTTCTGCAACTCGTGGTTCCTACGGAAATAACACGTTTTCCTGCTTTCTTTGTATCGTTGATCAGCTTCGCCTGATCCTCTTCTACAATATAGAATTCAGAATGCATATGGTGGCTTTCCACATCATCAACCTTTACAGGACGGAAAGTTCCAAGGCCTACGTGAAGAGTCACATGGGCGATATTCACGCCTTTTTCTTTCACCTTTTCCAGCAATTCTTTTGTAAAATGCAAACCTGCGGTCGGTGCTGCTGCGGATCCTTCATTCTTTGCGTAAACAGTCTGATAACGGTTCTTGTCTTTCAGTTTATGAGTAATATATGGTGGCAGAGGCATTTCTCCAAGCTGATCCAGAATCTCCTCAAAGATTCCTTCATAATGGAACTGAATCAGGCGGTTTCCCTCTTCCACAACATCAATGATCTCACCCTTTAAAATTCCGTTTCCAAATGTGATCTTCGCTCCCGGACGTGCTTTCTTTCCAGGTTTTACCAGACATTCCCAGATATCGTTTTCTTTTCTCTTCAGAAGCAGGATCTCAATCAGTGCTCCTGTCTCTTCTTTATGTCCGTATAAGCGGGCAGGGATTACCTTTGTATCATTGATAACCAGGCAGTCACCCTCTTCCAGATAATCCAGTACATCTGTAAAATGACGGTGTTCAATGCTTCCATCCTGTAAAGACAGATGCATCAGTCTGGATGAACTTCTGTCCTCCAGAGGATCCTGAGCAATCAGTTCCTGAGGAAGATCATAATAAAAATCTGCTGTTTTCATTTTGTCTGCTCCTCTTCTTCCTTCCACTGTTTCCTTAACTGGCGCACATAATTCCATTCTTTATTGGTCAGATCCGCCTTCTTTAAAAGATCCGGGCGTCTCTTTGCCGTACGGTAAACAGACTGCTCCCTGCGCCATTTCTCTATATTTGCATGATGACCGGACATCAGAACCTCCGGCACCTTCTTCCCATGCCATTCTTCCGGGCGGCTGTACTGCGGATATTCCAGAAGATTTCCCGCAAAAGATTCTGTCTCACCGGATTCCTGATTATTCAGCACTCCCGGAACCATTCTGGAAATAGAATCCATCATGACCATAGCCGGAAGTTCTCCGCCTGTAAGCACATAATCTCCGATAGATACATAATCTGTCACGATTTCCTCCAGAACACGTTCGTCGATTCCTTCATAGTGTCCACAGAGAAATACCAAATCTTCCTCCTGCGCCATCTCGCGTGCCATTGCCTGATTAAATACCTGTCCCTGAGGAGTCAGATATACAACCCTCGGTCGCTTTGCTGTGCGTTTGGCAATCGCCTCATATGCGAGATAAACCGGTTCTGCCTGCATCAGCATCCCGGCGCCGCCGCCATAAGTATAGTCATCCACTTTCTGATGTTTATTAAACGCATAATCGCGGATATTCACTGCTTCCAGTGTCAGGAGACCTTTTGTAATGGCACGTCCGGTAATACTCGTGTTCATACCATTTTCAATCATCTCCGGAAACAGGGTCAAAACATGAAAATTCATTTATATTAATCCTTTCATCAGATGAATGGTCATTACATTCTTCTCCACATCCACATCAAGAATACACTCCTTAATCGCAGGAAGAAGAACCTCCGCACCTTTCGTGTCTTCTACTACATAGACATCATTGGCACCAGTCTCCATTACATCTTTCAAAGTTCCAAATTTGCTTCCATCTTCGAGAACCACATCCATTCCGATCAGGTCTGCAATATAATACTCATCATCTTCCAGCTCCTGTGCTTCTTCTCTCGGAACCCAGAGTTCTCTTTTCTTATACATCTCTATATCATTAATATTGTCAATTCCCTTGAATTTCAGAATTACAAGGTTCTTGAAATACTTAACATTCTCAATTTCAAGCTTTCTTTTCTCTCTGCCAGTGTCAAGCAGAACATATTCCAGATCCAGAAATCTGTCTGCATCTGTGGTTGGATATACCTTTACTTCTCCGCGTACTCCGTGTGTCGTAGTGATCACACCAACTTTTAATAAATCTTCCATCTGCTCTCCCATTTTTTCATAATAAACCCAAATCAGGAGCCATGGGATGTTCCACAGCTCCTGACCCTATTTTCATTGCAGAATATCTACAATCACTTTTTTGCTGCTTTTTGAAGAAGCCGCTTTGACTACAGTGCGGATTGCTTTCGCAATTCTTCCCTGACGTCCGATAACCTTACCCATATCAGCAGGTCCGACCTTCAGCTCAACGATAATTGCGTCTTCCTTTTCTGTCTCAGTAACAACCACTTCATCCGGATTTTCAACAAGAGATTTTGCAATTACTTCCACTAATTCTTTCATTACATACCTCCCTGACCCGTCCCCTACGGACGCTGCAGAAATACCTTACCTGGTAAATCTGAATTATTTTTCGATTCCGGCATCTTTGAGGATTTTTGCTACAACATCTGTAGGCTGAGCTCCTGCTGCAAGCCATTTCTTAGCTGCTTCTTCGTTTACTGTTACAGCGCTTGGCTCAAGGTTTGGATCATATGTTCCGATTTCTTCGATACATCTTCCATCACGTTTGCAACGGGAATCTGCAACTACGATTCTATAAAAAGGTTCTTTCTTCTGTCCCATTCTTCTTAATCTGATTTTAACTGCCATTGTTTCATTTCCTCCATTAAATTAAAATATATTGTTTTCTTATGTTTGCAATTACTGCCCGTTTCAGACAGTAACTTTTTATGTCAAAGCGTTATTCGCTTCGCTAACTTCTCAAATAGCTGCTGTTCACTTCGTGCCCGGCAACCTTAACTTACAGTCCGAACGGGAGTTTGAATCCGCCGCCACGCTTACCGGCTTTACCGCCCATAAGACCAGGCATCTGTTTCATCATCTTCTTACTCTGTTCAAACTGCTTCACCAGACGGTTTACTTCGGAGACATCAACTCCTGCGCCTCTGGCAATACGGTTCTTTCTGGAAATATTCAGGATTGACGGATTGCTTCTCTCCTGAGGTGTCATAGAAAGGATGATTGACTTGGTTCTGTCCATCGCTTTCTCATCGATCATTCCCTCGATGTCCTTCATCTTGCCGCCCATTCCTGGAAGCATGTTCAGGATACTGCCGATACCGCCCATCTTATTCATCTGTTCCATACTGGTAAGATAATCGTTGAAGTCAAAGTCCATTTTCTTTAACTTCTTCTGCATGTCCTGTGCCTGTTCTTTATCAATAGAAGCTTCCGCTTTCTCGATCAGACTCATGACATCACCCATACCAAGGATTCTGGAAGCCATACGTTCCGGATAGAACTGCTCCAGATCAGAAAGCTTCTCGCCCATACCTACATATAAAATAGGTTTACCGGTTACTGCCTTGATAGAAAGGGCTGCACCACCTCGGGTATCACCATCCATCTTCGTAAGAATGACACCGTCGATTCCTACCTTATCAGCAAATGTACTAGCCACATTTACCGCATCCTGTCCTGTCATCGCATCTACGATCAGGATTGTTGCATCTACATGAATATTCTCTTTAATATCTGCAAGCTCCTGCATCATATCCTCGTCGACATGAAGACGACCGGCTGTATCGATAAGCACCACATTCTGCTGGTTTGCTTTCGCATGCTCGATTGCTGCTTTCGCAATATCTACAGGTTTCTGCTTATCTCCCATGGAAAATACTTCCACGCCCTGTTTCTCACCATTGACCTGCAGCTGTGTGATAGCCGCCGGACGGTAAACATCACAGGCAACCAAGAGAGGTTTCTTACCTTTGGACTTCAGCTTGCCTGCAAGCTTCGCAACTGTGGTGGTCTTACCTGCACCCTGCAGACCTGCCATCATGAACACTGTAATTTCATTTCCAGGACGAAGAGGCAACTCTGTTGTCTCACTTCCCATAAGTTTCACAAGTTCATCATTTACAATCTTGATCACCATCTGGCCCGGATTCAGACCGCTCATAACGTCCTGTCCGATTGCCTGCTCCTGTACAGATTTGGTAAACTGCTTCACGACCTTAAAGTTTACGTCAGCCTCTAACAGGGCCATCTTTACTTCCTTAAGAGCAAGCTTAACGTCCTCCTCTGTCAGGCGGCCCTTGCTTCGCAACTTCTTAAATACATTCTGCAGTTTATCAGTCAAGCTCTCAAATGCCATATGTTATAACTCCTCTAAAATCTCATTGGAAATATTTGCAATTTCATCGGAATGATATTCCTGGGCAAGTACACGGATCTGCTTCACCTGCGCCCGTATATTCAGGAATTTCTCTACAAGATGGAGCTTCTGTTCATATTCCTCAAGGGTCTTATTGCATCTCTTGATCATATCATGCACACCCTGTCTGCTGATGCCCAGATCCTCTGCGACTTCACTCAACGAATAATCCTCCAGCACCACGCTCTCATAAACCTGCTGCTGTCTCTCTGTCAGAAGTTCTCCATAAAAATCATATAAATAACCTTGCTCTACAAACTTCTCCATCTGTAATCACCTTGACTATCTTAACCTATTTCAGGTACGGTGTCAAGCATTTTCTCTTGACAAGGGAATAATTTTTTCTTTTTAAATCAAACAGCATAATCGATTCTCACCTGCTTAATTGGCTTTAAAAATTCATCCGCATCATAGTAGAGCCTTTCCAAAATCGGAATTAAATCGATATACTCTTCAACCTCATCCAATCCTTTATATTTTGCCATCACCACCAGATACCCATAATCCCAGTCTACAATTTTCGTGTAACGTTCCAATCTTACTGATGTCATAAAACGAATATTATGATTGCGAAATGCAAATATTGTATATTTTCCTTCATTTCTTATAGTTGCACAATTATTCATATACATTCACTTTCTATCGGCTTCGTTATATCCTTTATTGCAATAGTTGCAAAGAGCTTTTACCTAATCAGTGTAAGTGTTTCCATGATCTTTAATTTATAATCCCGATAAAGTTCTCATCACCAAATCAACATCTTTGTTTTCAAGTTCCTGAATAATATGCAGATATGTCTTTTGTGTTGTTGTCATACTTGCATGTCCCAGTCTGCGCGCCACACTTGCAATGGACACACCTGCAAACAATAATAGTGATGCATGCGTATGGCGCAGTCCATGAATAGAGATCTCTGAGATTCCACAGGCTTTGCAATGTCTTGCAAGCACACCATTTACCGTTGAGTTGTAAATTTGCGATTCACCCACAAAAATCGGTTTATCTTCCGGAAGTGTTTTAATCAATTCTGAAAACTTCACTACGATCTGCCAGTCAATCTGAATCTTACGGACAGAAGACTTATTTTTTTGTCGGCAGAAAGCCACCCTCTCCTTTATAATCCCAGGTCTTACTGATAGACAGAGTCTGCCTTGCAAAATCAAAATCTGCCGGCGTAATCGCAAGCGCTTCTGAAAAACGCATGCCCGTTTTCGCAACCAAAAGAATAAACCAGTCCCTCATCAACAGCATCCAGAATTGCTCCTTTTAACTGATGATGAAAATCCAATGTCGTCTGTCTTTCGTGTTCTTTGGCATAATCGTTCAGTATTGCTGATACACAGTTCTTGTCAGTTCACAAACCTTTAATTCCGGCACTAGCTTTTCTACCCATTTCTGAGTCATCAGATATTTTGACATTGTCGCTTCTCTGATTGCTCCTCTTTTGTATACCTCTATAATACACTAATTAAATCCTTACTATTTTCTGCTTCCGCCACTTTCTTATCCTCCGTTACTTTGATATATTCCTTTATTTTTTAGTATAACATGCTTTCACAGCCATTTCCATCAATACTACATTTAATAATTTCAGGAAATAAAAACCGCTATGCCACACCTGACTTCAGATCATAGCACAGCGTTCTTGTCTTATTTTGCTTTTTTGCAAGCTTTAAATACTTTTTTAACTGTACATCATATTTCACACTTCAAGCCAAATATCCTCATTGAAGAATATCCCTAATATATTTTTTAAGACCTTTCTCTGTAGAAAAATCATATTCCGCATTTTTTTCAGTATAATATTCTTCTATATTCTCCATCGTAATCGTCTCATTAGACGGAATATTGTCTGTATATCCTTTTCTGGCAAGTTTCCATGGCATTTCTTCATGGGTGATTCTTTCCAGAACTTTTCCACCATACTCACCGAAAGTATTGACTACTAAATCAATAGTTCTACACTCCTCTTCAGTAATCACATCTTCTGCACATTCAAAGATTACAAAACGTGCATCTTCAATAGGATTATATTTGAAGTCCCTGAATATGTCATATACTTCAGGATAAACAGGACCATGCACCCATGCCTGACAATTCTCAGTAAACATTGGTTTTGCATTCAACGCATAAGATACTCCCTGAATAAAATAAAGCAACTTTTGAAGCATAAGGGGTGTTACTTCCTCAAGCCTCTCAAACACATACGAAATCACTCGTAGCATTTTATCAGAAACTGAAAAAAGTGACTCCAACTGTATCGCCGCGTCCATAGCTTTATTATAAGCTGCAACAGCGATTTTCTCCCTATTTTCACGCAATTTTTCTTTCATAAAAGTTGGGGAAGATAATGCTCTCTTCATAATATCAGAATATTCCTTCGACGGTATCTGACCAGAGAGATATCTCGTAATAGTTATTTCACCAAACCCTAAGGCCAGAGATAATGGCGCTTTCCCGATTTTATAAATTTTCATGAGTTTCTCAATATCACCTATCGAAACAATGCCTTCATAAGCTCTGTACTGTTCATTAACTTCCTGAATATTTTTATCAATTAACCCGGGAATACTCATCTCTTCCCCACATTCATCACATATTGCAACTGTAATACCAAATGTATATTCCACCTCTTTAATCTTTTTTTTAATATTTCTTTTTTGCAGGGTATATTCCGTTTCTTTTCTGCATACTGTACAAAAATCAATTCTCCTTTTCTCTGCCATGATAGTTCCTCCTTATCATACTACTATTTAAAATAGTAATTAATTGGATATTTCTGTTCATGCAAAGATACTATAATCACATAACAGTTATCCATCTTGTTAAATTTTATGTATAATGATACTGTTCTACAAGCGTTACCCATTCTTTCCAAAAGCTCTATATCTTTGCCAAAAACATACAACAGCTCATGTTCATATCCTTTGTGTTCATTTTGCAATATTTCAGAAAAATCAGTTGCCGTCAATCCGAGTAAAATATCCTTTGCCATTGTCTCATCAAGGACATAGGTAAGAAATAAATCTCTATTATCCTGTCGACGAGAATTAAGTTCAAGCCTATACCTGTTTTTTCGGATTTCCTCTTTTACTTCACTTAAATATACCTCAATACCATTTAACGTTACATCCAAATTATGCATCGCCTTCCTTTATAATGATGGCATTTTTATATTTTTCTATCATTATTATATCTAATGATGGAATTTTGTCAATATCCAATCATCAAGTCCTCTATACTGTACAAAATACTCCCACTCTCAACACCCAGCGCAGAAAAATCTTTTGTTTCGTGTGCATTTGCAGGGTTCTTAGATATTCTTAGTCGTCAGAAATCTGCGTTATGAGCAATCTGAGACACTGTCTGAGCGCAGCGAGTTTGGCTCAGATTGCTCATGCTTTTAGCAGATTTATGACGGCTTAGAATATCTTAGGACCCGAAACCGCACACGAAACAAAAGATTTTTCTGCGCGTCCCTTTGAAATAAAAAAAACAAACCCCAGGATTCATTCAATGAACCCCAGGGTTTCCACTATTCAGTCACTCACCTATCCTGCAAGTAATCTTTACACTATCCTCTTTTAGCAATTACAGACTAGGACGAATCACCTTCGGTCTGCATCCTGCATCCTCAAGCGCCTTCACAATCTCATTCTTATGATCCGTACCAAATGCCTCCAGCGTAATCTTAAGCTCCACAGCCGCATTTCTGTTCGTACTTACAAACTGGTTATGATCCAGCTTAATAACATTACCCTGTGCCTTCGCAATCACACTGGCCACACGAACCAGTTCACCCGGCTTATCCGGAATCAGAACAGACACAGTAAAGATTCTGTCTCTCTGGATCAGACCATGCTGAACAACAGAAGACATCGTGATAACGTCCATATTTCCACCACTTAAGATAGAAACAACCTTCTTACCCTTCACATCCAGATGACGAAGCGCTGCCACTGTCAGAAGGCCGGAATTCTCAACGATCATCTTATGATTCTCAACCATGTCAAGGAAAGCAACGATCAGTTCATCATCCTCAATCGTGATGATATCATCCAGATTCTTATGGATATACGGGAAAATCTTCTTTCCAGGAGTCTGCACAGCAGTACCATCAGCAATCGTATTTACATGAGGAAGAGTCACAACCTCCCCCTTCTTCAGAGAAGCCTTCATACATGCTGCACCGGCCGGCTCAACACCGATTACTTTGATATGTGGATTCAAAAGCTTCGCAAGTGTGGAAACACCTGTTGCAAGTCCGCCTCCACCGATCGGAACCAGGATATAATCAACAAGCGGAAGCTCCTGAACGATTTCCATTGCGATCGTACCCTGTCCTGTTGCAACTGCCAGGTCATCAAACGGATGGATAAATGTATATCCCTCTTTCTCGGCAAGCTCCAGTGCATGTGCACATGCCTCATCATATACATCGCCATGCAGAATAACCTCTGCACCATAGCTCTTTGTTCTCTCAACCTTGATCAGCGGAGTAGTTGTAGGCATAACGATCACTGCCTTTACTCCATATTTATGAGCTGCATAAGCAACACCCTGCGCATGATTTCCTGCAGATGCTGTGATCAGCCCTTTATTTCTCTCTTCATCTGAAAGTGTGCTGATCTTATAATAAGCTCCACGAACCTTGTATGCACCTGTACGCTGCATATTCTCCGGTTTCAGATAAACTTTGTTTCCTGTAAGATCACTGAAGTAGCTGCTTTTGATCAGCTTTGTTTCCTGTGTGACCTGTTTTACGATCTCTGATGCCTGTTCAAAACTCTCTAATGTAAGCATGTTGTTCCTCCATTTTTCAGTTGTAATTTTAAGCGTCCGGGGTTTCTCTATGGTCCACATCAAACAACGCATTTACAAATGCATCTGCATCGAATTTCTGAAGATCGTCAATACTTTCTCCTACGCCAATGTACTTCACCGGTATATCAAGCTCAGACTGGATTGCAACTGCAATACCACCTTTGGCAGTTCCATCCAGCTTGGTCAGGATGATACCGTTGACATTTGCGACCTCCGCAAACTGTCTCGCCTGTGCAAGAGCATTCTGTCCGGTGGTACCATCCAGTACTACCAGTGTCTCCAGATATGCATCCGGATACTCTCTCTCCAGAATCTTGTAGATTTTGCGAAGTTCTTCCATAAGGTTCTTTTTATTATGAAGACGTCCTGCTGTATCGCACAGAAGTACGTCCGCATTTCTTGCTTTGGCAGCTGCCACCGCGTCATAGATTACAGATGCCGGATCCGCGCCTGCCTGACCACCAATAATCTCTACGCCTGCGCGGTGCGCCCACTCAGTCAGCTGTTCTCCGGCTGCTGCACGAAATGTATCGGCTGCCGCAAGAACTACTTTCTTACCCTGATCCTTTAACTTGCCCGCAAGCTTTCCTACAGAGGTAGTCTTTCCAACGCCATTGACACCGATCACGAGGACTACAGATTTACGATTCTCAAATTCATACTCTGTACTGTCCACGCGCATCTGATCCTTAATCTCATTGATCAGAAGCTGCTTACATTCCATCGGCTCCTTAATGCGACGCTCGGAAACCTCTTTCTTTAAATTCTCAATAATAGAAGTGGTTGCATTAATTCCGATATCTCCCATGATCAGAATCTCTTCCAGTTCTTCATAGAAATCATCATCAATGCTGGAAAATCCACTGAAAATACTGTCAAATCCGGCTACGATATTGTCTCTGGTCTTTGTCAGTCCACTGACCAGACGTTTAAAAAAACCTTTCTTTTCTTCTGCCATGATACTCCTCCTGTTACTGGGTAAGCTGGTTCTCTACTAAGTCAACAGAAACCAGTGTCGATACCCCTTTTTCCTGCATGGTAATTCCATAAAGCCGGTCTGCGGCGTTCATAGTTCCACGTCTATGAGTTATTATAATAAATTGTGTGTTTTTCGTCAACTTCTGTAAATATCCGGCAAAACGTCCTACGTTGGAATCATCAAGCGCAGCCTCGATTTCATCCAGAAGGCAGAACGGTGACGGTTTCAGATTTTGAATTGCGAAAAGAAGAGCGATTGCTGTCAGTGCTTTCTCTCCACCGGAAAGCTGCATCATATTCTGCAGTTTCTTGCCAGGTGGCTGGGAAATGATCTTAATCCCGGCTTCCAGGATATCAGCCTCCTCATCAAGCTCCAGCGTTCCTTTTCCGCCTCCAAAAAGTTCTTTGAATGCTTTGTCAAATTCCTTCTGGATTTCGCCAAACTTCTCTGTAAACTGCTTGCGCATTCCCTCGTCAAGCTCCTGAATGATCTGTTCCAGGGTTTTCTCCGCTGTAACCAGATCCTCATACTGTCCTGAAAGGAATGTATGACGTTCCAGAAGTTCTTTGTAATCCTCTATCGCATTTACGTTGACAGGTCCGAGCCTTCTGATATCATCTTTGATCTGAGCTGCCTGTTTCTTCATCTCTGAAAGGTCTGTCAGTTCCTCTTTTCTGTAAGAAAGAGCATTATTCGGGGTAATCTCATACTCTGACCACATATAAGCGATCCGTTCCTCCCTGCTCTCTTCCAGCTTCTCCATCTGCCCCTGCAGACGGCAGCATTCTTTATCCAGAAGCCCGATCTGGCCGGACAGATAATCTCTTTTCTCAAAGAACTCTTTATGCCGGGAGTTTCTGCTTTCTTTTTCTTTCTGCAGATTTTCCAGCTGTTCCTTTGACTGTCTCTCGTGCAGGTCTGATTCTTTTGCCTCTTTCTTAAGCTGTGTAATCATCTGCTGCTTCTTTTCCATCTCTTCACTGCTGTGAGCAAGAAACTCATAGATTCCGTCTTTCTCGGTTTGCAGAGCCTTCACTTCTGATCTCAGTCGGCTTAAGTTTTCCTGGTCAAATTTCTCTTTCTGATCAAGGGTGGATGACTGAAGACGAATCTCTTCCAGACCTTTGGAAACCTTTCCTTCTTCCTCTTTCCACTCGTCCAGTTCTGACTGCTTTGTTTCGATAAAACTCTCCAGTTCTTTTTCATCCTGTTTAGAACTTTCCAGTTCCTGCGCGATTCGTTCGTGATCCTGTCTGATCTCCATAACCTGGCGTTTGATTTCTGCCTGGTCTCTGTTAATCTGATCATATCCACTTCGGATTTCTTCTGCCTTTTTCTCCTGCTGTTTGATATTCATTCTGGCAGTATTCTGCTCGATATATTTCTGGCGGAGTTTCTCCTGAAATTCTGCAATCGTGTCACGGATCATATTTCTCTGATTACGATTTTCTTCAATCGCTTTCTGCATTTCCAGAAGATTATTCTTCAGCTGGCTTACTTTTGTTTCCAGCTCTTCGATCTCACGACGTCTTCCAAGCAGGTTGCTGTTGTTTCTGAACGCACCACCTGTCATGGAACCACCCGGGCTTAAGGATTCACCCTCTGTGGTAACCATTCTCAGACTGTGTCTGTATTTCCTTCCGATAGTAATCGCATGGTCAATATTATCAACTACCAGCACTCTTCCGAGAAGAAACTTCGTAATCTGCTGATACTGTGGCTCTGTGGTCACAAGTTCACTGGCAATACCGATAACGCCCGGTTCTCTCAGTGCCTCTCTCGGGGTAAATTCTCCTCTTGGACTGATACTGCTCATAGGCAGAAATGTAGCACGTCCATAACGATTCTTCTTAAGAAACTCAATCAGTGTTTTCGCCGTCTGTTCATTGTCTGTAACAATGTTCTGGATGCTTCCGCCCAATGCAGTCTCAATCGCGATCTCATAATCTTTGTTTACCTGGATCAGATCCGCAACAACGCCCTGGATTCCCGGAACCAGTTCTTTCTGTTCCATGACTCTTCGGATACTGTTTCCATAACCATCATAGCGCTCTGTGATATTCTTAAGTGATTCCAGACGGGAAGCCTCTCTGTGATATGCAGTCTGCCCCATTTCCATCTGAGCGTTCTGTTCTTTCAGTTTCCCCTGAATCTGTTCCGCGCTCTGACTGAGATGTTCACATTCCTCATTCATAGACTGAATCTGCTCTGTGATCTCGTCATATTGTTTCTGTGCTTTGGAAAGAATCGTCTGCTGCTCTTCCTCTTCGCTTTTTAATCTGAGGATTCGCTGGCTGATCTCCGCTTTACGGATATCTGCCTGCTCCATCATTGCGTCAAATCTCTGAGCCTTACCTTTTGTGTTTGCACGGCTGTTGAGGATTTCAATGATTTCATTCTTACCATCCTCCACTTCCTGCGTACAGGCCTCGATGTTCTCCTGCGCTGTCTTTAACTTCTCTTCTTCCTCAGAAAGTTTCGTGCGGACTGTCTTTAACTGCGCATAAATATCTGCTCTCTCTGCTTCCAGTTTTTTCTGCGAAGAAGTTCTTACGGAAAGTTCCTCCTCAATCGCCTGAAGGCGTCCCTTGTAATGCTCCTCATTCTGCGCACCTGCAAGGATCTGCTCATTTAATACGTTTACCTGACCTTCCAGCTGCTGTTTATGAATTGCCTGTTCCTGACCGGAAATACGCAGTGCATCCATTTTTGCATTTAAATCTTCCAGCTCCTGTTCCAGACGCTCATATTCAACCTTCGTCTGATCATAGGATTTCTGGGTATCTTTTAACTGATTCTGTGCGATAGCAAGTTTCTCTTCCAGTTCTTTCAGCGCCTGTGCCGTATTCGCAAACTCCATCAGGAACATATTTACATCCAGTTCTTTCAGCGTTTCCCTTTTTGCAAGGTAAATTCTGGCTGTCTCAGACTGCTTCTCCAGCGGTCCCAGCTGTCTGGTAAGTTCTGAAAGGATGTCGGTCACTCGCACCAGATTCTGACGTTCTTCCTCCAGCTTCTTGATTGTGGTATTCTTTCTTCTTTTAAATTTAACAATACCTGCTGCCTCATCAAAAAGCTCTCTTCGTTCTTCCGGCTTTCCGCTTAAGATCCTGTCGATCTGGCCCTGTCCGATAATCGAATAACCTTCTTTACCAATACCGGTATCATAGAACATCTCGTTGATATCCTTCAATCGGCAGGCACTTCCATTGATCTTATATTCACTCTCACCGGAACGGTAAAGTCTTCTGGTAACTGTAACTTCATTAAAATCAACCGGGAGTTTATGATCGGAATTGTCCAGCGTGATAGCCACCGACGCATAGCTTAAAGGTTTCCTTGTCTCTGTACCGGAGAAAATAACATCCTGCATATTTCCTCCTCGTAAAGACTTGGCACTCTGTTCACCCAGAACCCATCTCACCGCATCGCCAACATTGCTCTTCCCACTTCCATTCGGGCCTACAATGCCGGTAATTCCATTATGAAATTCAAAATTGATCTTCTGGGCAAACGATTTAAACCCCTGTACCTCTATATTCTTTAAATACATAATTCTCCTGTATATTATTACTGCTCACTTCGTGTGTTACTGTTCACTCCGTGCACAGTAACTTTCGCGTTCAGTAATTGTTTATTTCTTAAGCACGCGGATTGCCTGATAAGCCGCGGCCTGCTCTGCTGCTTTCTTGGTATGACCGCTTCCCTGTCCCATTACTTTACCATTTACTCTTGCATCTACAGTAAAGTTTTTGTTGTGATCCGGTCCTTCTTCTTTTATCAGAACGTATTCTACCGGCTGAGTTCCCTTTTCCTGCACGATTTCCTGCAGGATGGTCTTGCTATCATAAAAGAGCTGTTTGTGTTCAATATCATTCAGGATAAAATTCAGCACAAACTCCTTTGCACTAGCAAAACCACCATCCAGATAAATAGCTCCCAATAAAGCTTCTGTCGCATCAGATACGATAGAATCCCTGTTTCTTCCGCCTGTCATATCTTCCCCTTTTCCAAGAAGCAGAAACTGTGGAAGTCCGAATTCTCTTGCACAATAGGCAAGACTTGGCTCACATACAAGGCTGGCTCTCTTTTTAGTCAGTTCACCCTCCGGAACCTGGGTAAATTTGGCATACAGAAAATCACTGCTGATCAGCTCCAGAACAGCATCGCCCAGAAACTCCAGTCTCTCGTTACATCCCAGCTTACCAAGCTTCTTCTCATTTGCATAAGAACTGTGTGTCAGCGCCTGTGTAAGATAATGCTTATTTTTGAAATGATATCCAATAATCTCTTCTAATTCTTCTGTTTTTTTGTTCATTCCTTTAACCCTCTCCATACGAGTGGGGCTGTCACCGGACAACCCCATCCTTATTTCATCTTTTATTTGATCGCGCGGAGCGCTTCAATAGCGTCACCCACGGTCTGGATCTGCTCTACCGCTTCGTTCTCAAGCTCAATTTCATATTCCTCTTCAATTCCCATGATGATCTGAAAAATATCAAGAGAATCCGCTCCCAGATCATCTACAAACGTAGTATCTGCGGTGATCGAATCGGCATCAATGTTTAAGACCTCTGCGATGATTGCTTTTATCTTTTCCAATTCCATGTACAACACCCTCCTTCCTGTTTCATATTTTTCTTTTTTCATTTATTATCAAATCTTATAGAAAATCTGTTTCTGTCTTAGCTTTTGGTATTTCTTCTTTGTCTTCCAGAATACGCTCAGCAATCTTTTCGTTGATTTTCTCCTGTTTGAACTGTACACACTGGAAAATACCATGCTTGATTTCAATAGCTTTTGCACTTCCATGTGTCTTTACTACCAGTCCCTTCAGACCGAGAAGCGGTGCTCCGCCGTATTCACTTGCATCAAAGGATTTCAGCGTCTCTTTTAATGCCGGTTTTACCAGAAGTGCCCCGACTTTGCTTCTAAGACTCGTCATCATTCCCTCTTTGATCTTATGAACCAGGGCAGAACCGACTCCCTCATATAATTTAAGAATTACATTTCCCACAAACGCCTCACATACAACTACATCCGCATATCCTGCCGGGATATCTCTGGCCTCAATACTGCCGATGAAGTTAATACTCTTGCATTCTTTCAGAAGCGGGAATGTCTCTTTTACAAGTGCATTTCCCTTCTCTTCTTCTGCTCCGTTATTTACAATCGCAACTCGTGGATTCTTAATGCCAACGACATTCTCCATATAAATAGAACCCATCTTCGCAAACTGCACCAGATGTGATGGACGTGCATCCACATTTGCTCCACAGTCAATCAGCAGAGATACTCCGTCGATTGTAGGAATCAGCGGCGCAAGCGGTGGTCTCTCCACGCCTTTACTTCTTCCTACCAGCACCTGTCCGCCTACTAAAACAGCACCTGTGCTTCCGGAAGAAACAAAAGCATCTGCTTCCTGTTTCTTAACCATATTCAATCCAACAACAATTGATGAATCCTTTTTCTTACGGATTGCAAAAACAGGCGGCTCTGCTGTCTCAATCACTTCTGAAGCGTTGACAACCTCGATCTGCTCCTTCGGATATCCGGAGTATTTCGCCAGCTCTTTCTCAATTACTTCCTGCTTTCCTGTAAGTATTACTTTTATGTCCTGTCTCTCTGTCACAGCTTCCACTGCAGCCTTGACCGGCTCTACCGGGGCATTGTCCCCGCCCATTGCGTCTACCACAACTCTGACCTGTTCTGCCATATCTATATCTCCTGTTAACTTTCTGATACTGTTCATTTGTATTATTTACACACTACTCATAATCTGTATGATACTAAAGAATCATCCGCAAAGTCAATAGAATCTGAAAAGTTTCTCTCTTCTACTTCTCATTCTTCTGCGCTTCGATTTTCTCTGCCAAATCATTAAGGTAAACCCAACGGTCCATCTTCTCATCCAGATCTGCCTGCGTCTTCTCTTTCTGCTCCATAATCTCACGAAGCTTCATAGAATTAGTTGCATTCGCCTCCATATCCTTGTCAAGCTTCTCCAGCAGTTCCTCCAGAGCAGCGATATCATCATCAATCGTCTCAAATTCCCGCTGCTCTTTATAGGTAAACTTCAGTTTCTGAGGACGATTCTGCTTCCAGTCTGCCTGCGCCGCTTTCTTCTTTTCCACATCAACAGCTGCGCCCGAACCATCAGATACTGTTGCTCCCTTCCTTGCCAGAGCTTCTGTATAATCCGTATATCCGCCCTCGTACTGCGTCAGATGTCCATCCCCTTCAAAAGCAAAGATCCTGTCCACAATATTATCCAGAAAATATCTGTCATGAGACACTGCGATTACAATCCCTGCAAAAGAATCCAGATAATCCTCCAGAATTGTCAATGTCGGAATATCCAGATCATTGCTCGGCTCATCCAGAAGCAGCACATTCGGTGCCTCCATCAGAACCTTCAACAGGTACAGACGCCTCTTCTCCCCGCCAGACAACTTGGCAATCGGCGCATACTGCATCGCAGAATCAAACAAAAATCTCTCCAGCATCATAGTCGCAGATATCTTACCATCTCTGGTCGGAATATATTCCGCAACATCTCGAATATAATCAATCACACGCTGATTCGTATCCATATCCGGAACTTCCTGCGCAAAATAGCCAATACGGATCGTCTCACCAATCTCCACCTCACCCGCATCCGGCTGCACCACTCCATCTATAATCTTAATCAACGTCGACTTTCCACATCCATTCGGACCAATGATACCCAGACGCTGATTACGAAGCACAATATAATTAAAATCGTCCAGAATCTTCTTCTCGCCAAAGCTCTTGCTGATATGATGAAGCTCTATCGTCTTCTTACCCATACGTGTCTCAACAGAATCCAGCTCCACGTTCGCATCCCTCACAGGCGTCTTCCCATTCTTCAACGCTTCCAGACGCTCCAGACGCGCACGCTGCTTCGTACTTCTCGCACGACAGCCCCTCTTCGCCCATTCCAGTTCCATGCGAAGGACGCTCTGCCTCTTCCTCTCACTCGCAAGCTCCATCTCCTCGCGCTCCGCCTTCAGCTCCAGAAACTTCGAATAATTCGCCTCATACGCATAAAGATTCCCATGAGAAATCTCCAGAATCTTATTCGTAACCCTATCAAGAAAATACCTGTCATGTGTAACCATGATCACAACACCTTTAAAACCTCTCAGAAAATCCTCAAGCCAGGTAACCATCTCATTATCGAGATGGTTCGTCGGCTCATCCAGAAGAAGCACATCACAAGGATTCACCAAAGTCCTCGCCAAAGCCACCCTCTTCTTCTGCCCGCCAGACAAATGATCAATCTTCTCCTCATGGTTCACAATCCCCAGCTTATTCAGCACATTCCTGGCCTCGCTTTCCGTACTCCAGTCCTTCTGCCATTTCCCCTCTGCCACATAATCCAGAATCGAAGCCCCCTCCGGAAACTGGGGCATCTGCGGCAGATACGTAATCCGCAGCCCATTCTGCGTAATAACCTGCCCCTCATCCGGCTCCTCCAGCCCACCGATAATCTTCAAAATCGTAGACTTCCCAGTACCATTGATCCCGATAACCCCAATCTTATCCCCCTGATGCACCCCATAAGAAACATCATCCAAAACCACCTTCTCGCCAAACACCTTAGAAACATGCTCTATATTCAAAATATTCATAAATCAAAACCTCTCTGATAATTTTCGTCCCCTTGACCCGGGAACAAATCTGCCTACCATTATACCATTTTTCTCCCTTTTCTAAAACCCCCCAGTTATCCAGAACATCTCCCTCCAAAACAAACTATTTTTCTGCGCGTCCCTTTTCAAAGATACGAAAAAACGCTCCCCTCCAGGCAAACCCGAAGGGGAGCATCCCAAACACTATTTATTTTCAAGAAGAGAGCGTTAGTTCATCTCAGTTCCATTTTCAACTGCATATTTCAGCCCCTGAACCGCAACCGCAATCGTAGCTTCCTCTACAGTTGCACTTCCAAGATCGCCCATATCCAGTGTCAAAGTATCATCATCATTTACAGCAACGCCAAAAGTAAGTGACATTTCAGATATTTCATCAGTAATTGTTACCGTACCATTCTCTTCATCAAAAGTACCCTCACCGATAAAGCTTACATACTCATCATTGTCATTGATCACAATCACAGAGCAAAAAGATCCGTCATCATTGTCACCATAAATAAAAGTTTCTCCTGCTTCTGTAACACCAGAATAGCATTCTGTCAGAGTATTTCCCATCTGCTGATAAATCTCGTTATAATCAGCTTCATCACCAGAAGCTTCATAAGGCTCCAGAGTTGCTGTCATCTCCAGGCTGTCCGGATCATAGAGTTCCAGAACATTCTCTTCTTCATTTGCCTGTAACAGATAAGTTACCATATTTTCATCATCATACGTGCCGTCATCGTTTGCAAGCTGCATTGCAAGAGCTGTGTATTCCCCGTCTGAAGCCAGACTGTAAACACCTAAAACATCCTGTTCCTCGTCCTTCCACTGACCAAAGAATGAATTATCTTTGTAGAATCCATAAATATCTCCTGCGCTGTCCTGCCAGATACCGATCAGTGCTTCTGATACATCAGCAACATCTCCGTCATCTGCAGTCTCTTCTTCTGCCGCATCATCCGCAGCCCACACCGGAACTACCATAGAACTTACCATCGCTGCTGCGCAAAGACCTGCCATTAATTTTCTCCAGTTTTTCATATTTCTTACCATACCTTTCTTAAAATGTGTTTCGTTTCTTACTGAATTTCTATGAGCTTATTATAAAAAATTTTAATAACATTTTCAATATACATGGGATTAAACGACATTTTCTGTGAAATAATGCACATATCTCACAACAATTTGTATCTTTCATAACCACAATCTGCTTCATTCGTTACTGTTCACTCCGTTCTCAGTAACGTAGCCAAAATTCATTCCAGATTGCCTGCGGCAATGGAATTTTGGCTTGTATGTCTCGGGATTTTGGCATATTCATGCCAAAACACCTCGCGGGATAGTGATGTGTGAACAGTAACCTTCATTCCAGACTATCAGTCATAAACTGTATTTTTCCTTGAATATCTCCTGCAAATACGTTAAAATAAAAAGCATATTGCAGATAATTTTCTGGTTACACCAGAGTTTTATCTGATTCAGTTATCCGTGGAGGTGTTCCCTTGAACATTGCAATTCTTGACGATTCCAAGGAGGATCTTAAACAGATACGTTCTGTAATCTCTTCCTATTATAAATCACAAAATACAGACGCAGACATTCATCTATATTCCAGTGCAGAATCCTTTTTCCAGAAATATTCCCCCGGCATTTATGATCTGATCATCATGGATATTTATATGGGTAATATGACCGGTATGGACGCCGCAAAAAAATTACGTGAAGCAAAAGATTCTGCTGCCTTAATTTTCATTACAAGCAGTGATTCTTATGCTGTGGAAAGCTACGATGTCAATGCATCCTATTATCTTCTGAAACCATTTCAGCCAGAAAAGCTGTGCAGGATTCTTTCTGCCATACAGGTTAAACACTCACAGAATTCCAGATATATCGAACTGGTTTCTGACCGCACCCCTGTAAAGATTCCGGTCCGAAGTATTCTTTATGTAGATACATACCGAAATGCGATCCAGGTACATACAACTGACGCCGGAGTTATCCGCTCCTACATCACATTTCAGAAATTCGAAGAACTCCTTGCCGGCATGAAATGCTTTCTTTCCTGCTACAGAGGATGTATCGTAAACATGGATCATATCGAACAGTCCACCGATGAAGGATTTATCATGGATAACCAGGAACTTGTCACTATACGCAAACGCGGTTCCAACGCAATAAAAAAAGCATATCTGGAGTATCTGTTTTCCTCAGATTCTGAGTAAACAGATACTCTGGTGTTCCAACAAGTTGATTTCTTGAACAATCCAACTTGTTGATACACTAAGATATGTCTGTGTCCTATATTTCTTCCATTGCTTTCAACGGTATAAAAATGTTAACCTTGAAAATCCTGTCTTCCGTACAAAAAACCGCATAGCCACCTGCTTTCTGCACCACTTCCATTACCGATGCCGTTCCAATTCCAAGACCTTCATGTTTGGTTGAATAAAATCCATTTTCTTTTCTCTGTATCTCATTTGAATACGGATTTGAAATCTCTATGAGAAGTTTCTTATTTCGTATCCTGGTAAAAATTTTTACATATGGTTTTGTATCTGGCGGCAGAATTTTTACCGCCTCTACTGCATTCTCCAGAAGATTTCCATAAATCTTACATAAATCTGTATCAGAAATGCTGAGATTCTGTGGCAGCATCATATCATATTCAAACGAAATCCCTCGCTGTTTTAACTCTCCCGCATAAAAATGAATCACCGCATCCACTGCCATATTTCTGCAATAACAGATCACCGCCTCTTCCTTCGTCATGGCAGCCGAATATTCCCCAAGATAATCCATCATCTCCTGATACTTTTCCTGCTGGGCATAGGACATGATCGCGCGCAGATGATGCCTCATATCATGCCTCATCCTGCTGATCTCATCCATCTTTTCTGTCAGTTCTTCATAATGCTGTTTTTGCATCTGAAGTTTCTGCTCCATCTGGCGGCTGTACTCTCCATATGTAAGCTGAAATCTGTAAGCATTCGCAAGTTCTATCCACAGAGTCAGTCCCACACTTAAAACCAGCACTGCCGCCCCAAATTCCGTAAACCAGCCGCCTATGACCGGCTCATATACTTTCCATATTCTGTCTGCTGCCAGCGAAGCCGCATAGACAATAATTCCTGTCAGTAAAATATTGCTGTATTTTCGCTGAATCTCTTTGATACTCTTAAAAATCAGGTACCCTGCTGTCAGCCATTTCATAACTTCTGTAACCGCTGATATAAAATACAAACCTCTCGCCGACTGCACTTTACTGCAAAATAATTCCGTCAAAAAGACCAGCACACCTACCACCAGAAGAATGATCGCCAGAATTTCCGGCAGACGTCTCTCATCTTCCAGAATTTTCTGTTGCACAACCACAACACATGCAAACATCAAATAATAAAACAGCGCTTCCATTCCATAACATGGCTGCACCTTTACAGCCATAAACGCATGCAAAACAGGATAAGAGCTATACCCCAGCACGCAGATACACAGCAGACTAAAAAATCCAATTTCCGCTTTTCTGGTTCGGATAAACATATACAAAGCAAAAAGTAAAATACAGAAAGTAAACGCCATATAAACGGAATAAGTCATCACTGATAAGCCTCTGATCAGATTTACCTTAAACGGAGATCCCAGAATCGGGACAAACTGAATTCCCGAGGACACCGAATGTCTGTCTGTCACAGCGATCATAATCTCTGCTATTCCTTTTCCTTCAAATGTGAATACTCTGTTCTGTATCTGTTCTTCATAATTTTCCAGATCCGGATTTCCAACCTGTCCCACCAGATTGCCGTCTATATACAGATTATAGGAAGAAAAAACCTCTACCAAACCTATGGCATATCTCTTTTCCTTCTCCGGAAGCACAAGTGTCATCCGGTATGTCCCACTTCCGAAAGGAGATCTGTCTTTGTCGCCAAGATCCATTCCTCCGTATTCCCCGATTGAAATATAACGGCTGTAATACTTACCTTTATTCTCCTTTAATTCCTGCGGAGTCAGCAGTACATCCGGATAATATTCCCACTCTCTGGCCAGATAATGAACCGAATCATCATCCGGAACATAGAGAATCCCCTGGATTGGCTGATCTCCTTTTGCTGTATATTTATTATCAAAACGATAGAGCAAAAAGAATACTCCCATAGATACAGTTAACACTGTCACTATGAGCATCAATGAATATTTCCAGTTTTTCTTCATTGTACACCCCCTTTGCTCCATTACGCTGGCGGGACAGTTTTTTATCCGCCCATGTGTTATTGAGTTGTTACCTTTTTTACTTCCTGTGTTTTTTTCTCAGAATCAAAAATCCAGTCAGAAACACCGCTCCTGCTATTATCAAGCCCAGAGAAATTTTTACAGATTGTTTCAAATCTTTCCCTGTCAACAAACTTTCCCTGTGTTCTGATTCTTCTGATTCCTGAACTGCACCGGTATCATTCATGTCAGAAAGAACCTCTCCATCTTCCTGCATAATTTCGTCTGTTACTGCCACTTCTGTCTCAGAATCTTTCACCGAAAATCCCGTCTGATCTGCTCCTGCCTCTCCTTGATTTTCCTGGACGCTGTTTGATGACTGTCCATCTGTAATAAAATAATCTCCGGTTTTATCAAGTGTCACCTGGAGAACCTTCTGTTCCTCCTGATAGCTCTTTGCATACTGATTTCCCCGCTTATCTTCAATGATCACCGTTTCAGGCGACTGAATTCCTTTTAACACTGAGATTGGTATCTTCACTACAGTCCCCGGAATCTCCGTCACTTCCTCTCCTCTGACAAAAATTCTCAGAGAAAATGCCGACTCTGCTGTTTTTTCAATGCGAACCTGCACCTCATCATTTTCATTTACCTTCCATGCATTTACCGTTTCCGAAGAAACCGTGACAGAAATCCCCTGCTTTTCGAATTTTGCACTGCCATTCTGCTGTATCATTAAAAGTAATCTACGTCCGCTGACAGCAGTGATCGCGTCTGTGCTCAGTTCTGTCACTGAATCGTTGGTCGTATCAGTTTCTGCTGTCACCTTCGTTCCTGATTCTTTATTGCCTGTATTCCTGTTATCCTGTCCATTACCAGCATTTGCAGAATTATAATTATAAGATCCATTTTCATAACCTGCTTCTTCTGATTCCTGATTATGGGAATTGTCAGTTTCTGCCCCATCAGGAACAGGAGTTATTGTAAGTTTTATTTCCGGCGCTTTCTGCACAATATCCGGAAGGTTCTTCTCATCTCTCTCCGAAAAATTTCTCTCATGCCAGTATTCATTTACAATAAATTCATCATTGTAGGAAAAAGAATAGATTCCAGTGCTGCCCTTTTCATGGACAACACAAATATCATAAGTATTTCCCTTCTTTAACACTTCCCGGCAGTAGAGCAGCACTCCCTGGAACGTGATCTCCGCAAGTTCTTTATCTGCTTTCTGATAGCTTCCTTTGTTTTCACGAATATAAACCTGCATATTCTGAAGATCTGCTTTTGAAAATCCGTCCATTAACATAGGAAATTCAATCATATCTACCACAGGCATACTGTAAGTGTCAATCTGTGGAGTTCCTTTTTTCTGCACTGAAATATATGCACATGCCTCAGGAAGTGTCAGATCATCTGACAGCTCATACCCCTGAGGAATCACGAAAGTTCCCGTCAGTTTATATACCCCTGGCTTTGAAGTATTTACCCGACTTACATCCCACGATGACTCCAGCATGATCTCCGGATTCTCTGCTGTATTTTCAAACTTTTGAGCTGTACTGACACGAAGTTTTATATCCTCTGTCAGTTCCTCCTTTATTTTTTTCAGATTTGCGCCCGTTTTTACAGCATATGCGGCACATCTGCTTAAGTATTTCTCATCTCTGGTATCGTAAGACCGAATACAATTTCCAGGTTTCTGGATATCTCCAATCTGGCTATATTGATAACTGTAAATATTCAGACTTCCATCCTTACGATACCGAAAACGCAAAGTGCCAGTCTGCTTTTCACCATTGTCATATGTCACCAGTATAGAATATGTATTTCCGGCAGTCATACTCTGGTTGGAAACATACAGACCCTCCTCATCACAAAAAGCAAAGCCTTCTTCTGTCAGATTCAGCCACTGTCCGTTGTCTTTTTTCAGATATGCTTCCATAGAATCCGGATTTTCCTGCTGTATCCATGGGAAAATATATAAACCGGCGGCAGTCAGCCTGTAACAGGTATTGATATCTGGTTTATCCGGATACTGGACAGAAACTGTTGTCTGTACCTGCGGACTCGAAATCCCACCCAGATCATATTCCTCCGGCAGTTTCAGCACACCTTTTATTGTATAAACGCCAGACAGTTTCATATTTACAGAAGAAACATTCCAGACTACCGGAATATGCAATGTCTCCGTATCCGTATAAACCGTATAGGATACCTCTGCCAATTTCTCAACGATCTCATCACTGTCCTTATTCAATTCAATAGCCACTGCAGGGATATCCCTGGGCTCGATCACATCATGAACAGTAATCGGCTGTGCCCAAATCTCTGTCGGACTTTTTAACAGACAGAGCCCCAGCGCACAAAAAGCCACCACTGCTAATACAATTACGCCTTTTTCTTTTTTTGTTTTCTTCTCTGTCACCATAATAACGCCCTTTTCATTCACGCATAACCAAAAAGAATCCTGCTTGCAGGATTCTCCGCCTGCATTGGTTCTCTTTAACGATATAATTCTCTCCGCTGCAGTACAATCCAGCCCGGAGGCCTTTTCATATCACAGGAACATTATGGAGTATAATTTCCAATAATATAAAAACAGCAACTTATTTTTCATGTATATCTTCAGATTACCCTATCTGAGAACTTTTAGCAACAGACATAGGATAAATCGCATTTTTTCATGAAAAATGAGTTACTGTTTATATCTTTATTCTACTTTTTCTTTTTTTCCCGGGAATTTCATAAAATAATATATAATGAATAAGACCGCTGTAATACTCCATGAAACCGGATAGCTGAGCATGATTGTGTTAATTCCAGGATACATCTGTCCTGCTGTAAAGAGCCAGAAGATTCGCAGGGAACATACCCCGCCGCATGTAAGGATCATTGGCACCAGAACTTTTCCGGTTCCACGTAGTGCGC
Organism: Blautia sp. HCP3S3_B11; assembly: GCF_052064435.1. Classification (NCBI taxonomy): domain Bacteria; kingdom Bacillati; phylum Bacillota; class Clostridia; order Lachnospirales; family Lachnospiraceae; genus Blautia; species Blautia sp. HCP3S3_B11. The sequence continues at coordinate 107,832 of NZ_JBQHVP010000001.1, forward strand.
CGGAAAGAATTCCAATGATTACATAAACAAAATAGGATGGCAGTAAAAAACGGCTCATATGCACACCATGAGTAATTACTGCACTGTCTGTCGTAAATAAGCGGTAAATCCATGGCGCACCTCCATACATCAGCAGGATCATCACTGCCGAACTTACCATACTCATGATCATACAGACACTTACACTCTTTCGCATTCTGTGATATTTGCCTGCCCCGAAGTTCTGCCCTACAAAGGTAGTAATGGAAATCGCAAACGCATTAATCACCATCCAGAATATAGCATCGATTTTTCCCAGTGTTCCCCAGGCTGCCACTGTATCTGTTCCGAGATTATTTACAAATACCTGTATCACAATATTCGATATATTATACATTACAGATTCCAGCCCAGCCGGAATGCCGATGCAAAGTACCGATAACAGCATCCTCTTGTCAAACCGAATCTGGCTGATTTTCAGTACATAGATTTCCCTGGTCTTTAATAACATTCCTGTTACGATCAGCGCACTGATCACCTGGGAAGTAACTGTCGCAACTGCCACTCCGACAATTCCCATGTGAAATACCACAACAAAAAACAAGTCTAACACAATGTTTAAAATACATGTCACGATCAGAACATACAATGGTCTTTTGGAATCTCCCACCGCACGCAGGATCGAAGCTCCCATATTGTAGATCAGGTTGAAAATGATCCCTCCAAAATATATCTGAAGATAAATAGCAGAATCATCTACCACATCCGCCGGTGTCTTCATGAGTAACAACGCCGGTCTGGCAAAAAAGATTCCTACAATTGTAAGAACCACACCTGCTGCAAGTGAAAATGCAAACGCCGTATGTAATGCCTTGCTTAGATCCTTCTTATCTTTCGCCCCATAAAACTGGGAGATTACAACCGCAGCCCCCGAGGACAATCCAACAAAAAAGCCTACGATCAAATTGGCAATCTGACTGGCCGAACCACCTACTGCCGCAAGTGCCTGTTTACCTACAAATCTTCCCACAACGATCGTATCTGCCGTATTATAGATCTGCTGAAAAAACGTTCCAAATACAATAGGAAAGAAAAATAACAGCAGCTGTTTCCAGATCACACCTTCCGTGATCTGGTTTACCTTCTCCTTTTCATTCATTTCCTTTATTCCTCATCCATTTTATTTTATAGTCCCCACCCACTGCTTATTGTTCTTCGCAATTGAAGCAGGGGACTTACCTCATTCAGTTAAAAACAATTTTTAATCCCTATTTGATACTACTACAGCGAATATTAAGCAACTGCTATAGTGTACCGACAAATTTTCACATACAAAAAAGCAGGCACCCCAGTAGATGGGACAACCTGCCATGCTTTGTAATCATTAAGAATTAGTCTTCAACTTTAATGATTTCCTTTTTGTTGTAGCTTCCGCAAGCTTTGCATACTCTGTGCGGCATCATCAGTTCGCCACATTTGCTGCATTTTACAAGGTTCGGAGCGCTCATTTTCCAGTTTGCTCTTCTCTTATCACGTCTTGCTTTGGAAGATTTATTCTTCGGACAGATGGACATTATGTTACACCTCCTTAAATTTACTAAATATATCACTGATAGCTGCCATACGGGGATCCTTAGGTTCCTCGACGCATCCACAAGGACCGTCATTGAGGTTTTTCCCGCACTGGCTACAGATTCCTTTGCAGTCTTCTCTACATAAAACCTTCAAAGGCCAGCTCATCAGTACCTCAAGATAGACCAGCTGGTCCACATCCAGGTCCATACCTGTGAGATAAGAACTCTCGTCCAGATCATTCACACGGTCTTCATCCGTAAGCTTCATATCAAGTTTTCGCTCGATTTCTAAAGGAATCTCTGTTGAAACCTCCTCAAGACATCTGTCACAGGGAATACCTACGGTAATCTTACCTGTTCCTTTAATCTCAAGATTTCTGTCACCTGAATTCGTAATAGTAAGCTCTACCGGCTCTTTTGCAAGCACCGGAAAACTTCCTGACTGAAAGGTGATCGTATCCATTCCAAACTCTACTGTTTTCTGAATACGCATTCCCTCACTGGATGAAATATCTGATAAATGTATCTGCATACTTTTCTCCTATCCACACTTGTTTTATTATACATACCGTCTTTGCTTTTGTCAACGATAAATTAGAAAAATTTCACATTTTGTCAAGTAATATTCCTTTACGGGATATTTTCTTAAAAACACCGCAAGGTGCAAAGAAGGGTGCCCCTGACAGGATACACCCTTCTCTTCTATATAAATATAGTTTTATACGATCTATATTTCTCTCGTCCGGACACATTACAGGCACTTTATTGCCTGATCTTTCTACACACCGCTACATCCTAAGATATGCGAAACGCAGTCATCTGAAAGCAAGAAACTTGCCTGATCTGATTAAACCAGTGCTACAGTCTCTCTGCAGATTGCAAGCTCTTCGTTTGTAGGAATTACAGCAACTTTAACTTTGGAATCCGGTGTGGAAATTACGATTTCTTCTCCACGAACACCGTTAGCTTCTTTGTCAAGTGTAACTCCGAGGTATCCAAGATAGCTTACAACTTTCTCACGTACAGGAATAGCATTCTCACCGATACCTGCTGTAAATACGATCGCATCTACACCATTCATAGCTGCAACATATCCGCCAACGAATTTAGCGATACCATAGCAGAGAACGTCGATTGCGTTAGCTGCATCTTCGTTTCCGCTCTGAGCTGCATCGTTCAGGTCACGGAAGTCACTGGATAATCCGCCGGATAATCCAAGAAGACCGGATTTCTTATTAAGAACGTTCATCATACCTGCGATATCAAGGTTTTCTTTCTTAGCGATGAATTCCATGATAGCCGGGTCGATGTTACCGGAACGTGTTCCCATAACAACACCTTCAAGTGGAGTAAGACCCATTGTTGTGTCTACACACTGTCCGTTTACTACAGCACTGATGGAAGAACCGTTTCCAAGGTGGCAGACGATAACTTTGGAGTTGTCTTTGTCAAGACCAAGGAATTCAACAGCACGTTTGGAAACGAAGCTGTGGGATGTTCCGTGGAAGCCATATCTTCTTACTTTGTAGTTCTTGTAATATTCGATTGGAAGACCATAGAGATATGCTTTTGCAGGCATTGTCTGATGGAAAGCTGTATCAAATACTGCTACCTGAGGTACACCTGGCATAAGTTCGGAGCATACACGGATACCGATCAGGTTTGCAGGGTTATGAAGTGGTGCAAGGTCATTGCACTCTTCTACTGCTGCGATTACTTCGTCTGTGATCACTACAGATTTGGCAAATTTCTCACCGCCATGTACAACACGATGTCCAACAGCGTTTACTTCTTTCAGGCTTCCGATTGCACCTGTTTTGTCATTTGTGAGGGCATCCAGTACCATCTGGATTGCTTCTTTATGTGTAGGCATTGCAGCTTCTGTGATTTCTTTGTCACAGCCTGTTTTCTGATATACTAATCTTCCGTCGATACCGATTCTCTCGCAGAGACCTTTTGCAAGAACTGCTTCTGAATCAGAGTTGATCAGCTGATATTTAAGGGATGAACTTCCACAGTTGATTACTAATACGTTCATTTTCATATTCTGCCGGCAACAAATTTCGAATACTGTCCATAATCCTGACACAAGTCTTCGAATATTTCTGTCAGCTTTTCCTTTCATATTATAATATTAATATTCTCATCATTTCCAGGGAAATATGAGTAATGATATCAAAGGCATCAGAATCAGAAATATCTCCTCCGATGCCTTTAACATTATGTAGTCGATAAAATAATTCTCAGTCCGCATTACTGTATGACTGAAATCTTATTTGTTGTCGTCAGCCTGGCACTGTACTGCTGTGATAGCTACTACACCAACGATATCGTCTGCAGAGCATCCGCGGGACAGGTCGTTTACAGGTTTAGCGATACCCTGTGTTACAGGTCCATAAGCTTCTGCTTTTGCAAGACGCTGTACAAGTTTGTATCCGATGTTACCTGCATCAAGGTCTGGGAATACAAGTACGTTAGCTTTACCTGCAACTTCGCTTCCAGGAGCTTTGGATGCACCTACGCTTGGAACGATAGCTGCGTCAAGCTGGAATTCTCCGTCAAGTGCAAGTTCCGGATTCTGCTCTTTTGCGATCTTTGTAGCTTCTACAACTTTGTCTACGTCAGCATGTTTTGCACTGCCTTTAGTGGAATGTGAAAGCATTGCAACGATTGGTTTCTCCTGAACAAGAAGTTCGAAGGATTCTGCAGAAGATGCTGCGATTGCTGCAAGCTCTTCTGAAGTCGGATTCTGGTTCAGACCGGAATCAGCAAATACAAATGCGCCGTTTGCGCCATATTCGCAGTTCGGAACTACCATTAAGAAGAATGCGGATACAAGTTTTGTACCTGGTTTTGTCTTCAGAATCTGAAGACATGGTCTTAATGTATCAGCTGTAGAGTGACATGCACCGGATACCATACCGTCTGCATCGCCCATTTTTACCATCATTACACCATAGTACAGATACTGGTTAAGAAGAATCTCTTTAGCCTGATCCGGTGTCATGCCTTTTTTCTGTCTTAATTCTACTAACTTGTCAATGTATCCCTGTGTTTTCTCTGATGTAGCAGGATCTACGATCTGTGCGCCGGAAATGTCATATCCGTCTTCAGCTGCACTCTTTTTAACAGCTTCTTCGTTACCAACAAGGATAACCTTTGCAATTCCTTCTTTTAAAATTTTCTCTGTAGCTGCCAGAGTTCTCTTATCTTCTGTCTCCGGAAGTACGATTGTTTTTACGTTTGCTTTTGCTCTCTCTTTGAGTGTGTCAATAAATCCCATGATTAAAATGGCTCCTTTCATATAGCAGTTCTGATATCACAATGTCTGTGTACCAGATATCATTACCATTCACCGGATATATTCCGTGAACTGTAATTTGTTTTCTGCGCTGTTTTCATTATAACTCCTGAAGCCTTGTATTTCAAGCATCTGAATGGTAGAATATGACATAAAAAAGTTTTTTTTAAGATGCAATATGGTTAAAAAAGAGAACTCTACAGAATTTCAGAAAGGAGCATCTGTGTAAATTTATGAAAACAGCAGGAATTATCGCAGAATATAATCCTTTTCACAAAGGACATGAATATCAGATCCGGTATGTAAAGGAAAAGTTAAAGGCAGATTATGTTATCGTTGCCATGAGTGGAGATTACGTGCAGCGCGGCACCCCTGCTCTCATCTCCAAACACGCACGTACAGAAATGGCTCTGCGGTGCGGTGCTGACCTTGTGCTTGAAATGCCGGTATCTGTCTCTACGGCAAGTGCGGAAGCCTTTGCAATGGGCGGTGTTTCCCTGTTGGACAGCCTTGGTGTTGTTGATATGCTCTGTTTTGGAAGTGAGTCAGGGGAGATCAGCGCACTGAAAGAACTGGCTGAGATCCTTGTAGAAGAACCGGGAGAATATAAGAAGCTGCTGAAAAGCTTTTTAAGCGAAGGCCTGACTTTTCCCGCTGCCAGAAGCCAGGCGCTGACAGAATATTTTAAGAATCCACGCAACTTCAGCGGTGACGATTTTGACGGAGTCCTTACTCCTCTATTAAATGAAGTGACACAGATTCTAAGCACTCCCAATAATATTCTGGGAATCGAATACTGTAAGGCACTTCTCCGCCTGAACAGCCGGATCCGCCCTGTCACCCTCCGCAGGGAAGGAATGGGGTATCATGAAACCACTGTCCCTGAAGGAGATTCAGCAATCCCCTCCCCTGATTTACAGTCATCCACAGATTTTTTTGCATCTGCAACTGCTATACGCAGTCTTATTCAAGATCCGGGAAGCAGCCATTCAGAGGCAATCTCAGACATAAATAATCCAGGCAGGAATTCGGATAACAAAATTGTCAATATACTGTCATCCCAGATTCCGTCAGATGCTTTTTACGTTTTCAAAAAGGCGCTGGACTCCGGTGAATTTCTCACAGAAAATTCTCTGGACTCTATTCTTTCTTACTGCCTTATGAAGGAAAATGCAGAAAGCCTTTCTTCCTATATGGATGTTTCTGAGGATCTTGCACGAAGAATCATAAATCAGCAGAACCTTCTGCTGTCCTTCTCACAGTCTGTTGCTGTTTTAAAAACCAGAGAGCTGACTCAGACAAGGATACAGAGGGCATTGCTTCATATTATATTAAATATCCACACTGTGCCAACACAGATTCCCTTTGCCCGGGTTCTTGGTTTTTGCAGGGAAAGCAGTGAGCTGCTAAGCCAGATCAAGCAGCACAGCCGAATTCCTCTTATCACCAAGCTTGCGGACGCACAAAATCTTTTGGACAGTGAAGGAAATCAGATTTTATCTGAAACTGTTTTTTCTTCCAATTTATATGAAAAACTTCTGTGTCTGAAAACCGGCAGAAAATTCTGTCACGAGTCCCAGAAACAGATTATTATCCTATAATTCTTGTTGTTTAAATACATCTATGGTAAAATAATCGTTGTGAGGATATAAAAATAAAGAAGGAGGAAAAAGAAAAGTGAAAGGTAATTCAGGTTTAAAAAAGAATAGAACAAAGATTCAGATGGTACTTACTGCCCTGGTAATCTTATCCGTTGTACGTCAGTTTTTCCTGGGAAATTACCACAATATGTTTCTGGGAATCTTAACATTGATCCTTTTTATGGTTCCACAGTTTCTGGACAGAAAACTGAGCGTCACAATACCACCAGGACTGGAGACAGTCATTCTGATTTTTATCTTTTCAGCAGAAATTCTTGGCGAAATCAATGCCTTTTATGTAAAAATTCCTATCTGGGATACCATTTTACATACTACTAACGGTTTTCTGATGGCTGCCATCGGATTTTCACTAATCGATCTTTTTAACCGCAGTGACAGGTGTTCCATTAAAATGTCACCGTATTTTGTAGCTTTTTTTGCATTCTGTTTTTCAATGACTGTTGGTGTTATGTGGGAATTCTTTGAATTCAGCATGGACTGGTTTTTTGGAATGGATATGCAGAAGGACTGGATCGTACCGGCCATCAACTCTGTGAAGCTGAATCCTACCGGTGCAAACGTTCCCATCCATGTAGATGTTCAGTCCCTGGTCGTTAACGGTGAGACCTGGGATCTGGGAGGCTATCTTGATATTGGTATTGTTGATACCATGAAAGATCTGATCGTAAACTTTATCGGTGCAGTAGTATTTTCTATCATCGGTATTCTGTATCTGCGAAACCGCGGAAAAGGAAAGCTGGCAGCTTCTCTGATCCCGCAGGTACGCAGCAAGCAGGAAGAAGAACATTCTTCCAAAGATCAGTAAAATCCACAGCTACCGAAACTGGCGCACTTCGCTTTGCTACTTGCTCATAACCGAACAGGAGACTAATCGTTAGTTGATTAGCCTCCTGCTCAATTGATATCATTATTTCTCACCAGAAAGAAGAATGCGGTCATTATCCAGCATCTTTCCGGCACCTGTCTTAAATTTCTCGAGAAGTCCTTCTACCGTCAGACCCTTCTTCTCTTCTTCGTGAATATCCAGCACAATATTTCCGGAATCCATCATCAGGATACGGTTTCCAAGATCCAGCGCAGACTGCATATTGTGAGTGATCATCAGACAAGTCAGCTGATGTTCCTCCACGATTCTCTTCGTAAGATTCAATACTTTCTCTGCTGTTCCCGGGTCAAGGGCTGCTGTATGCTCATCCAGTAACAACAATTTCGGTGGATTCATAGTTGCCATCAAAAGTGTCAGCGCCTGTCTCTGTCCACCGGAGAGAAGTCCTACCGGCTGAGTCATACGCTTCTCAAGTCCGATATCCAGAAGTTTCAGTTCTTCATGGAATCGTTCTTTCTCCTGCCTGGACACATGGGAAAGCCATCCGCCTTTCCCTGCCGCAAGCGCCAGATTCTCTTCTATCGTCATTCCCGGCGCTGTTCCTCGCATCGGATCCTGATACAGACGTCCGATCGCCTTTGCACGCACATGCTGTGACATAAAAGTAATATCCTGTCCATCCAGCATGATCACTCCGGAATCTGTAAGGAAATCTCCGCAGATTGCGTTAAAAAGCGTTGATTTTCCTGCTCCGTTAGAACCGATGATCGTTGCAAAATCACCTTTCTCCAAATTCAGGGACAAATCTCTGATGGCCTGTTTCTCGTTTACCGTACCCGGATTAAAAGTCTTGGAAATATGTTCAATCTTCAGCATAAATCACTGTACTCCCTTCCTGTGAGTCATTCTTCTCTTAATCTGCGGCCACTGTTTCTTCAGATACGGACCTGAGATAGCCAGTACAACAATCACAGAAGATACCAGTTTCAGCATAAATGCCGGCATATTAAATCTCAGAGCAATCGTATATACCAGACGGAAGATAAATGAACCAAGCACCATACCGACCGCTCTTACAAAAATACCACCTCTGCCAAGAATCGTGCCACCAATCAGCAGAGAGGCAAGTGCGATTGTAACCATTCCCTGTCCAATATTAATGTCTACAGATTTCTGTGACTGAGACAGAAGACATCCGGAAAGTGCTGTAAATGAGTTTGCCACACAAAGGCCTACGATTGTAGTAAATACCGGGTTAATAGAGGAAGATTTAACCATATCTGCATTATTTCCGGTTGCCCTGATTGCCAGACCAAGTCTTGTTCTAAGGAAAAATACAAGAAAGACAACCACTATGGCTACTGCGATAAAAGCAACTACAATATCTCCTCTCCCTTTCAGTGGTGTATTTTTCAGCGCCTCTTTCATCATGGAAAACACAGTATCTGTTCTGTTCATATTGATCAGAGAAGAACCTCCCATCACTGCAATATTCACAGAATACAAACCTGTATTTACGATAATTCCGGCCAGAAGACTGTCAACGCCAAGCTTCGTCTGAAGTATAGCCGTCACAAATCCCGAGCACACGCCTGCAGCCATAGCTGCAAAAATTGATAAAAAAGGATGTCCGCTGACTGCCACTGCCGCTCCAACAGCTGCTCCCAGAGTAAAGCAGCCATCAGTGGAAAGGTCACAGACATTCAGCATAGAATAACTGAGAAACAAAGCAAGAACTGTCAGTGAACAGATCAGACCAAGTTTCAGTGCGGTCTCTCCAAGAGAGAGTATAGTCGCAATAGTCACGATGATTTCCTCCTACTCCTCTACTTCATCAAAGCTCTCTGCTGTAACGGTTTCATTTACCTGTGTGCACAGTGGCTCGAAATCTTTCTTGATTGTTTCTAAATCAAGTCCAAGTCCCTCGCAGGTTTCTGTGTTAATAGTTGCTGTACCATTATCAAATGTCTCTACAGGAGTTGTTGCAGGATCTGCATCGTTCATAAGGATATCTGCGATCATATCTGCTGTCTTCTGCCCAAGGTTTGCGTAATCAACACCATATCCGACAAATGCGCCATTTAATGCAAAAGAATCAGCTCCTGTGTACTGCGGGATACCTGCATCAATGAATTTCTCATAGATAGAAAGCTCTGCTGTCATAATTGTATTGTCAGTCGGGGTAAATACTGCATCCACACCATCTGCTACCAGTGCATCAGCCGCGAGCTGTACTTCATCTGTTGTAGTACCGGTACGCTCTACATATTCGATTCCTTCTTTATCCAGATAATCCTTTGCTTCCTGAATTGCTGTTGTAGAAGAATCCTGTCCGATATCATACAAAAGACCGATTTTCTTTACATCAGGGTTTACTGCCTGAATCAGTTTCATAATTGATGTTGTATCCAGATAATCGCTTGTACCTGTGATATTTGCCCCAGGGGCATCTAAATCTTCTACAAGTCCACTGCCTACCGGATCAGATACTGCGGAGAATACAACCGGTGTACCTGTTCCTTCTGTTGCGGACTGCATACGCATTGCTACAGGTGTCGCAACACCTACCATTAAATCTACATTATCAGCCTGAAAATCAGAAATGATCTGTTCCATAACGTTGGCATCTGCATTACAGTTATCATAGGATACATCAAAAGTAACATCTTTGTCCTCGCCGATTTCTTTCAGACGGGACTGGATATTATCTACAATCTGATTTAAGGAAGCGTCATCTACATAGTTGCAGATACCGATTTTGAAATCCTGTGCCATAACCGGTGATGCCATCATCATAGTTGCCATTGCTGTTGCTGCGATTGCTAATACTCTTTTTTTCATAGTCTTTTTTCCTCTCTCTACATCTTATTTAGCAGTTCATTTTTGACTGCCATAGTCTCAGGGATATTTGCCAACCCCTTGTTACTGTCTGTGAGAAAGAACTCCCCGGATTCCTTTTCCCGGATGTGTCAATTACTCTGAAGAACCACTCAGATCAAAAAGAATTCCTGCCCTGTCATTTTTTATCTGTCGGGCTTTTATATATAATAGCAGAAATCTTAATAAGGTTTCTTTATATATAAAAAATCCGCCACAAGCTATCTCCTGCTTGAGACGGTAATAAGAATCTTATTATCGCGGTACCACTCAAATTGACGAATCGTCCACTTTCTCATGTACAAACATACACTCCTGATTTATAACGGGTTCGGTTCCCGTCGGCGCCTACTCTCACGCTTATTAAGATTTCGGACCGCCCTCGAAAGGCCATTCAACAATCAGCTTCATACGGCTTCCCACCAGTGACCGCTCTCTGGAATGATTCATAATTGCTTACTCTTCTTTCTCATCGGTTTTGATGTGTTTACTTTACCACGGTAACGTGCATATGTCAAGAGGTTTATTTTTTCTTTTTTTCAATAGGGACGCGAGGATTACTGTTCACACACCACTATCCTGCGAGGAGTTCTTGGCAAAATAACATATTCTCAAATACAACTGTAAATAGTTACTGGTTATCCGTAAGAGCTTGTGATAATATATCAGATAAAGAATAACTGCTAAAAACAAACAGGGATAACTTCATACAGAAACGAGGAATATTATATGTCAACTACTAAAATGGTTTTTCACGGAAGTGATATTGAAAAAATATGCGAGGTTTACCACCTCAAACAGGAAAATATTGTAAAATTCGGAGCTAATGTAAATCCACTGGGGCTTTCTGAGAATGTGAAAAAACAGCTCGCCAGCCACCTGGACATCCTGTCCTCTTACCCGGACAGAGACTACACTTCTCTTCGCAATACAATCTCAGACTACTGCAACGTCCCCGCCGAATTCATCCTTCCCGGAAACGGATCCAGCGAGCTGATTGCTCTTCTAATCCAGGAAAGAAATCCGAAACACACTCTAATCCTCGGGCCTACCTACTCCGAATATTCCAGAGAACTTTCCTTCTCCGGAAGCACCCAGGAATACTACCACCTTCGCGAGGAGGATAACTTTATCCTGGATATAGATGACTTCTGCCAGACTCTGAATGGAAAATACGACTTCCTCATCATCTGCAACCCAAACAATCCAACCTCTTCCGCCATTTCCACAGAAAATTTACGAAAACTTCTCGCATTCTGTGCCGAGAAAAACATCTTCGTAATGATCGACGAAACCTACGTGGAATTCGCCCCCGACATCCAGGCAATCACTGCTGTAACCCTCACCAGGGAATTCACCAACCTCATAGTACTTCGCGGCGTATCCAAATTCTACGCTGCCCCGGGAATGCGCCTCGGCTACGGAATCACCGGAAACCTCGAATTTCTCAAAAAAATGAAAGAAAAACAAGTCCCATGGTCCCTCAACAGCCTCGGAGCTCTCGCCGGTGAACTCATGCTCAAAGACCAGGAATACATCAGCCAGACCCGGACTCTGATCCTCTCTGAACGTGACCGTCTCCTTCACGCCCTGAGCCAGATTCCAACATACAAAACCTACCCCGCCTATGCAAACTTCATCCTCCTGAAAATCCAGAAACCAGCCCTGACCTCCTACGACGTCTTCGACGCCTGCATCCGTCAAAGCCTCATGATCCGCGACTGTTCCTCCTTCGAATGCCTCGACGGCGAATACATCCGCTTCTGCATCATGACACCCGAAGACAACACCAAGCTCCTCCATATATTAAAATCATTATAAATCATCCAATATTGCCCCACTCACACCAACAACCAGCGTGGCAGAAAATACTTTGTCTGCCACACGTCCCTCCTGTTTAAAAAAGGAGAGCCAGAAACTCCCTCTCCCGAAGTTCCTGACCCCTTATTTTTCTGACAATATTAATTTTTAAAACTATGAATCGGCGCCGGAATTCTACCCCCACGCTGCACAAACGCATCACAAGAAAACTGATTCACCGGCATAATCGGCGCATAACCCAACAATCCGCCAAACTCAACAACCTCGCCAACTCCCTTACCAATAACCGGAATCAGACGCACAGCCGTAGTCTTCTGATTAACCATACCAATCGCAGACTCATCCGCAATAATACCCGCAATCGTAGAAGCCTTCGTATCTCCCGGAATTGCGATCATATCAAGGCCTACAGAACATACACAAGTCATCGCTTCCAGCTTCTCAATCGTCAGCGCACCTGCATTAACCGCATCAATCATACCCTGATCCTCACTGACCGGAATAAATGCGCCACTCAGACCACCAACTGCTGTGGAAGCCATAACGCCGCCCTTCTTAACCTGGTCATTTAACAACGCAAGAGCAGCTGTTGTTCCCGGTGCACCCGCATGCTCAAGACCAATCTCCTCCAGAATCTCAGCAACACTGTCGCCAATCGCCGGAGTCGGAGCAAGAGACAGATCCACGATTCCAAATTTCACACCCAGACGTCTGGAAGCCTCCTGTGCAACCAGCTGTCCCACACGTGTAACCTTAAACGCAGTACGCTTGATCATCTCACAAAGAGTTTCAAAATCCTTACCTCTTACCTGTTCCAAAGCTGTCTTTACAACGCCAGGTCCGCTGACACCCACATTAATAATGGTATCTGCCTCTGTCACACCATGGAACGCACCTGCCATAAACGGGTTATCATCCGGTGCATTACAGAATACAACCAGTTTCGCACATCCAAGAGAATCCTGCTCTTTCGTAGCCTGAGCTGTCTCCAGAACAATCTCTCCCATCAGCTTGACAGCATCCATATTGATACCGGTACGTGTAGAACCTACATTCACAGAACTGCACACACGTTCCGTCTTTGCGAGCGCCTGAGGAATAGATTCGATCAGAAGCTTCTCTGCCGGAGTCATTCCCTTGCTTACCAGTGCAGAATATCCACCGATAAAGTTTACGCCAACTGTCTTGGCAGCTTTATCCAGAGTCTCTGCGATCGTAACAAAATCTTCTTTTGTCTTACATGCAGCTCCGCCTACCAATGCAATCGGAGTTACAGAAATTCTTTTATTTACGATCGGAATTCCATATTCACCGGAAATTGCCTCACCTGTAGATACCAGATCCCTTGCGCAGGTTGTGATCTTGTCGTAAATCTTTTTATTTAATGTTTCAAGGTCACTGTCAATGCAGTCAAGAAGACTGATACCCATTGTAATGGTACGCACATCCAGGTTTTCCTGTTCGATCATTTTATTCGTTTCATTTACTTCAAAAATATTGATCATGTCTAATTTCTCCCTTGTATGTTTTTTCAGCGTTTTGAATCAAGTGAAATTCGCAATCCGCTTCGCTACTTGCCTTCCTCTATTAGATTCTGTGCATTACATTGAAGATGTCTTCATGCTGGCAGCGAATTACTACGCCAATCTGATCTCCAAGGGCTTCCAGTTCTTTTGCAAGAACCCCGTTATCTTTCTCGCATTTGCTGGCATCAGTTACCATCATCATGTTGAAATATCCCTGTACGATGGTCTGGGAGATATCAAGAATATTTACATTGTTGTCTGCAAGATACGTACAAACTTTTGCGATAATTCCTACGGTGTCGTTTCCTACTACTGTGATGATTGTCTTTTTCATAAGTTCTTTTTCCTTTCTACACTGTAATTGCTTCTGATATGCAATCCCTTTTCGCCACCTGGATCTTAAAATCACGGGACTTATAAGGGTTGTCACCTAAGGTTACCTCTGAACAGACGGTTTCATATGCCAATTCTTCATAATTGTTTTCCCTGCTTAAATGCCCAAGGAATATGGCTTTCATATTGTCATGCAGTAATCTGCACAAAAGTCTTCCCGCATTTTCATTGGAAAGATGGCCTCTGTCTCCCAGAATTCTCTGTTTCAGATAATAAGGATACTTTCCAACCTGAAGCATGCGGATATCATGATTTGCCTCCAGAAGAAGCGCGTCAAGATTCAGCAGATTACTGATTATGTATTCATTATATTTTCCAAGGTCTGTAGCAATTCCCACAGAATGTTCTCCACATTCCACGCGATACCCGACCGGCTGTGCCGCATCATGCGGAATCGTAAAGGGATTTACTGTCAGATCTTTTATTTCAAAAGGTTCATCCTCATAAATTTCATGAAAAATCCCTTCCGGCATTTTCCCAAGATTCATCCGGGATAAAGCATCCACAGTTCCGCCGGTCGCATAGATCGGAATCTGATGTTTCCTTGCAATCACGCCCAGGCCTTTGATATGGTCGGAATGTTCATGTGTAATCAAAATACCATCAATATCTTTTCCTGTCAATTCCAAAGAATTTAATCCCTGCTCCACCCGCTTTCCACTGATGCCTACATCCACCAGAAGATGGGTATTGTCAGAGCCAACATAAATGCAGTTTCCACTGCTTCCGCTGGCAATGCTACAAAGTCTCATATTTCCTGATTCCTTCCTCAATCTGCTGCCTGGTCTGTGCAAAATTGCCATTATTTACAACAACATAATCTGCATTTTCCCGAAAAAAGCTCTCCGGAGCCTGACTCGCAATGATACTGGCTGATTTCTCTCTGGTATAACCACGATTCTCCATCAGCCGCTGAATACGGATTTCTTCATCCGTATGGATATACCATATGGTATCACAAAATTCCTGATAATGATCCTCCAGAAGAAGTGCAGCCTCCACCACACATACCTTCTGTCCCTGCTGTTTTTTTATCTCCAGCTGCTCTTTGATATACTGCTTCACAGCCGGATGAATAATCTGATTTAACTTCTCCAACAGTTCGGGATGTGAAAATACTACATCCGAAACCTGCCTGCGGTCAATAGTTTTATCATTTTTTATTACTTGTTTTCCAAATAATGCAATCACAGGTTCATAGCAGACCTGCCCCGGCTCCATCACCAGATGGCCGATCTCATCCGCTTTCATCACATATGCCTGATATTTTTCTTCGAGAAAATCAAGCACTGTACTCTTTCCGGCACCTACTCCGCCGGTAATTCCTATTGTAATCATTTCTGCCTCTTATCTATTCTTACATCTGCTGCTGAAAGTCAAACAGATATTTACAAACCGTTTTTACTTCGCCTCGTACCAATTATTTCCCTGATGCATATCTACTTCCAGTTCTACTGCAAGCTTCGCCGCACCTTTCATCTCTTCTTCCAGAATCGCAGATACCTGTGGAATTTCCGCTTTATAGGTCTCTATCAGAAGCTCATCATGCACCTGAAGCACCAGACGGGACTTCAGATGTTCTTCCTTTAATCGTCTGTATACACGGTTCATTGCAATTTTGATGATATCCGCCGCAGTTCCCTGAATCGGAGAGTTCATCGCAACCCTCTCGCCAAAAGATCTCTGCATGAAATTGCTGGATTTCAGTTCCGGAATCGGCCTGCGCCTGCCAAACATGGTCGTCACATACCCTTTTCCCTTTCCTTCTTCCACCAGCCCGTCAAGAAATCCCTTAATCTTTGGATAGGATTTAAAATATCTCTCAATATATTCTGCGGCTTCTTTTCTAGTAATACTTAAGTCCTGACTCAGTCCGAATGAACTGATTCCATAAACGATTCCAAAGTTTACCGCTTTTGCATTTCTTCGCTGCAGATCCGTCACCTCATCAAACGGTACATGGAATACTTCTGATGCCGTATGTCTGTGGATATCCTGTGCCTCCCGGTATGCCTGAATCAGCTTTTCATCCCCGGACATATGTGCCAGAACACGAAGCTCGATCTGTGAATAATCCGCATCCAGAAATACGTATCCTTCTTCTGGCACGAAAACTTTTCGAATCAGTCGTCCCAGTTCCATTCTTATCGGAATATTCTGCAGGTTTGGCTCCGTACTGCTGATTCTTCCTGTAGCCGTGATTGTCTGATTAAAGGTAGAATGAATCCTGCCATCCTCTGCGATCACATTTGCCAGACCATCCGCATAAGTTGATTTCAGTTTTGTAAGCTGACGGTATTCCAGGATATTCTTTACAATCGGGTATTCCGGTGCAAGCTTCTCCAGAATATCTGCCGCTGTAGAATAGCCCGTCTTTGTTTTCTTTCCACCTTTAAGGCCAAGCTTTTCAAAAAGAATCACGCCCATCTGTTTCGGTGAATTGATATTAAACTCTTCCCCTGCCTGCTGCCAGATCAGTTTCTCCAGCTCCTCAATGCGGACATTCAGTTTCTCCCCGTAGCTTTTGAGTTCTTCTCCTTTTACGCTGATTCCCCACTTCTCCATGGAATCCAGAGTAAAGATCAGAGGAAGCTCAATCTGTGTATATACATTCCACATACCAGTCTCTCTCAACGTCTCACACATCGGCACCTGGCAGGCAAACGCCGTATATGCCATATAGCAGGCCCAGAAGGTAAGTCCCTCTACGCTTTCTTCCCATGCTTTCTCTGCCGTTTTCTTTCCAAGAAGTTCTTCTCTTGTCGGCAGAATTCGTCCATTCAGGTATTCCTTCGCCATATCATCATACGTGTATGATGATTTTAACGGATTTAACAGATATGCTGCCACGCCTGCATCAAACACTGCTGACGGATCATCAAATATCACATGTTTCAATATTGCTTTTATATCTAGCGCGCAGACTACATGACGCTCTGTACCGGCGTCAGTGTTGTTTGCCGCCGCACTGTCTTTCATATTACTTTTTGCATTATGCTCAGATGCTTTCTTAAAAAGTGTTTCCAGCTTTCCGCAAAGATACGCCTCTGTAACCATTCCCTCTACCGGAATATAATAAATCTCTTCTTCGCTCAGTGCAATTCCTGCACCGTACACATGGCCATTTTCACTTATAAGAGAGACACCTGTTCTGGCACCTGCTTCTGCTTTTTCAAACAATGCTTCGCATCCTGACAGGTCTGCACAGGTAAAAAACTCCTGTTCCAGTGCATCTTCCTGCACTGCCTCAGAATCAAAACGGCTCAGCAGATTCTTAAATTCCAGCTGTCGGCACAGAATAAACGCTTCTTTCGTATAAAGATTTCCCAGTTTCGCCTTCTCATAGGAGAAATCGATCGGACTGTCTGTACAGATCGTTGCCAGTGCCTTGCTCATCTGTGCCATATCATAGTGCTCTCTCATGGATTCTCTGGCTCTGTTTGGTTTCAGTTCCTCCAGATGCTCATGAGCATTTTCAATGCTTCCGTATTCCACTATGATCTTCGTGGCAGTCTTTTCACCCACGCCCGGAATTCCCGGAATATTATCGGCACTGTCACCCATCAGTGCTTTTAACTCTATGATCTGTGGAGGTGTCACCTGATATTTCTCAATTACTTGCTGCGCATGATAATCCTCTATCGTAGTTTTCCCTCTTACTGTCTTGGGCAGGCGGATCATAATCTTATCCGTTGCAAGCTGAAGCAAATCCCTGTCCCCGGAAAGGATTGTCGCGTCCATCCCCTCTGCCTCGCTCTTCTTTGCCAGAGTTCCCAGAATATCATCTGCCTCATATCCTTCTTTTGTCACAATGTTAACGCCCATTGCCGTAAGGACTTCCTTGATCAACGGCACCTGTTCTCTCAGTTCCTCAGGCATCGGCTTACGCGTTCCCTTATATGCCTCAAACATCTTGTGACGGAAAGTCGGCGCCTTCAGGTCAAATGCCACCGTCAGATACTGGGGCTTCTCCTCCTCAATCGTACGAAAAAGAATATTCAGGAATCCATATACTGCTCCTGTATGTTTTCCCTCTGAATTTGTAAGATCCGGCAGGCCATAAAAAGCTCTGTTCAGAATGCTGTGCCCGTCAATCAGTAATATTTTCTCACTCATAAAATCCTCCAGTATCTCATATGATATGAATTGTTTCCATCATTATATAAACCAATATTGCCGCAAGTGCAGCGATCAGAAGACAAATCCCCGCCCCGACCAAAAACCAACTTGATTTCTTCTTGCGGATATATCTTCTGGATTTCCGGATGTCCTGCTCAAGCAGCCCTTTAAAATTCAGAACAGAATTACTGCTGTTATCGTCAAGCTGCTGCGTCACCTCATGGACAATAAAATATGTTTCCAGTTCATCATAGCAGGATGAACAATTCTGTACATGGTCAAGAAATTCCTCCAGCTCATTTACCGGGAGCTCATGCTCAATATAGCTGTTCACCATTCCCTCTGCTGTCTGGCAATCCATACCTGTTCCCTTCTTTCTCTTGCAGTGTTACTATCTGTGCTGTACCCGGCAGCATGCTTCGCGATGCATAAATCTGTACTGCACGTCTCGTGCTCACTATTACGAATTATAACCGAACCGGCGTTAATTGGCAAGGAAAAGCGCAAGAGAGCAACAGAAGCCTTTATTGCCCCTGCTGCCCTCTTTTGTAAAAACTGCATCTGTATTTAATCTTTAGTTTTCAGTACTCTCAGTATTCTCACTGTTCTCTTCTGATTTTGTCTGAGATTTTTCCAGAACAACTGCTTTCGGAGTTTCCAGAGGAGCATTCAGAATCTTCATAAATTCCTCACCTGTGATTGTCTCATGTTCATAGAGATATTTGGCAAGTTCATGAAGTTTACCAATATTGTCCTGAAGAATCTTCAATGCTTTCTGATGCTCTGTTCTTACAAGTTCTACAACCTTCTTATCCAGAAGTGTCTGTGTCTCAAAAGAACAGCTTAAGCTGGAGTCTCCGCCCAGGTACTGGTTGGTCACGTTCTCCATGGCTACCATGTCGAAGTCTTCACTCATACCATATCTGGAGATCATCGCTCTCGCAAGCTTGGTTGCCTGCTCAATGTCATTGGATGCTCCGGTTGTAATTGAATGGAAAATCAATTCCTCTGCGGCACGTCCGCCTGTAAAGGTTGCAATCTTATTTGCAAGCTCTTCCTTCGTCATCAGATAATGATCCCCATCATCTACCTGCATGGTATAACCCAGGGCTCCTGATGTACGTGGAATAATCGTAATCTTATGAACCGGCGCAGATTCTGTCTGCTTTGCAGCAACCAGCGCGTGTCCGATCTCATGGTAAGCAACGATCAGTTTTTCCTTATTGGAAAGAACTCTGTTTTTCTTCTGATATCCGGCGATAACCACCTCAATGCTCTCTTCAAAGTCAGCCTGTGTGGCAAATTTTCTGCCATCACGTACGGCGCGAAGAGCAGCCTCATTGACAATATTTGCAAGCTCAGCACCGGAAGCTCCTGCAGCTGCTTTCGCAATATCGTCAAAACGTACGGAATCCGCGATCTTAATCTTCTTTGCATGAACTTTAAGGATTTCTTCACGTCCTTTTAAATCAGGAAGCTCAACAGGAATACGTCTGTCAAAACGTCCCGGACGGAGAAGTGCAGGGTCAAGGGAATCCGGTCTGTTCGTTGCAGCCAGGATTACAACACCCTTGGAACCGTCAAAACCATCCATCTCTGTAAGCAGCTGGTTCAGAGTCTGCTCACGTTCATCATTGCCGCCTGTAAATCCGGCACCATCACGTTTTTTACCAATTGTATCGATCTCATCGATAAATACGATACATGGAGCTTTCTCATTTGCCTGTTTGAAGAGGTCACGCACTTTGGCAGCACCCATACCAACAAACATTTCTACGAATTCAGAACCGGAAATAGAGAAGAACGGAACTTCTGCTTCGCCGGCTACTGCCTTCGCAAGAAGTGTCTTACCTGTTCCAGGAGGGCCTACAAGAAGCGCTCCTTTCGGCATGGATGCACCGATTTCTCTGTATTTCTGAGGATTGTGAAGATAGTCTACGATCTCCGTCAGAAGATCTTTCGCTTCATCCTCTCCTGCTACGTCTGAAAATTTAATTCCTGTAGATGATTTCACATATACTTTGGCATTACTTTTACCAAATGACATTGCTCCGCCAGGGCCACCACCCATAGAGCTCATCATCTTCTTACTGAGCCATCTTCCAAGAAAGATAAAGATAGCAATCGGCAAGATATATCCTGCCAGCAGACTGATCCAGATAGATGTCTGCTGAGGTGCTGCCGCACCAAATTTCACATTTGCATCATGTAAACGGTCTACAAGGTCAGGATCATTTACCTTAACGGTTCTGAAATAACCCTCCTGATTATCGCTGACATCTGCTACATAATAAATATAATCATCCTGAATCTCTACTGTCTTGACATAACCCTTCTCTACTCCTGTCAGGAAGACACTGTACTCTGTTGTCTGTACCTTTCGTCCCTCAATCGCAGGAAGTAACAGCACATTCAGAAGAATGATAATAATTGCCGCGATGATATAATATACATAAAGCGGTTTTCTGCCTGGTTTTTTATTATCAAAGTTCATCGGCTTTTCCTCCATTTGTTATTGTTATGATGTACCATATCACTTATTTCTTCGTTTTTCAAGAAAGGTCGGTTAAATTTCATAAACATTTTAGAAATATCCTGAATTTTTTATCATTATTCTTTCACTATTTAAATTTTTTATCTTAATCAGTAAGTTCTTATTTTGCATTCGCAGCCAATAATATGGCAATCATTTCACTGCCTTATACCATTTACCCGCCGGAGAAAGGTCTGAAGTTTTGAAATTTCCGGTTCTGGTGCAGCTGCTTTTGAGAAGAGAACAGCTTTCCGCTTTGTTGGAAAGACTCCAGCATACGTAACTAATCTTATTTTTCTTCAGGAACGAAATCCATGTATCTGCCTCTTTCTTATCGATCGCGCCATTTCCCGAACTCTCAGATATGCCGAATTCGCTTACAAAGACAGGCAGACCTTTATTGATCGCTGTCTGAACTTTATTTCTGTAATAATCTTTGTGCGTTGCGGCATAGAAATGGAATGTATACATGATATTACTGTAACCTTTGATCGGGCTGCCTGCGACAATGTCCACATCCTGTGACCATGTCGGAGTTCCTACCAGAATAATATTTTTCTTGTCGTAAGCACGAATTGTTTTAATCACTGCAGCGGCGTAGCTTTTGATCGTCTTCCACGAAGTATTTCCATTTGGTTCGTTACATATTTCATAAAAAACATTTTTCTGGTTTTTGTATTTCCTTGCCATCTCTTTGAAAAATGCTACCGCCTGTTTCTGATTCTGTTTTGGATTGCTGTCACTGAGGATATGCCAGTCAATAATCACGTACATGCCAAGTTCCGTAGCATATTTTACGCCATTATTTATAAGTTTCTTCAGGTCACTTTGATTGCCACCGGAGCAATATCCGTTATATTCTGTTGTATACATCGGCAGTCTGATACAGTTTACTCCCCACTGGTCACGCAGGGTTTTAAAGGCAGATTTATTGATATACTGTGGAAACCAGTTAATGCCATGAATACTCACGCCCTTAAGGGTAACTGTTTTTCCACTGGAGTTTACGATTCCGGTGCCTTTTACTTTCAGCTGGCCATTCGTCTGCAATGGTGTAGAACTGCCGGCATATACCGGATACACTGACATTTGTAACAGTAAGCAGCAGATAAGGGAACTTATGATTACCATTTTCAAACCAGCACGTTTATCCCGTACATCTGACATCCTCACTACTTCTGATTTGTTCTCTCTTTTCGGTCTTTCCTGTGATACATTTTCTCCCATCCTCTCACCTTTTCCTTTCCGTAAAGCAGCTGCTTATCATTAACAAATTTCCTTATAAGCATACTATATCAGAAAATTCTTATCTCTTCTTGCCTTTTCTATATTTTTGTAACCCCAAAATGCCAAAAAATTTTCCAGAAAATCCAAAAACTCTCTTGCCATCTGATTGAAATCATGTTATTATATTAAACGTTCAAACGCCGGCATGTCGGAATGGCAGACGAGGCAGACTCAAAATCTGTTGTGGGCAACCACGTGTGGGTTCAAGTCCCACTGCCGGCAGTTAAAAAACTGGATTCCTGAGAATCCAGTTTTTTTATGCCAATATAGGTAAAATCATCTCTTATATAAATAGGTTTAGTTTTTTACAGTTCATTATTTTCTATTTTTCCACATATTATATCTTTCTCTTGTTTCTGTAAATATACCGGATTCAATTTTCTTTTCGTATACTGCAAGTAGCTATTTTCTGTCTTTCTAATAAGAAAAGCTGTAAAAAAAGTTCTCACCCACTGCTTATTGCTCTTCGCAACCTCCGCAGGGGACTTACTTGATTTAATTAAGCATTTGTCTCTGCCTGTCCTTATATTTGCTTTTTATTACACTATTATAGCCAAAAGCAGCAGCTTTGTACATAGCTGCTGCTTCGGATAAAATGTTTAAGATTTTATAAATTTTGTCTTCGGATATACGCTGCTTGCCTTGATCAGTTTCTGATATTTAGTAAATAACTTCTTTGGAAGTTTCATCGTGACTGTTTTATTAACGGCGAGGCCTTTCCTTCCAACGTATTCAAGTGCTGTGCTGTTGATCTTAACTGTTTTAACAGCCGGGCACTGATAAAAAGCTTTGGTGTCAATGTGTTTCACGCTTGCGGGAAGTGTGAAATTTTTCAGTTTTGCACATTCTGCAAATGCATTACTTCCGATTTTGGTTACTTTTGTACCAAATCTTATGGTTCTGAGATTTGGGCATTGATAGAAAGCCTGTTTTTCAATGGTAGTTACATTATTTCCAAAAATGACATCTGTAATCTCTTTGTCCGCACTGAATGCACTCTGATCAATCGTCGTTACTTTATAGGTCTTATCATTGATCACAACGGTGGACGGAATCTGCACGACATTAAGTGCTGCGCCAAATCCTGTCACGCTTACTTCTTTTTCATTCAAAATTTTATATCCGAGTCCGCCTATCAGATAGTTGTAGCTTTTTCCCTGATCTGTTAATGGTGCTGCGTTGAACTGGTATCTTACTGGCTGGATAATGTCATTTTTCACCCATACGTTTTCAATATATTCTTCCCTCTGGAAAAATACATACATATTATATGCGCGTTCTACTTTTGTATAAATTCCTTTTGCAGAACCGATTTCCCATTTTCTGTTGATATTACTTTCCTGAGGTTTAATGGACAAACTCCAGTATAGTGGTGTCCATCTGACATCTCCGTTGACAGGATTCATATTCTGTGTACCGGCACCGATCACATTAAATTTGTAATATGTATTTGGGTAAAAGACGAGTGGTTTCTCAAATCCTTCTACAATACTGTCGTTCGCGCTTACGCTCTTCGTTTCCTCTGTATCGTTTGTCGCATCCTCTCCGGCAGACCACGAATAGTCATAATTATCATCAAAATATTCTTCTCTTTCTGTATCCGTTCCATCTGAAAATTCTGCCGCATTTACTGTAGTAAATGATCCTGCTGTCAGTACACCTGCCAGGATAATAGCTGCTAGTTTCTTCATCAGGTACTCCTCCTTTTCATACATACTTAGATTACATTTTTCATTTTACTTTCTTTTCCAGCAAATGTCCACTTAGATTTTCTGCGAACTTTGTCGTATTTGCCTATATCTCATCCCTCATATGCCATTCCTGGTCTGCTTCTTTTATATCTGGTATGTTTTTAAATACTTCGCAGTCCTGGTCACATCCATCTTTTATGCATGGACAGACCATCTTTACTTTCTTAAAATGGCCGGGAACTCCCTCATACTGCACAGTCCATAAACCATTATAATGTAACTGCTTACACATTCCTGCTTCATATTCATATTTAATCATAAATTTTTCTTCTCTTTTCCTGCTATTTAAAGGTTACTGTTCACTCCGTACCCAGTAACCTTTAAAGCTCAAACTTTTTCTGTCCAGGTGCAAAACGAAAGGCACTGACCATTTTTTTCTTACAGATCAGCACCTTTCACTTTATACGTCTTACTTTATATTATTTGATTTGTACTTCTTCAGTTGGAATAAATATCCGGATTTATTTCATATCTTCCAGAAGTTTCTCATAAATCGGGAAGCAGTCAAATGTTGCAAAGTAATCCTTCGGTGTCTCAGCACGACGAATCATCTCGAATCTTCCATCCTCATGAAGAAGAATCTCAGAAGATTTCAGTTTACCATTATAGTTGTATCCCATTGCGAAACCATGAGCACCTGTGTCATGGATTACAAGCAGATCTCCCATGTCAACCTTCGGCAGGTAACGGTCGATTGCAAATTTATCATTGTTCTCGCAAAGAGAACCTGTTACATCATACATGTGGTCACATGGCTGATCTTCTTTTCCCATAACAGTGATATGATGATAAGCTCCATACATTGCAGGACGCATAAGGTTTACGGCACATGCATCAACACCGATATACTCTTTGTGAGTATGTTTCTCATGGATTGCCTTTGTTACCAGGCAGCCATAAGGTCCCATCATGAAACGTCCCATCTCTGTATAGATTGCAACGTCACCCATTCCGGCCGGAACGAGAACTTCTTCGTATACTTTACGAACGCCTTCACCAATCTCTCTGATATCGTTTGGAGTCTGATCTGGTTTATAAGCGATTCCGACACCACCGGAAAGGTTGATGAACTTCACATGAGCGCCTGTCTCTTTCTGAAGCTTCACAGCCAGTTCAAACATCTCTTTTGCTAACATCGGATAATACTCATTTGTCACTGTGTTACTTGCAAGGAATGCATGGATACCCAATTCCTCAGCACCTTTTTCTTTCAGGATCTTGAATGCCTCAAAGATCTGCTCAGTAGTCATACCATATTTCGCATCTCCAGGATTATCCATGATATCGTTGCTGATCTTGAATACTCCACCCGGATTGTAACGGCAGCTGATCACTTTCGGAATATATCCTACCGCTTTCTCTACGCTCTCGATATGTGTGATATCATCAAGGTTGATGATTCCACCGATCTCATTTGCATATTTAAACTCTTCTTCCGGTGTATCATTTGAAGAGAACATGATGTCTCCTTCTTTGCATCCGATTGCTTTGGACATCATCAGCTCTGTCATGGAAGAGCAGTCACATCCACAGCCATACTCCTGAAGAATTTTGATCAGAAATGGGTTTGGAGTTGCTTTTACAGCGAAGAACTCTTTGAAACCTTTGTTCCATGCAAATGCTTCTTTTACTGCTTTTGCGTTTTCACGAATACCTTTTTCATCATAAAGATGGAAAGGGGTTGGAAACTGTGCTGTGATTTCCTGGAGTTTATCCAGGGTGACAAATGGTACTTTTTTCATAATAATCTTCTCTCCTCTTACTTCTTGTGTATATGTGTATATAAGTGATCCTGACAGTACTCATAATTTCCATTACATTTAGAACAGAAACGGAATTCCAGATTTGGATCATCTTTCTCTGTACGTCCACAGACTGCACATTTATGCTTCGTCACTCCCTGTGTATTACCAGGGAAAGGAACGGTCTTACTTTCTCCCATCGCTCTCTTAAACTGATTTCTCCGGTGGATTTCCTTCGGATTATATCGGTTAAGATTTCTTGTTCCCAGGAAGAAAATAATAAAGTTCAGTAAGGATGCAACGATTGGCAGAGCCATAAACCATGCTCCGTTCATAACATAGCTTACAACGTTCCATCCAACAATCAGAACATAAAAAAGTGCCATCCATTTCATTTTTATAGGAATCACAAAATATAACAAGATTTTCATCTCTGGATATGTCATCGCATATGCCAAAAAAACGGATAAACTAATATAATAAGTTGTAAATGGCTGACCATTTAAAATATCCGAAGCTCCTCCTGTAATAAAATACAATATAAATGCGGAAATTACAGTAAATAGTATTCCCGATAAAATATATAATGTAAATTTAAAAGAACCCCACGTATGTTCCAAAGAATTACTTACAGGATAATAGAAGCACACAATTACTATAATAAATAAAAATAAATTCGTTGTTGTTGGCGGATAAATTACCCACGTTATCAATCTCCATATCTGTCCATGTAAAATTTGAGTCACATTCAAAGTAAGCATAGACAACAATCCTGGATTCAAAAACATCAGCGCATATCCCAGCACATAACTTACAATAATATATATCGTAAGATTCTCAATCCCGCGATTTCCAAATTTGCGTTCCAGTTTGTCAATAAATTTCATAAGTCTCCTTTACTAAATGAAGCGAAGCTCTCCTTCGCTTTACTCTGTCCACGACCAGTCTGCCTCTTAAGCCAAACTAATCATGTGTTACCGACACCTTTATTCTCAGTGGCAATAAAGTTTCTACAGTATACAGTAAAATCAGAAAAACTTCTTCTTGGAAAGAAATGCCCCTGCAATGATACTCACCACAACAGAAAGGATGATAATAAGTAAAAATCCCCATGGTGTCTTGGAAAGCGGCATTCCCGCTGCACTTACGTTCATTCCATAGGCACTGAAAACAATAGTCGGTATACTCATAACGATCGTAATCAAAGCCAGTGCTTTCATAACGATGTTCAGATTATTTGAGATTACAGAAGCAAAGGTTCCCATCATACTGCTTAGAATCCCGCTGTAAATGTTCGCCATCTCAATCGCCTGCTTATTCTCAACGATAACATCCTCCAGAAGTTCTGTATCCTCCGGATATTTCTTGATACTCTCCACTTTCAGGAGTTTCTCAAGCACCATTTCATTTGATTTTAGAGAGGTTGTAAAATATACCAGTGATTTCTCCAGTTCCAGAAGTTCCATTAACTCCTGATTTCTCGTAGACAGATGAAGTTTCTCCTCGATCTGCTCGCTCTTCTTATCTATAATACGCAGATATCTCAGGTACATACTGGCATTACGGTATAAAATCTGCAGGATAAATCTTGTCTTCATATAAGTAAAGAAATTTCTGACCCTGCCTTCCATAAATCTGGTAAGCACCTGTGTATCTTCCAGACATATGGTAAAAATCATCTTCTGCGTTACTATAATACCAAGAGGGATGGTCACATACCAGTCCTTCTCATTACGCTCTTCAATGGTAGGTACATCTGCAAGGATAAGGGTGTAATTGTCCTCCACTTCAATACGGGAACGTTCCTCCTCATCCAAAGGCGCGCGCAAATCGTCTACCTCTATCCCAAACTGCTCGGAAATTTCAAAAATCTCTGTTGCTGTAGGATTCGTCAGTGCAATCCAGCATCCTTCCTGTGGTTCCTGTATTTCATGGATTGAGCCATCGATTGTCTTAAAAATCCTTACCACGATCCACACTTCCCTTCTTCTCTCGATTTCCCCTCATCATATAAGCTGCTCCTCATCCTGTATACGGCAACCTATATAAACTCTCTGTTTTGTACAAAGATTCAACATCCATTATAATTTGAACATGAATTTTTGTCAATTCCAATGCTTTCGGTTTACAAAACTTTTACACTTCGCTATAATAAAGTCATATGTGTACCTCAAACATGTACACACTATATAAAAAGTGATAGCAAGAAAGGACTTAAAACATATGAGCCAGTCATCATTTGGAAATAAATTCAAGGTAACTACCTGGGGAGAATCCCATGGAAAAGCCCTCGGCGCTGTTGTAGACGGATGCCCTGCCGGGCTGTCCCTCTGTGAAAAGGATATCCAGGTCTTCCTCGACAGAAGAAAACCAGGACAGAGTAAGTACACCACCGCTCGCAAAGAGGGAGACCTCGTAGAGATCCTCTCCGGCGTTTTCGAGGGCAAAACAACCGGTACTCCTATCTCTTTAATGGTAAGAAACACAGACCAGCGTTCCAGAGATTATGGTAATATCGCTTACTCCTACCGCCCGGGACACGCTGATTATACTTTCGATCAGAAATACGGATTCCGCGATTACAGAGGTGGCGGTCGTTCTTCCGGACGTGAAACTATCGGAAGAGTCGCAGCAGGTGCTATTGCTTCCAAAATTTTAAGCGAACTTGGCATCTCCATCTGCACCTACACCAAATCCATCGGACCTGTAGAAATCACAACATTTAATAAAGAAGAGATAAATAACAACGCATTCTATATGCCGGATGCCCTGGCAGCTGCCAAAGCAGGTGAATATCTGGAAGAATGTATGAAAAATCAGGACAGCGCCGGCGGTGTGATCGAATGCCGCATCAGCGGTACTCCTGCCGGACTCGGCGACCCTGTCTTTGACAAACTCAATGCCGTACTTGCACATGCTTTAATGTCTATCGGAGCTGTCAAAGCCGTAGAAGTCGGTGATGGCATTGCCGTAACCTCCCTGAAAGGCTCTACTGATAATGATGGTTTCACAGTCAAAGATGGAGAAATCGTCAAAACTTCCAACCATGCCGGCGGCATCATGGGCGGTATCAGCGACGGAAGCGAAATCATTCTCCGTGTTCACATTAAACCAACTCCGTCCATCAGCCAGCCACAGCAGACTGTCACCAAAGACAAGGAGCCACTTTCCATGGAAATCCACGGCCGCCACGATCCCGTTATCGTTCCAAGAGCCGTTGTTGTCGTAGAATCCATGGCTGCAATCACACTTGCAGACGCACTCTTCGCCAACATGAGTTCACAGATGGATAAAGTGCGCGACTTTTACCTGTAAATATTGGCAGCTGTTCAATAAGCAGCCATCCCTCAAAATGTTCAAACATAAAATTACAGAGCATATAAAATCCCCTGCGTTAATTACTTATCACCTTTTGTAATTAATGCAGGGGATTTTTCATACTCTAATCAAATGATGTCAGAAACAAAAAATCTTTGCTCCTAAGTTCTATTTATTCTTCCGGAACCGGCCAGATACGGATACTGTTCGGTTCTGAAACTTTTAAAGGTTTTCCGTTCATTACAATAATATTCTTCTCATAATCCACTGTAAAAATAGTAATAGTATTACTTACATGATTTACAGCAGCCAGATGCTTATCATCCGGGAAGAGTATCAGGTCTTTCGGATACTCACCACTAATCGGAAGTGTAAACTTTCTGGTAAGCAGTCCTGTCTCTTCATCTCTCTCAAACATAGATACGGTATCCTCACCTGCTGTTGTGCAGAACAGATGCTTTCCATCATTTGCAAGGGACAGACCTGATGCAGCATTATGTGTATCGTGAGAATCCTTCTTTATACTTGTCTCAATACTCTGAATCAGTTCAAACTCCGGTGACTTACCGCTTCCATCATATTTATAAGCCTTGATCTCATTTGTAAGTTCAAAAAGAATATAAGCAAACTTGCCATCATCACTGAAACGGATGATACGCGGACCGCTCTCTCTCGGACATCTTAAGATATCCACCAGTTCAAGCTTATCACGCATTTTATTGACACGATAAATCTTCACCTGATCAATTCCGTTATCAACTGCGCACAGATATTTATTATCCGGTGTCGGACGCACACAGTTTATATGCGGACGGAAGTTACGCTCTGCAACACTTCCAAGTCCCTTATGAAATACACCATCCATCAGGCTTCCAAGTCTTCCGTCCTTATGAGTATGTACAACGGTCACCTTACCGTCATGGTATCCGGCAACATAAAGATATCTGCCATCCACATCAGTGGAAAGGAAACATCCTCTCATTCCATCAATATTCACACTGTTGATACGTGACAGATCACCATTCTTATCACGTTCAAACACTGCAACACCCTCATCCTCGATAGAATAGAGATACTTGCCATTCTTTGAAACAGCCGTGTGGGATGAGTTACTTACTTCAACACTGCTGCGCTCTGTAAGAGTACCATTCTCCACATCAACATCATATACATGAATCCCCTGTCTGGAAGAGCCATGTGTATAAGAACCCACATAAGCTACATATTTTTTCTCACTCATAATGTTCGTCCTCCTGCTGTCCTTCTAATACATCAAAAATCAGTCAACTATTCACGATGTACTCATCTATTGCCCGTTACTCTGGCCGGCACTGCCATATGATGTCGATATTATAGCATATTTTGCTAATATTCACAAGACAACCCACCCCATTTTTATATATTTTTCCAAATCCAAAGAAAAAGGCCGTCATCTCCCCTTCGAAAGATAACAGCCATTTAATCCCATTATTTAAAATAATTCTTAACCGCTTCCAGCGTCTTATCAATAATCTCATCTGTATGAGCCGTAGAAAGGAACATCGCCTCAAACTGAGACGGTGCCAGATGAATCCCCTGTGCCAGCATTCCCTTGAAATATTCAGAAAACGCCTTCGTATCCGCACTCTTCGCAGAAGTATAATCCACAACCTCCTGCTCAGTAAAAAACAGACTACCCAGAGAAGAAACATGGTTCACATGATAAGGAAGATCTTTCTCAGCCAGGATCTTCTCCATACTGCTGTAAAGTCTCTCACCCTTCTTTTCCAGTTCCTTATAAACTTCCTGATGCTCATAGAGATATTTCAGCTGAGTCAGTCCCGCAACCATGGCGATCGGATTACCACTTAAAGTACCGGCCTGGTAAACCTTACCAACAGGAGAAACCAGTTCCATGATTTCTCTTCTTCCACCATAAGCGCCAACAGGCATACCTGCTCCGATGATCTTACCATAAGTAACCAGATCCGGTGTCACCCCGAAATACTCTGCCGCTCCGCCAAAAGCCAGACGGAAACCAGTGATAACTTCATCAAAGATCAGAAGTGCGCCATACTCATCACAGATCTTTCTCAGTCCCTCCAGGAAGCCTTTCTTCGGAGGAACCACACCCATGTTAGCGCCAACAGCCTCAACAATAACAGCTGCTGTCTGGCCATCAGCCTGTTCCATCAGTGCACGAACGCTGTCCAGATCATTATAAACTGCTGTCATGGTATCCTCTGTGCAACCTTTCGGTACACCTGCGCTGTCAGGAACACCACTTGTCATCACACCTGAACCTGCACTTACCAGCATTGCGTCACTATGTCCATGATAACATCCGGCAAATTTGATGATCTTAGTCTTTCCCGTAAAGCCTCTCGCAACACGAACAGCACTCATAACAGCTTCTGTTCCGGAGTTAACCATACGTACCATGTCCACATGCGGAATATGATCACAGATAAATTCTGCCATCTCCACTTCAATAGCAGTCGCACATCCAAAGCTTAAGCCCTTCTCGCAGGCCTTCAGTACGCTTTCTTTTACTGCCGGAAAGTTATGTCCAAGGATCATCGGTCCCCAGGAATCAATATAGTCCACATATTCATTGCCTTCTACATCATAAATATAGCAGCCATCTGCGCGGTCAATAAATCTTGGTGCCATACCGATTGCACCGTAGGCACGAACCGGGCTGTTTACTCCTCCCGGAATCACCTTCACCGCTCTGTCAAATAATTCTTCTGAAGTTCCCATTAGCCAATTCTCCCTTCATCCATACACTTGGCAAGTTCTTTTGCATAATAAGTCAGATAAATCTGCGCACCTGCACGATAAGCACTTACAGCCATCTCGCACATGATACGTTCCTCATCGATCCAGTCCATCTTTGCAGCGGCTTTTACCATTGCATATTCACCACTTACACTGTACGCTGCAACCGGCACATTCACTGCCTTGGATACTTCTGAAACCATATCCAGATAAGACATTGCAGGTTTTACCATAATGATATCTGCGCCTTCTTCTACGTCAGTCAGAGCCTCTTTCATTCCCTCTCTTCTGTTGTGGAAATCCATCTGATAGCTCTTTCTGTCACCAAAGGATGGGGCTGATCCTGCTGCATCACGAAATGGTCCGTAGAAAGCAGACGCGTATTTTACTGCATAAGACATGATCGGTGCTTCATAATGTCCGTTTGCATCAAGAGCTTCGCGGATTGCGCGAACACGTCCGTCCATCATGTCAGACGGTGCTACCATGTCTGCACCGGCCTCTATATGAGAAACGGCAGTCTTGGCAAGTAATTCCAATGTTGCATCATTGTCTACATCATGACCGCAGAGTACTCCGCAGTGACCATGGGAAGTATACTCGCACATACATACATCAGTGATATAGTACATATCCGGGAACTGTTTTTTTGCTTCTCTTAAAGCTTTCTGTACGATTCCGT
Source organism: Blautia sp. HCP3S3_B11 (assembly GCF_052064435.1). NCBI lineage: Bacteria > Bacillati > Bacillota > Clostridia > Lachnospirales > Lachnospiraceae > Blautia > Blautia sp. HCP3S3_B11. Next base: position 139,982 of record NZ_JBQHVP010000001.1, read on the forward strand.
TCGGATCATATGCACCGCTTCCCACTTCATCTTTGTGATCTGGAATCCCAAACAGCATAACACTGTTTACACCAGCCTTCTGCAGGCGTTCCAGTTCAAAAGGAAGACGGTCTATGCTGTAACGGAACTGTCCTTCCATAGATGGAATTTCTTCTTCAATTCCTGTTCCTTCTTTTACAAACAACGGATAGATAAGGGAAGACTTGTCCATTCTTGTCTCTCTTACCATTTTTCTTAAGTTTTCACTGCCTCTTAATCTTCTTGGTCTCTGAATTAAATCCATGTCTTTTTGCTCCTTTTTACATCTAAATCCATAAATTGGGATTTCTACTTATCAGCAAATTTCCAGTTTCATTTGCTCTACTAATTCAATCAGACTCTCAATCGTCGCCTTTTCAGCCATTCGGGTCTGCATGCCATATGCATCTGCCGCAGCTTTCGTCTGTTTTCCGATACATGCAGCTTTTACTTTTGTATAATCAAGACCAGGAGTCCCTTCCACAAAACCTTTTACGGTAGAAGCACTGGTAAATACCACACAGTCCACACTTCCGGTCTCAAATTCTTTCTTCTCATCGATCAGTCTGCTCTTCTCATAGCGGGTCGTATAAGTAGCAATATCATCTACTTTTGCGCCAGTTTCTTCCAGCAGACTGGTCAGTTTCTTATTTCCGGCTTCTGCCCTCGGAATCAGAATATTCTCATTCCCCTGCAGTTCCTTCGCAAGTTCTGCTCCGAGCGTATCCCCATCGTATACGCTCGGCACAAAGTCCGCCATCAGATGGTGTTCTTTAAGCTTTTTCTTCGTTCCTTCACCGATCACTGCGATCTTCGCCTGACCAATGCTTCGCACATCCATCTCTTTTTTATCCATCTCATCAAAAAAGATTTCCACACCGGCCGGACTTGTAAAGATGATCCACTGATACGTCTGAATCTTCTCAAATGCCTCGTATAATCTGCTGTTATCTTCTACCGGTACTGTACAGATTGACGGCAGTTCCAGCACCTCCGCGCCCCTTTTGCGAAGAAGATCAGCGGTCTTTGAGATATGCTGTCTTGGTCTTGTCACCAGGACTTTCCAGCCTGCCAGCGGAAGTTTCTCATACCAGGCAAATTTATCTGCCAGAGAACATACCTTTCCAACAACAATAATCGCAGGTGTCTCAATTCCCTGTCTGTCCACTTCTGCTTTCAGAGTACCGACTGTAGCTACCACACGTTTCTGTCCTGCCGTAGTTCCTTTCTGAAGGACTGCTGCCGGCATATCCGGATCCATACCCCCTGCAAGAAGTCCGCTGCAGATATCTTCCAGTGCAGCAATTCCCATCAGGAAAACCAGCGTTCCTTTTGTCTGTGTCAGCGCCTTAAAATCAATATCATACTCCTGTCCTGCACGTTTATGTCCTGTAATGATATGCAGGGAAGAGCAGAAATCTCTGTGTGTCACAGGAATTCCGTTATAAGCCGGAACAGAAATTGGAGAAGTCACTCCCGGTACAATCTCATACGGGATTCCATTCTCAGAAAGAAGTTCCAATTCCTCACCGCCTCTGCCAAAAAGGAATGGATCTCCACCTTTAAGTCTTACTACTTTATTTCCTTTTTGAGCCTCTTCCAGAAGGACTTTATTGATATCCTCCTGCACCATGGTGTGATGGTTTGCTCTTTTTCCCACGTTGATCAGTCTTGCGTGCTCTGGAATTCTTGCCAGAACGCCTTCGCCAACCAGACTGTCATATACTACCACATCTGCCTGCTGCAAAACCGCTTCGCCCTTTAATGTAAAAAGGCCGATATCTCCCGGTCCTGCACCAACCAGCCAAACTTTGCCAGATATCATTTGTTTTCTCCTTATTATCACCTGATATACCAATCTATTTTATATCAGTTATTTACTTTCGCAATCAAACTTCAACTGTTTTGCAAGAGCAATTCCCAGTTCAGTGCCTTCCCCTGCAGAACCTTTTATCTGCCCTGTAAGCCACTTTCCTGTCACTTCGCTATAATATAATCCACGGATAAAGATCTCATCTCCACTTACCTCTGCAAATGCGGCTACCGGTGAAGAACATCCTCCGTCCAGATATTTTACATAGGCACGCTCTGCACTTCCTGCCATCCATGCATTTCTGTCGCAATATCCTTTCAGATAAGAATAGTCCTGATCCTTTCGTCCTTGCACCGCCAGAATTCCCTGTCCGGCTGCCGGGATCATTTCATCCGGTGTAAAATATCGGTTGATTCTTGCCTCCAGGCCCAGACGTTTCAACCCCGCCGCAGCCAGAATCAGTCCGGAATACTCTCCCTCATCCAGCTTACGCAGTCTTGTCTGCAGATTTCCGCGAATACTCTTTACTTCCATCTCCGGATATAATTTCTTTAACTGAAGAGTTCTTCTTAAACTGGAACATCCCAGCGGTTTCTCAGGATTCAGTTCTGTGATACCCTCCGGAAGTACCAGCACATCCCTTGGATCTTCTCTCTTTGAAAAAGCCAGCAGCGGAAGTTCCTCAGGTACCTCCATCGGCATATCCTTCAGGCTGTGCACAGAAAGATTACTTCTGCCATCCATCAGTGCTCTGTCCAGTTCTTTTACAAACAATCCCTTGCCGCCTACTTTATCCAGGGTACGGTCAAGAATAATATCTCCTGTCGTTTTCATAGTGAGAATATCCACCGTTATCTCAGGACTGTTATTCTCTTCTATGTAACTTTTTACCATTTCACTCTGCAAAACTGCAAGTTTACTCTCTCTGCTTCCAATGATCACCTTCGTCATCATTCTCCTCCTCATCTTCCCGCGCGACTTTCTCCAGTGCATTCTGGATTTCTTCCCTTATCCTGCGCGCTTTCTTATGATCAAGACCGCTGGCCGTAATTCCGACCACCAGTCCTTCCTGCATATAGATTCCCGGAAAATAAAAATCACACTGCTCTCTGTCACTGGCTACATTTACATAAATCCCTTCCTGTCGGCAGATTCTATGTATCTCCTCATTCAGTTTTCTGTCATTTGTGGCAGCGATCACCATATACGCCATCGCAAAATCAGATCGCTTCACCGGACGTGTGAGCAGTTCCACATAGCCAGCTTTACCAAGCTCCATCATCTCCATGGTAACCTTCGGTGCAATGACTCTGATATTTCTGGTAAATGACAGCAGTGTTTTTACCCTGCGGGTTGCGATATTTCCGCCTCCCACCACCACGATATTCTTATCCGATAAATCTATAAACATTGGAAAATAAGGCTTATTCTTCATATATTTTCTCCAGTCCTGCAACACACTCCAGAAAAGCTTCCTGATTCAGACTGTCCCGTAAGCCAAAAATCAGCTTATTTACTACTTTTCCGGCGGCGGTATCTACTGCCTGCACCAGGTTCTGTCTGTCATCCTCTTCCATTGGTGTTTTCTTCAATATCTTCGCAATTCTGAGATTCAGGTCATTTACTGCCTCTTCTTTGATCTCCTGAATTCTCGGAATCAGGTCTCTTCCATCCAGCCATTGAAAAAACTCATCCATCTGTTCTCTTACAATTGCACCTGCTGCCTCCAGATTCTCCTGAAGTTCTGCCGGAATCTCTTCAATACGGAAACTATCCATATCGTAAAGTGTGATTCCCTGAATCTTTCCAATAGATGGCTCAATATCTCTTGGAACTGCCAGATCGATCAGAATCAGTTCATCTTTCATCTGAAGATTCTGAAACAGTTCTTCTCTTAATGTAAAATTCGGGCTCGCAGTCGCACTTACCACCAGATCACACTGCGGCACATATTTCATTCTCTCTCCGTAATTAATACGTTTGCAGCCCAGCGGAATATTTACCACACCGCTTCTGTACTGACGAATTGTTACTGTCACATCAGCACCCGCTTCTCTCAAAGCCTGTGCAGCTACTTTTCCCATCTCACCGTTTCCAATAACCATGCAGGTCTTGTCCTTAAGAGAATACCCCTTCTGGGCCAGGAATCCGATTGCCTGATGGATTACTGACGGGTTTCCATGAGAAAAGGGAACTTCCGTCTTGATTCTCTTTCCTGCTGTAACAGCCATTCTGAACAGAACTTCCAGAACCCCGTCTGCCGCAAAATTCTCTCTTGCCAGATTCAATGCATCCTTTACCTGTGTAAGGATCTGATCCTCCCCGATAATCTGGGATTTCAGTCCGCTTGTAAGATAAAAAAGATGTTCGACTGCCTCTTTGTCTTTTCGTTCCACAAAATATTCTCTATAAGAATCTTCTGTGGTTCCTTTTAACTGACAGAGACAGTCGTAAAGACAGACCTCCTCGTCATCATCCACACTCGCCCAGACTTCCAGGCGGTTACAGGTTGAAAGGATCACACATCCGTAAATTCCTTTGTGGTTCTTTATTTTTTCCATGGCTTCACCGGCATTTTTCTTTGTAAATGCGAAATGCGCACGTATATCTACCGGTGCCATATTATGATCTATTCCAATCATGGAAATACTCATAATTTCTACTTCTCCTTCGTATCTCCTATTTTCGTCCAAAAATATCATAAACACTTCCTGCGAAGATGTCAATTATAAACACACGAAAAGCGCCCGAAATGAGCATTTATGCTACCACACTCATTCGGACGTTTTTTGCTTTGCTACCTGACATCTGTATACAGGATGCTCCTGCAATATCTCACGGTGAATATTTTCTTACTCTTAACGGAATTCCATTCTGCGCAGCCAAAATCTTACTCTGCGCTACCTTTTCCTCCCCAATCACGTCTACAACTGTAAATCGTACATCGTCGATGTGCTGTTTGCAATCTCTTGCAAATTTCAGCATGGCATCAAAGGACTTCTCTCCGTATGCCGGTCGGACCACCTCATTGTAAGAAGCTGCATCCGGCATGTTAAGACTGATAGATACACTATCTACCGCCTGACAGACTTCCTTTGCCGTGGAACGGTTATGAATCAGATCAGAGAGCCCGTTGGTGTTCAGTCTGATTTTAAATGGATATCTCTCACGCACGTATTTACTTACTGCGATCAGATTCTCAAGAGCCATCGTCGGTTCTCCGTATCCACAGAAAACTACTTCCTGGCAGTCTGTAAAATCAAATTCATCGATTGCTTTATAAATTTCTTCCAGTCCCGGTTCATGGTCAAACCAGAGATTGGATGCCTCGCCGATGGCATCTTCTGTATTTCTGATACAGAACGTGCATCTGCATGGACATTTATTGGTAATATTAAAATATACCTGATTTTTATATCTGTATATGATATCTGTTGTCATTTTATGTTCCCTTCAAATTTCTGATACAAGGATTGCGCCTGCCGCACATGCATATGGAAATGGCAGAAATGCTGCTGCAAGATAGATCATCGTATCGCCAAGGTGAACATATCCTCCGTTCACACCCACCGGAATGTGAAAGATATAGGCGGTCATCAATGTGGTAAGTGCCGCCATTACAGCTGTTGCCGTAATTTTCTTTACTGTACTTGCAGTCTGTACATTCTGTTTTGTTGTTGTTACTTCTGACATAATAACTTCTCCTCGTTATGCCTTTTTAACTGTATTTTATGAATTTTCTGTCAATCAGGCTGATAAAAATATCCACCTATAGCAATCCTCGTAAATAATGCATTTAAGACAGTTCGGCAGAGTGTGAAAGACAAGGAAGATATCTGCAGGCGTGCTGACGCACGGCAAAGATATCTGACGCAGGATTTCACACTCTGATGGGCTGGATTAAGATGCATTATTTTAGAGGATTGCTATAGTATTCATTCATCCCCAAAACAGCTACAGCATTTTTAAATATTTTTCAAAGCAGACACCGTCATTTCTGTCGGTTCCTTCCAGTACCGCATCATGAATGGCCCCGGCAAGGAATGCGATTGCTTTCTGCACACATTCCTTCATGGATATTCCTTTTACCATTCCTGCGCTGAGCACGGATGCAAACAGGTCTCCGGTTCCGGAATAGCTTCCGCCTTCTTTTATGGAAAAATACCAGTCTGCTTCATTTTCCTCTATTACCAGATTACCCATTTTCACACTGCCATCACCGCACACTACATCCACTCCGGTGATAACAATCGATTTTAATCCAAAACGGTCTGCCAGCTCTCTGCCGGATTTCTCTGTTTCTTTCAGCTGCTGTGTCTCATCCATCTGAGAAAAAAGCTCCATTTTCTCTTTCATGCCCTGTTCTCCGTACAAAAGCAACAGTGCTTCTGTAAGATTCGGGGTAATTACGGTCGCATGCTGAACCAGAATCCTCATCTTCTCGCAAAGTTCTTCGGAATATGTCCTGTAAATATTTCCTCCATCGCCCATTACAGGATCTATCAGGATATGTGTCTCATCCGTACAGAACATATCTGTAAATTTCAAAATCACATCTACCTGTCTGGCATCTGCCAGAAACCCTGTATATACACCATCCGGTTTAAAACCCATTTTCTTCCATTCGTCCATGATCAGTTGCATCCGGTCTGTATAATCATCCCAGAAATAAGAACCGTATCCGGTCTGGTTGCTCAGCACTGCTGTAGGCAATGGACAGGCCTGCACTCCCATAGCAGAAATCACCGGTATTGCCGCTGTCAGGGAACATTTTCCCATTCCGGACAGATCATGAATGACTGCAATCTTCTTCAATTTATCAGTACCTCTTGCTTTCTTAATAAGTCTGTCATCAGCCTGAAACATCTGAATTCTTATTCTTCCAGATGTGATTTTCATTCTGACCTTATTAATATAGCATTGGATTCTGTATCTGGATATATCCAGTTTTGTATTTTTTTTAGAGGTCAGTTTTATGTCAGATATAATATAAAATAAGCTCAAATCCATCGGATATCTGTGATTCACTTCAATTACCTGTCCATAACAGGTAATCGGATTAATATCCTCTGTTATTATCGATCATATAAAGCAATGCATTACAGATACACGCCGCGATATTGCTTCCACCTTTTCTTCCTCTTGCCACAATATACGGAACGTCTGCCTGCATGATCAGTTCCTTTGACTGTACCACATTTACAAAACCTACCGGCACGCCAATAATGAGTTCCGGATTCAGTTTGCCATCCTCGATCAGTTCATAAAGACGCACCAGTGCTGTCGGGGCGTTTCCAATAGCAAAGATCAGTTTCTTTCCCATCGCTGCTGCTTTATCCATGCTGGCAGTTGCCCTTGTTGTTCCATTGGCTTTGGCTATCGCTGCCACATCTTCATCCGAAATAAAGCAGAATACCTCTCCACCATAACGGGAAAGAACTCTTTTATTGATTCCGGATTCCGCCATATGTGTGTCTGTCACAATGCAGGCTCCCTCTTTAATCGCCGCGATAGCTTTCTGTACTGCATCCTCAGAAAAGCAAAGATTCTTTGCATAATCAAAGTCTGCACTTGTATGAATGCATCTCTTTACGATCAGTTCCGTTCCGGGAATCAGTTCTGTATCTCCCAGCTCCTCTGTAATGATCTCAAAGCTGCGTTTCTCTATATCCATTGGTTTTACATTTTCCAGCTCTACTTTCATTTTATACCTCCAAAATCTGCTCGAGCAGATAATATCATCCGCTTTCGCTTCATAACTGCAGAACGTCTTTTATATTACACTCCCTGCTCCAGAATCTCATAAATTTTCTTCATATCCAGATGCTTCCGAAGTTCAGATGCCAGAATGTCATACTGTGTCTCTTTAAATGCCGTAAAATCAACTCCTGTCATCTCAGATACATCAAGTCCTTTCTTTTCTCCGAGCGCGCGGACAACAGCCTCCGCAACATCTTCTTTGTCAAAAACTCCATGTACATAAGTTCCACAGACATTTTTACAATATGCACCATCTTCCTTCCGGCTGCCTGATACGTGATCCTCAATCGACACACAATGACCTGCGTTCTCTTTCAGAACGGTCTCTCCCATATGGATTTCATAACCCTCCAGTTCCGCTCCTGAAAGAGCAGCAAGATCTCCGTCCAGATTCAGAAACTTTCCAGATACTCTGGTTCGTGTCTTATTCTCTGCAAATATGGTATCCATAGGCAGAAGTCCCATTCCTTTGATCGTTCCGCCCGCTTCTACATGGTGAGGGTCGCTTAAAGTTTCTCCGAGCATCTGATAGCCGCCACAGATTCCGAAAATAATCTTTCCTCTTGCTGCTTCTTTGAGTACTGCCGCTTCCAGTCCATTTGCGCGCATCCAGAGAAGGTCTTCCATGGTATTCTTCGTTCCCGGCAGAATAATCATATCCGGATTCTTTAATTCACTTACATGCTGTACATAACGAAGAGAAACCCCCGGAATACTTTCAAATGGGTTAAAGTCTGTGAAATTAGAAATTCTTGGCACCCGGATAACTGCTATATCAATCAGATCCACTTCCGTTTTTCTGTCAAATCGCTCCGTCAGACTGTCCTCATCCTCCACCTGAATATTGAGATAAGGCGCCACACCAACTACCGGGATATGACTTCTCTCCTCCAGCATTTGTACGCCCGGATCAAGGATTGTCTTGTCTCCGCGGAATTTGTTGATGATCAGTCCTTTAACCATCTGGCGCTCATCCTCTTCCAGAAGCTCCACTGTACCGATCAGCTGGGCAAAAACACCGCCTCTGTCGATATCTCCGACCAGAAGTACCGGAGCTTTCGCCATCTTTGCCATTCCCATGTTTACGATATCTTCTGTTTTCAGATTGATCTCTGCAGGGCTTCCTGCTCCTTCGATCACGATAATATCGTTCTCTGCTGCCAGCGCATTATATGCTTTCATGATATCCGGCACCAGTTTTTTCTTATATTTGAAATAGTCTCTGGCGCTCATGGTTCCAAGGACTTCTCCATTTACGATCACCTGAGAACCAACGTCATTGGTAGGTTTTAACAGAATCGGATTCATCAACACTGAAGGCTTGATTCCTGCGGCTTCCGCCTGCATAACCTGTGCTCTTCCCATTTCCAGCCCCTCTTCTGTAATAAAGGAATTCAGAGCCATATTCTGTGATTTAAAAGGTGCTACCCTGTATCCATCCTGCTTAAAGATCCTGCACAGACCGGCTGCCAGTAAGCTTTTTCCTGCATTGGACATTGTCCCCTGCACCATAATCGCTTTTGCCATTTCTTTGTCCCCTCTTTTCTTTTGCTGTATTTCTTATTTTCTATATTTTCATAATTATCTATAAATAATGTCAGGGATAAAAAATCTTTTGATTCCGACTTAATACCACCGATTATAATGGTTTATCCCATTAGTTCTGTCAACACCCGCACCAGCTTTTCATTCTGTTCATGAAGTTTCACTGCCACGCGGTAATATCCTTTCTGTAACCCCGGATAGTTGCTGCAGTCACGAATCAGAATTCCTTTTGGCACACATTTCTCAAATAAATCTTCCGGTCCACGAAAGAATATATAATTTGCCTCTGACGGATATACTTTCAGGCCAAGCTTTGTCATTTCTTCCTTCAGCCACGCAGATTCCTGAAAAATGATCTGTCTTCCTTTTTCTACGTATTCCGTTTCTTTCAGCGCCGCCAGTCCTGCCTGCTGTGCCATGGTAGATACATTCCAGGGTTGTGTTACTGCCTCCATCCGTTCCAGAACTTTTCTGTCAGAACAGAATCCATATCCAAGGCGCACACCCGGAATCGCATAGCGTTTGGTAAATGCCTTAAGCAAAAAAAGATTCGGGTGCTCTGCAAGTTTTCCCTTTAATGTGTGTCTGTCCGGATCTTTTACAAAATCCAGGAAGCATTCGTCCACGACCATAAAGATACCAAGTTCTGAACAACTTGCAAGAATCTTCTCCGGTAATTCCTGCGGCATTGTGATTCCTGTAGGATTATTTGGATTACACAGAAAAATAATATCTGGTTTTTCTGTTTTAAGAAGCTGCAGATAATTTTCCTCTACACAAAAATCTGCCGTTTCTTCCAGATAATATCTTGTGATCTCACATCCCACGCTCACCAGTGCCTGCTCATATTCTGCAAAGGTCGGTGCCAGAAGAAGTGCTTTTTTCGGATTTTTTGCTCTGCAGAGAGAAAAAATAAGGTCTGCGGCTCCATTGCCGCAGATCAGATATTCTTTTTGCGTCTGCTCATAAACTGCGATTGCTTCTTTTAATGGTCCACAGCCTACCCTTGGATAATCACTGAGACCATCCACGCTGTCTATGATTGCCTTTTTCACGCTCTGCGGTGTCCCAAGAGGATTACAGTTTGCTGAAAAATCCAGGCAATGATCATATTTATATACATCACCGCCATGTATGTGTTTTGTCATCTGTTCTCTCCCGTCTCATAATATATGTCTGTATCACAGTCAACCGGATAAAATCATCTGCTTCCGCTACTTGCTCATAACCACGTTCTGACTGCCGCACTAATCAGTATAAATACTATTACACCCAAAATCGCAGTAGCATAAAGCAGATGATTGGACCGTCTGATATCTTCTACTTCTATCGGCCGGATTGCATCTCCGATCGTCGGTTTCTCATAAAGTTTTCCAAAATAATATGCATTTCCGGCAAGCTGTACATCCAGTGCTCCTGCCATCGCAGCTTCTGTCTGTGCAGAATTCGGACTTGCGTGATTTCTTCTGTCACGACGGTAAATCTTTGCCGCATTTTTCACATCCATTTTTACAAACGCTGACGCAACTACCATAAGCCATCCTGAGATTCTTGCCGGAATATAGTTTGCCACATCATCCAGTTTTGCAGCACAACGGCCGAAATAAAGGTACTTGTCGTTTTTGTATCCCAACATGGAGTCCATCGTGTTGATTCCTTTATATAAAAACATCAGCCAGACTCCGCCGATTGCCATATAAAGCATCGGAGCTATAATTCCATCAGAAGAATTCTCTGCCACAGTTTCCACTGCCGCCTTTGTCACTCCCTCTTCTGAGAGGGACTGTGTATCTCTGCCGACAATCATAGATACTGCATAGCGTGCCTCATCCAGAGTTCCGTTTTTCAGTCTGTCATATACTTTCATGCTCTCTATTTTCAGAGATTTCGTTGCCAGAAGCTGATAGCACCAGAATGTTTCCAATGCCAGTCCTGCCCAGGCAGAAATTCCATAAAGAAAATATAAGATCAGAAACGGGATTCCGCCACTGAACAGACAGACCAGGATTACCTCTGCGGTACCTGCCGCAAGCTCTCCCTTATCTGTTTTTGGAAAAATCTTTCGAAGTATTTTTTCCAGAAATGCTATAAGATTTCCAATCATGCACACCGGATGATACAGCCATCTTGGATCTCCTACAATAAGATCAAGGATAAAACCTGCGGCCAGGGCATATATACTGTAATATAACATAATAAATAAGACTCCTTGTTACATACTTTATCTAAATCAGGATGTTACTGTTCGCTCCGTTCTGGGTAACACACTTCGCACCGTATATCTCGGAATTTTTGCATTTCATACAAAAACATCTCGTGGGATAGTGATGTGTGAACAGCAGCCATAACTGTTGCTATCTTTCAATATCATTATGATATTCCAGACACTTCAGCAAAAAAGCCTTGGGAATGTTCGGATTGCCATAATAGTACAGATGCGGGTATCCTGCCAGAAGATTTTCCTCACTATGTACACAGTCCCAACCTCGTTTGCTGAGAGGTTTTGACGCACGAAAATCTGTACCGCAGTTTTCAGAATCAAAATAGTGAAACTCATGAGCCGGAATTTCCCCTATTTCTTCTGCTGCCTGTCCAAATACCGGTTGTCTGGCATTCAGTGTGATATACCCAAACCTCGTCAGTTTCGGAGTTCTGTAACACTTTCCCGGAATCACCCCACAGGTTTTACGGCTGATTCCTTCCATATCCTCCATCTGTTCATGAAGATACATAAAACCGCCACACTCTGCCATACAAGGCATCCCTTGTTTAATCGCCCGAACAATCTCCTCTTTCATGGATTCATTTTGTTCCAATGCCTCTCCGTTTAATTCCGGATAGCCTCCATAAAGGAGCAGCCCATCTAAATCTGACGGCAGATGTGCATCATGAACCGGTGAAAAATAAACCAGCTCTGCTCCCATTTCCTGCAATAGCCGGAAGTTATCTTCATAGAAGAAACAGAATGCTTCATCCCTGGCTACTCCAATCTTCAGTTTCTGTGGCAAATGAAAATCAAAAGCAGGATTTTTCTGATCCAGAGATTCCGGCACATTCAGATCCGGTGCTTTTTCTGCAAGTGCAAGGATTCTGTCTATTTCCAATGTCTTTTCCAGCACGTCTGCCAGTTTCTTCAGACGACCTTTCAGATCTTTGATTTCTTCCGGAAGTACCAATCCCAGATGGCGGTTCTCAATCACACAGTCCTCTACTTTCGGTACATAGCCAAGAACTTCCACACCCAACTGTTCTTCTGCCAGCTTCTTCATCCTTGGGTAAAGCATCGGAGACATCTGATTAAAAATCACACCTTTGATATGGCTGTTCTCTTTATATTCCATAAAGCCTTTAATATAAGCAGCCAGGGAAATACTCATTCCCCTGCTGTTCACAATAAGAATCACAGGTGTATCTGTCGTATCTGCCAGGTCATAGGCACTTGCTTTCGTGGAAATACCTCCCACTCCATCATAAAATCCCATGACACCTTCCATCACTGCGATATCGCAGTCCACAGCATTTCGCCCAAGAAGATATCCGGTAACATCAGAATCTGTAAAAAAAGTATCAAGATTTCTTGATTTTGTTCCGATGACTCTGGAATGAAACATAGGATCTATGTAGTCCGGTCCACACTTAAAAGATGCCACCTTCATTTTTCTGTTTACCAGCGCCTGCAAAAGTCCGCAGGTAATCAGTGTCTTTCCACTGCCACTGGCTCCTGCTGCCAGAAGTATTCTTGGAATTTTCATCCTGTTTCTCCTCTATTTCTTCTGCAATGTAATAATATAAATTGGATTTTCGCCCATCATCATATGGTAACGTCCAATCGCCTTTGAACGTGCCGCACCGAGCTGGACAATCTCATTCTCCTCAAATCCAAATTCTTTCGCTGTCTCAAGTGCTTCAGACACTGTCTCCAGAGTAATGCAATTGATCACAATACGAACCTGGGGGTTCTTTTCGATCAGAAGCTTCACGATTTCTTTCAGATTTCCGGAGGAGCCTCCAATAAACGCATGTGTAGGTACCGGAAGTTCTGTCAGTGCCTCCGGTGCAAGTCCTTCAACGATCTCCAGATTATCCGCTGCAAATTTCGCCTTGTTCAGACGAATCAGTTCCACTGCATCCTCTTTCTTCTCTATCGCCCAGACTTTACCCTGATGAGCGCGAAGTGCCATCTCTATAGATAAAGAACCTGTTCCCGCTCCGACATCATAGCAGATGGAATCCTGTGCCAGACAAAGCTTTGAAAGTGATACAGTACGCACTTCCTCCTTCGTCATAGGTGCTTTGCCCCTGATAAATTCTTCATCCTTTATTCCATGAGTTTCCGGTCGTGTTATCGCATTCTCGTTGACCGCACAGACCACTGAGAGCGGATCACCCACGTACTCTGTCAGTTCACTGACAGATTTTACAAAAATTTTCTCATTATCATAGGAAAGATTCTCTCCCACATAAAGAAGAACGTCTCCCATGTTATATTCCACCAGTTTCTTCGCAAGGATTGCAACTCCATCTGAAGTTCCAAGAATCGCAAACACCTTTTTCTCATGGCGGATATGCGATATGAGATTACAGCCTCTTCCATGAGCACTGACAATCTTCGCATCATCCCAGGATAAGCCAATCTTTGACATAAAATATACTACAGAAGAAATTCCACACTGAACTTCTATCTTTGATTCTGCCATAACATCCAGCAGTTTTTTTGCTCCACTGTAGAATCCTACATCCCCAGAAAGAACAATCACAATGTTATCATACTCAGGGTGTTTCCCGATATAGTCTTTAATCTCCTGGCTTCTGTACTCTACGAATACGTCCTGTCCCGGACGCTTCACAGAATCCACCATTCTTTTCGCTCCGATCAGAAGATCTGCCTGATCCAGACTGTTCTTTCCCTGTACTGTCAGCGTCTGAGAACTTCCCATGCCGATTCCAAGAAGCGTAATATGCGGCTGATGCGTCAGGCTGAAATGTTCCATAAGGAATCTCTTGCATTCTTTTACAGACATTCCATCTTCTTTCAACGGGCGCCCGATGATCACAGGAATCGCGTCACATTCCAGCGCCGCATCTATCTTATCCTGAAAACCGCCCGCTTTTCCGGTATCCTTTGTCACCAGATATTTACAGTGGTACTGTCTTAACATCGCTGCATTTAATTCTCTGGAAAAAGGTCCCTGCATTCCGATCAGATGTTTTCCCTCAAAGCCCAGTCCGGCACATGCCTGCATGACATTCGGCAGGGAAAGGACTCTGGCATAAAGACGTTCCTTATAATCTTTCATTCCCGTAAAACCAGCCAGTTCCTTACTTCCTGTTGTCAGCAATACATTTCCCTGTGTCCGGTCCAGGTACTCAGCTGCCGCCTGCACACTCTCCACATAGACAGCTTTCTCTTCATGTCCGCCCATTTCCCGCAGAACTCTATAGTAAAGTGTCTGTGTTTTCTCACAGGCTGTCCGGATATTCATGGTAACCTCAGCTGCATAAGGGTGCGTCGCATCCAGCACCATCTCCGGCTCCTCTCTGGCAAAAATCTGCTCCATGGCAGTTTCATCCAGTCTTCCTGTCTGCACAGTGAGATATTCATTTTCCATAAGAGATTTGCTGCCGTATTCTGTCGCGACAAATCCCATCGTCTGTACCTGATGAGCTGCCAAAAAGCGGCAGACCTCATATCCTTCTGTTGTTCCTGCAAAAACAAGGACTTTATACATTCTTATATCCCCTTGGCGTAACCATCTTATGGTTGATTTCCTTTGTCTGCGAATTTCCGATAAATACAGTTGTAAACATATCTACCTGTGTATCTCTCAGTTCTTTTAACGTCATTACATTGGCTGTTTCGCCTTCTCTTGCGATATTGGAAACAGTTCCACAGATCGTATCCGGTGACTTATATTTCATCATCAGGTCGCATGCTTTCTGCAGATAATCATGGCGTTTCTTACTGGATGGATTATAAAGACATACGACAAAATCTGCCTGAGCTGCAGCCAGAAGTCTTGCTTCGATCTTTTCCCATGGAGTAAGAAGGTCGCTTAAGCTGATAAGACAGAAATCATGGATCAGAGGTGCACCAAGAACTGCCGCTCCGCCTGTAGCTGCTGTCACACCCGGAATGATCTCCAGTTCTGTTTCCGGATAATTAACGCCGACCTCATACATCAGTCCTGCCATACCATAAACTCCGGCATCACCGCTGCAGATCATAGAAACCGTCTTGCCTTTCTTCGCTTGTTCAAACGCAAGAACACAGCGGTCAACCTCTTTCTTCATTGGTGTAGTCATAAATTCTTTTCCAGGGAAGTATTCCTTTACCAGATCAACATATACAGTGTATCCGATGATCGCATCACTTTCATTCATTGCACGGATTGCCTTTCCTGTCATCTGGTCATAAGCTCCCGGTCCGATTCCGATTACATATATTTTACTCAAAATGTATCCTCCATTCTCTGGCTGCCACTGCTGTGGTCACACCGTTTTCTCCTTTTTTCTTCTGAATCAGTCTGCCATTACCGCTGGCAAAAACTGCACTTCTCTCACAGACATTATCTACACCTGTGATTTTCTTTACAAACGGTGAGGGCGTAAATTCTCCCGGCACCTGTTTTAATTCATCTTCTGTATAAGTGACAAAAGGAATCTGCCAGTCTTTTGACAACGCTTTGATTCCCTGTTCTTCTTTCTTCAGGTTAATGCTGGCGATCTGTTCAAATGCTTCTTTAAAAAATTCGCCTGTATCGAGCACTTTCTGTGCCGCCTCCGCGATTCCTTCGGCATCTTTGCCCTTACGGCATCCCATTCCCAGCGTCAGGTTTCCTGGAACAATCTGTGTCGTAGACGCAAAAGGCTGACAGGATGTATGTATTGTAACAGCGGCTCCACAATCTATCTCTGAACCATCCAGCTTTCCGACAGTTGATTCTGCATTTTCAGATATCATTTCTTTACCTTCTGGTGATTCCGTAGTATCTGACTGCATGCCTTCCATATTTCTAACCGGGATTCCCCGTTCGTCACACATAATCAGTCCTTCCGGCAGTCTGCCATCTACAGGAAATTCACTGTAAAATCCCACTTTTTTTCCTGCCAGAAGCGCTGCTGAAACTTCTTTTGCCGCTTTCATATTGAAAATGCTACAATCATTTTTCTTTGCAAAGACATCTACCGCAAAGCGATGATGCAGGTCTGTGGCGGTCGTTACCACCGGTACTGCGTTTAATATTTCTGCCGTTTTCAGCGCCAGTTCATTAGCGCCGCCCAAATGCCCTGACAGCAGTGAAATCACGAACTTCCCGCATTCATCCACCACAAGCACCGCCGGATCTGATTTCTTTGACACTACATAAGGAGCAATACTGCGGACTGCAATTCCACTTGCGCCAATGAAAATCAACGCATCTGAATCAGGAAATTTCTCCCCTGCCCATGCAGAAGTATTGATCTGTATGGAGTCCGGCAGGTATTTACTTTTTTTGTCAAGGGTTGCCGTTATGCCGACAGACTTCAGTCCCCTGCATAATTTCTCACCTGTTTCCTGTCCGGTCAGGCTGAAACAGATCATTGCAATCTTCATTTTATCCTCCTATCGAAGGTTCTTTTCTTATTTTGTAGCCTCGCGGAACTCTGTCGTAAATTCCGGATCGTACAGTTTGGAACGATCGTAATGTGCTGCTGCCACACTGTCACCAATGATCATCAATGCTGTTTTTGTGATATTGTTATCTGCTGCTGTTTTTGCCAGCGTTCCTACTGTGCAGACAAAAGTCTTCTGATCTGGCCAGGTGGCTTTGTATACGATAGCTGCCGGTGTATCTGCTGTATAACCGCCTTCAATCAGACGTCTGCTCAGTTCTTCCAGCATTCCTGTACTTAAGAATACAACCATTGTTGCCTGATGAGCTGCGAATGATTGAATGCTCTCTTTGGACGGAACCGGAGTTCTGCCTTCCATACGGGTGATGATTACGCTCTGGGAAATATCCGGAAGTGTATATTCCAGATTCAGGGCGCTTGCCGCACCACAGAATGCACTGACACCCGGACAGTAATCATACGCGATATTCTTCTCATCCAGAATATCCATCTGCTCACGGATCGCGCCGTAAATACAAGGGTCGCCTGTGTGGAGACGGACGGTTGTCTTTCCTTCTGCTTCTGCTTTCTCAATTACATGAATGACCTCTTCCAGTGTCATCCTGGCACTGTTATGGATTGTGCAGATGTCCTTTGTATATTCAAGAAGCTGCGGATTTACCAGTGATCCTGCATAAATCACCACATCTGCTTCTTCCAGATACTGTTTTCCTCTTACTGTAATTAAATCCGGTGCTCCCGGGCCTGCTCCTATGAAATGTACCATGTTTTACATCCTCCTTTTATCTATTTATCTTTAATTCTTTTATTCTGTATATTAATTTTTTCAATCAACTTGGCAGCATCTGCCGTCTGTCCCAGATATCCGCAGGTGTTAGAAAAAACTACTGCTCCAAGCAGAATCTGTTCATAGGATCTGTGATTCAGATAAAACTGGATTCTGTCCAGAACCTCTTTCATCGTTCCCTGGGTCATCTGGTATCTGTTCAAAATATCCAGTGCCTCATCTGTGGTAGATGCGTTCAGAATCTCTTTTGCACATTCCAGTGGTGCTCCTGCGCGGATTGCATTAGACGCCAGAACTTCCATTCTTGCATCTGCGCTGTGTGAATGTGTATTCATAATTCCGGCTGCTACTTTTACAAACTTCCCGATATGCGCAATGAAAAGGATTCCTTTCACGCCCATGTCGATTGCCATATCTATCGTTTCTCCTACATAGTTGCTACACTTGATGTTCTTCTCATATGGGAGATCCATGTGTTCTCTCAGATAATCTGCACCGTAATTCCCCGGTGTTACCAGAAGATATTCTTCTCCCTGGGAAAAGTGCTGTTTCATTTCCACCCGGATGCTCTGGACAAGGGCTGCCTCGCTCATAGGCTCTACGATACCGGATGTTCCAAGAATTGAGATTCCTCCGACGATTCCCAGTCTGGGATTGAACGTTTTCTTTCCGATTTCTACACCTTCCGGAACAGAAATGATAATCTTTAGGCCACCCTCGTAGTCATATTTTTCTGCTATTTCTGTGGCTGCCCGGAGGATCATGGATTTTGGTACCGGATTGATTGCAGCTTCTCCGATTTTCTGGGAAAGTCCGGCTTTTGTTACTCTTCCGACACCAATTCCACCGTCAAGAGTAATTCCCTGATCTTTTGTTTTCTCTACGGTCGCATAGACCAGTATTCCGTTTGTGGTGTCTGGGTCATCTCCGGCATCTTTCCGGATTGCACAGATTACTTTATCTGTTTCTATCTGAATGTCTTTCAGTTCCAGTGTGAGCAGAATTCCTTTGGGAGTCATCAGTGTAACGGTTTCCTGTAATTTGCCTCCAAGGAGTATTTCTGTGGCGCCTTTGCAGGCTGCTGCTGCGCAGGAACCTGTTGTGTAGCCGAATCTCATTTTTTTGTTTCCGCGGATTACGTAGTAGTCTTCCAGTCCGTTTTTCATGGGTGCTCCTTTGTCTTTCGCTGCCGGCGTATGAGATATAACAGTTCAATAAAATACTGCATTATTTTGCTGATTTATTTATAGTTACATAAAAGGAGGGATTTTTGTGTGCAACAAAATCCCTCCTGAAAGTTCCTAGTGTACTGGCTTAAAATATTCTCTGGTTGCCGCAGATTGTATTTCAACTGAAAAAGCAGACAGTATCTGGCTGTTACAGTAACGGACTTGCGCAGGGATTTCACCTGACTTCCTGTGGTGCTTTTCTGGGGTTATTTTCGACAATCATTATATAATTTTGAGAGGGAAAAGTCAATGTGTTTGACGGGCATTAAAGGATTAAAGGATACCCATTAAGGGACGCTCAGAAAAAGTTCTTGTATTGGGTGCGGTTTCGGAGACTAAGATATTCTAAGCTCTCAGAAATCTGCTAAAGGCATGAGAAGAAAAGTCTGGATTACTCGCCAGAGCGTGTTTGAAAAATGCTTTCTGCAAGATGTGCGCCACAATTTGTGGGAGATTTTGTCTGATTGAGGGCGACGTAGCGGGCTACGCCAACCGAAAGAAGGCAAAATATACCGCAAAGTGGGGCGTGCAGATTGCAGGAATGATTTTTCAAACACGCTCTAGCGCTCAGACAGAGGGCTTTTCTTCTCATAACGCAGATTTCTGAGAGCTAATAATATCTAAGACTCCTGCAAATGTACCCCACACAAGAACTTTTTCTGAGCTGGTGATTGGAAATGAGCAAATCGTCTATTGTAATGTATTTATTTTATGGGTAATATTCCTTACGACCAGCAGGTAGTTTATACTACTTTGTGGTTTAGCCATTTGCGGCTGTGGAAGCGGAGGGAGAATACGATTCCGCGGACGGTCCAGTCGGTAAACATTCCAATCCATACGGCCATTGGGCCGAAGCCTCTGAAGCGGATGAGATATACGCAGAGGCAGAATCGGAAGGCCCACATGGTGATGCAGGAGGTGAGCATGGAGAATTTTACGTCACCGGCGGCTCTGAGGCCGTAGGCAGGGACGAAGGCCATTACCCATACGATTGGTTTAATGATTGTGATCCAGGTTACCATGTGGAAGCACATCTGGGCGCTTTGGGGTTCCATTCCACCTAGTTTTGTTATCGGAATGGTCAGGGCGAATACCAGGAGGCAGCTTGCGATGATGATGATTTCTGCAATGATACTGAGTTTTTTTATGTAGTAAATGGCTTCGTCTTTTCTGCCGGCTCCGAGGCATTGGCCTACTACGGTCATCAGACCGATTCCTACGCCGATGGCGGCGATTCCGTTTAGGTTTTCGAGGATGTTTGTCATTGCCTGGGCTGCGATGGCTATGGTTCCCAGAGTGGATACGGAGGATTGGATTGACAGTTTTCCGAGCTGGAACATGCTGTTTTCTACACCGGATGGGATTCCCAGTGAGAGGATTCTGCCGATCATTTTTCCATCAGGACGGATCTGGTAATAGTTTTTTACTACGATTGGCTGTCTGTTAAGTCGCAGCTGCCAGAGTACGACTACTGCGCAGAAGATTCTGGAGGCCAAGGTTGCAATGGCAGCACCGGCTACGCCCATATGGAATACCCAGATCAGGACTGCGTTTCCACCGATATTGATTACATTTGATATGACGGAGACGGTCATCGGGCCTCTGGTGTTTCCCTGTGAACGGAATATAGAGGCACCGGCATCATAGAGTGCGATAAACGGGAAGGATAGCGCTGTATAGAAGAAGTATGTTCTGGATGCCGTCATAACGTCTGCTTCTACTTTTCCGAATATGAATTGTAAAAGAGGTATTCGGAATATCAGGCATAGTGTAGTTACCGCTACAGATATGGCTGTGATGATGAATAGTACCTGTCTGGCGGATTTGTTTGCCATTTCGTGATTTTTCTGTCCTATGTATTGTGAACAGATGATTGCGCCGCCTGCTGCCAGTGCTGAGAATGCCTGGATTACCAGTACATTGATGGAATCTACCAATGATACGGCGGATATTGCTGCGGAGCCTACATTGCTGACCATCATGGTGTCGACGGTTCCCATTAAGGAGTTTAACACCTGTTCAAAGATGACTGGTATCAACAGACTTCGAAGCATTTGATTTGTAAAAATGTGTTGCTGTTCTTTTGTATTTTCTTTCATCGTTTCCCCACCCATTTTATTTTCTTTTTCTGATTATACGCTTAATTTTTTGTGATGCAAGAGAGTGGGCTGTGTTTTTTCTCATATTTTTGTATAAAATCCTGTTGTTTTTCTTGTTATAGGCTGTAAAATCTGATACATTAGAGCCACATATAAGTTATAGATTCAGAAAGGTAAATAAAATACACCAGTCATGCAAAGAGTTATTGAATATATTATTTCTGAAAATACAAGTCCGGTTACGATTCTGGACTTTCTTAAAAGAGAGGGATTTTCCCGGCATATATTAAGTTCTATGAAGAATGCTTCTGATACGATCATCCTAAACGGCGAACGTGGTTTCGGACGGTCTGTGTTGAAGCCGCAGGATCATCTGGTAATCACTGTGCCTGAGACGGAATCAGGAGAGAGTATTATCCGGACGAAGATGGAATTAAAGATTCTTTATGAAGATGAAGATATTCTTGTGATAAATAAACCTGCTGATATGCCGGTACATCCTTCTGCCGGAAATTATGAAAATACGTTGGCTAATGGGATTGCCTGGTATTTTGATGAAAAAGGAGAAGATTTTGTTTACCGATGTATTAATCGGCTTGACCGTGATACAACCGGTGCTTTGATTCTTGCAAAGAATCCTCTGAGTGCCGCTATTCTGTCTGTGCAGATGAGAAATCGTCAGATCTGCAGAATTTATCTGGCACTCGTAGACGGAGTGCTTCCAGAATCAGGCACTATCGATGCCCCTATTGCACGAATGGATGGATCGGTTATCACACGTGAAGTAAATTTTCAGAATGGAGAATCTGCTGTTACGCATTATGAACGTCTGGCAGTTGGCAAAGACTATTCTCTTGCAGAACTTCATCTGGAGACAGGGCGCACGCATCAGATCCGGGTGCATATGAAATATATCGGTCATCCTCTTCCTGGAGATTTTTTGTATAATCCGGATTATCGTTGGATAAAACGGCAGCCGCTTCACTCCTATCAGCTGGAATTTACGCATCCAGTCACTAAAAAAGCGATGCTTTTCACAGCACCTGTTCCGGCTGATTTTGTTTCTGCCTTTTGGTCAAACCAAAACCATTCTGCGGGCAAAAAAATAGTTCATCAGCATTAATTATCTGATGAACTATTTTTATATTCCCGGAGAATTATTTATTTTTTTCGTAAATGATCAGAAGTCCTTTCAGCAGAAGTTCTTCATCCAGAATGATTTTTCTCTTACAGTGAGGAATGATTTTCTTTGCCAGACCACCTGTTGCTACTACTGTGGTTTTCTCGCCAAGTTCTTCTTCGATTCTGTCAATGATTCCGTCAAGAGCGGCTGCATTGCTGTAGAGAACTCCGCTCTTCATACATTCGATCGTATTTTTTCCGATTACATGTCGCGGGGCATCAATGCTGATTCCGCTGAGCTGGGAAGCTCTTGCGGTAAGGGCATCCAGTGAAACTCCCACTCCAGGAAGGATCATTCCACCTACATACTGCTTTCTGCTATTAACAACGGAAGCTGTAGTTGCAGTTCCCATATCAATGAGGATCAAAGGCACCGGGTAATTAGCAATTCCTGCCACTGCATCTGCCACCTGATCTGCACCAAGCTGTCCCGGATTATCCATCATGATGTTCAATCCTGTCTTTATACCAGGTCCAAGAACGATCGCATCTTTCTTAAGAATCTTCTCCGCAGCCAGCTTCGCAATATTTGTGATCTGTGGCACTACCGAAGAAATGATGCAGCCTTCGATATCTGTTTTCCTGATATGATAAATATCAAGAACATTCTTAAGATCTACCGCATATTCCAGTTCTGTCTTCGTACGATTGGTTGAAAGACGCTCTATAAAATATGTCTTTTTATCATCAATGCATCCAACTACAATATTTGTATTTCCGATGTCAATTGCTAAAATCATACTTATTTATCTCCAATTATCTTTCTAATGCTACTTTTCCGTTTTCACTGTCTGCTACTTTCTGCGCCGGAATCAGGTGTGCTTTTGAAAGGGCAGCTCCTACAGCTCCTGTGATCACTGTTGAGGACACCATTTCACATACTGCATTGATTCCAACCATCATACAACATCCGATAATGATATTTCTTCCACCCATCAGTCCCTGTACATACTCTGTATTTCCAAACAGACCTACCAGAGCAGTCATAAAGAATAAGGTATTGAGAAATGCGGAAAAGAATCCAGTCACTGCGCATGATACATATACATTTGTCTTTTTACGCATAGTCTTGTAAATATAGCCAAGGCAAATTCCGTCAAGAAGACGTGGCACGAATCTCTGGATAAATGCCAGAACCGGATTGATGCTAAATAGCATAGCTCCCATTGCACTTGTACCACCAAGTCCGATGCACTGTCCAAAACTTGTCAGTCCGAAGATCGCACCTGCAATTGCTCCGCCTGTCGGTCCAAGTACGACCGCACTGATTGCAACAGGGATCACGTTAAACGAAATCGCCAGTGGTCCGATGTTTAAGTATCCCAGTGGTGTGTAGGCCATCAGCAAAAGTACTGCTGCCATTAAGCCAAGCATAGTGAGCTGTGTCGTTGTGAATTTCTTTGTTTTCATTTTTTCCTCCTTGTTACCGTTCCGTTTCCGGATACAATACGGTGATGGAAAGCAGATTGGTATTTTCCCTGACGGGATTTCTGCTTTTCTGATATAAAGTTATTTTTTGCAGACTGGCAAAATCCTCTCCTGCATTTGCCTCATAAAAACAAAATCGGAAAATCACTGCTACCATCTGCTTTCTTACTGCTTCCTGCCTAAAATGAGGTCAGCGTAAGAATTTTATGTTACTGTTCACACGCCACTATCCCGCGAGGTGTTTTGGCATGAAAATGCCAAAATCCCGAGACATACCGCGCGAATTTATGCGATTAGCATAAATTCTGTGCATCGCAAAGCGTGTTACTGAGAACGGAGTGAACAGTAACAATTTTATCCAGGATTTTAAGGGCTGCGTCCTCCTTACTCATAAGTGGGAGTGATACTTCCTCATCCTGTGTAATCAGAGTCAGCACATTCGTATCTCCCTGAAATCCGGCGCCTTCTACTTTTACATTGTTGGCAGCTACCATATCCAGGTTCTTCTTTGTGAGCTTGGCTCTGGAATTACCGATCACATTCTGCGTCTCCATAGAGAAACCGCAAAGGAACTGTCCGTCACGTTTGTGTTCTCCCAGAAACTTCAGGATATCATCTGTTCTCTCTAATTCTATGGACATCTGTCCGTCACTCTTCTTGACCTTCTCGTCACTGACTTTCGCCGGACGGTAATCTGCAACTGCTGCCGCTTTGATGATGATATCCTGCTCATCGCTGACAGAAGTCACTGCTTCATACATATCCTTTGCAGTCACAACAGGCACTATTTTCACAAACATTGGTGGCTCGATTGCAGTACGTCCGCTTACCAGCGTGACATCTGCTCCACGAAGCATCGCAGCTTTTGCAATAGCATAGCCCATTTTTCCAGAAGAATGATTCGTAATATATCGTACAGGATCAATTGCCTCCTGCGTAGGACCTGCTGTTACAAGGATTTTCTTTCCTTTCAGATCTTTTTCACAGGCGGCTTCTCTCTCAATATATGCAAGTAATGTCTCAGGCTCCGGCATCTTGCCCGCACCTGTGTCACCACACGCCAGATAACCGCTTGCAGGAGCAATCACTTCATAACCATAATGCTCCAGAATCTTAAGGTTATCCTGAACTACAGGATTCTCAAACATATTTGTATTCATGGCAGGGGAAATGAATTTCTTGCATTTGCATGCCATGATCGTGGTAGTAAGCATATCATCTGCAATTCCATGAGCCAGTTTGCCGATCACATTGGCGCTTGCCGGTGCGATCATTACGACATCTGCTTTCTTTGCGATAGATACATGCTCTACCTGAAACTGGAAATTCCGGTCAAAGGTATCTACCAGGCATTTATTGCCTGTGAGAGTCTCAAAAGTGATCGGATTGATAAAGTTCGTCGCATTTTTTGTCATAAGTACATGAACATCTGCGCGGCGTTTCTTTAAGGCGCTTGCAAGATATGCAATCTTATATGCAGCAATGCTGCCCGTCACTCCTAATAATACTGTTTTTCCTTCCAGTGTCATTTTCTCTCTCCCTCTTTCTCCGGATCATTACTGACTGTTGTTTTCCTACATTCAGTAATTATTTCTGTTTTCTAACACAATTCTCCTTATTATAGACTAATTGTTATCAAAAATGCAATACAGGATTTGTTTTCTTTACAAAACAATCTTTCCTGTGTTACTGTTCACTCCGTACCCAGTAACTTTTGCCACAGGTAATCCAGAATGAATTTAGATAAGCGCTTGTTTAATCTTTCCATGTAAATTATAATAAAATTTACGAAAGGAATTGCTTTATTCCACAGAGGGATGGTTTTCTGCCATCTATTTAAACCTCAGGACATTTTCCGGGCAGGCTGCACTGCCTGACCATAATTCAGATATTTATGGCATGTTTACCTCGGCAATGATCGATCCTCTGCCCAAAAGCCAGCGGGAATTTCTTGCAGTTATGGGGCTTGCTGATGAATTCACCATAGAAATGGCGGAGTTTGTGACAGACAATCCTGATGTAGAAAAAATTCTTTCCAGACTCACTGCACAAAATGCCTTTGTAAAACGTCTTCCTGATGGTAGCACCTACCGTTTCCATCATATGATGAAGGAATGTGCCAGCCGGGTATTTCAAATGCTCGAAAAAGAAAAGCAGAGCTTTTATCAGAAGCGTTTTGCTCTTTGGTATGAAGAGCATAAACAATACCTTCATACGCTGAATGCTTACCGGCAAAGCGAAGATTATGACAGGCTGCTGCGTATTATCCAAAAAGATGCAGGCATTCTGCTGTCTTCACTAAATCCTGATGCCGTATTGTCTGTCATTGATAACTGTCCTGCTTCTACGCTTAAAGAACATCCTCTGTCACTCCTTGTACTGATGCGAAGCATATTCAACTGGAATCGTTTTCCTAAAATAATGGAAATGAGGTCGCTCCTTATGGCATCTATTGAGGAACACACGGAAATGTCAGCCAAGGAACGCGGAAATCTGCTTGGAGAATGTGATCTTATCATGAGTTTTCTTTGCTATAATGATATCAGCGCTATGAGCCGCCTGCATCGCAGTGCAAGCAATCAAATGTCCCGCCCCGCTATCAGTATCCATAAAAGTGGTGGATGGACTTTCGGTTCTCCTTCTGTCCTGATGATGTTTCATCGCGAACCCGGTGCAATAAAAAAAGAGCTCGCCGAAATGGATGAATGTATGCCTCACTATTATAAAATCACAGACGGACACGGGCAGGGAGCAGAAAAGATCATGTGGGCTGAAGCAGCTTTGATGCAGGGACAGTTCTCTGATACACTCATTGCACTGGAAACAGCCTATTCACAGATTGAAGGAAACGGGCAGGAGAACATGGCTTTATGCTGCGATTTCCTGGCACAGGGAGCTTATGCCAAAGTCATAGGCCGCAGTGAGAATCAGCTGGCGGCCTGCCAGACTATGCATTATGAACTGGTCAGAATCCATCTGCTTATTCAAACGGTCGCTGCCTATGAGATGCTTGGAAAACGCATTCAGGGACAAAAACTGTTGTTACAGGCATGTCGGAGGCTGTTGCCGACAATTTTCTGCTTCCTTTTGCAGAAAATTATATTTATCTGAAGCCGCTGCTTGAAAGCTGCACAGGTGCTGGAAATCAGAAATTTTTGCAGGATATCCTGGATTTGTGTCAGAAATACGAAGTCCGTCAGCAGGAACTGGACAATGCCGGTCCACGTCCCATGGTGCTCTCTTCGCTGACGGACCGTGAACACGAAATCGTCATGTTGTTGCAACAGCGCTTAAGTAATCGTGAAATCGGGGAAAACTTTTTCTTTCTGAAGGCAGTGTGAAACAATATATCAATCAGGTTTATTCCAAACTTCATATCGGAGGCGATACCCGCACAAAACGAAAACAATTATTAGAGCTGCTTTCATCCAACAATTAATTTATTTGTTACGTATCTGTCACTCTGGCAGAGATTTATGGAATTACGTAACTGTTCGGTACCTTCACAGTTACGAGTCAAATCCATTAAAAATCGCCTTTGGCGATAGGATTTTGACTTGTATGTCTCGGGATTTTGGCATATTTATGCCAAAACACCTCGCGGAATAGCAGACTGCTGAATAGTTACGGAATTACTACAATATATTTCATGGAGGTACATATGAAAAACTATCAGATTACACAGTGGTGTGCTAATTTTATCAGACAGCAGGTAACTGAGGGCGATTTCTGTATAGACGCCACTATGGGAAATGGCAACGATACACTTTTATTATCTCAATTATGCAAAACGACGGGGAAAGTGCTGGCTTTCGATATCCAGAAACAGGCACTGGCTGCCACCAGAGAAAAGCTGGCCGCTGAGCATGCTCCTCAAAATTACACCCTTCTTTTGGAATCCCATGCAAATATGTCTAAGTATGCCGAGGCAGATAGTATAAGCTGCATTGTTTTCAATTTCGGCTATCTTCCGGGCGGCGATCATTCCCTCGCGACCAGAAGCGAGACCAGTATTCAGGCTTTAACACAGGCTTTATCTCTGCTGAAAAAGGGAGGCATGATCTCTCTTTGTATTTACAGCGGCGGTGATTCTGGCTTTGATGAACGAAATCAGATTCTTTCCTGGCTGAAAGAATTGGATCCGCATAAATATCTGGTAATAAAAAGTGAATATTATAACCGGCCAAATAACCCTCCGATCCCTGTACTTATCATAAAAAATTGACAGCACAAAAAGACACCGGGAAAGAATATCGTAAAAATCTTTTCCGGTGTCTTTTGTAATCTAAGTATTTTTTTAATCTGTTCTTTCTCCGATTTTTCTTATCTGACCAGAGAATTGAGAATTCATTCTGTTTAGTCTGTGATCTTGATTGTCTCAATCACCGGCTGTTCATCTGCCGGAATCGTTCCGTTGTTGTCTGTTGGTTTAGCGTCCTCGCAGATCTTATCTACAATGTCCATTCCTTCTGTTACATGTCCAAATCCTGCATAATCACCGTCCAGGAATGTGCTGTCTGTCTGAACGATAAAGAACTGTGAGCTTCCGCTGTCCGGATCACTTGCTCTCGCCATGGAAATAGTTCCTCTTGTATGAGAAATATCGTTATCTACTCCATTGTTGCTGAACTCACCCTTAATGTTCTCGTCAGATCCGCCTGTTCCATCTCCATTCGGATCGCCGCCCTGGATCATAAATCCATCCATGATGCGGTGGAATGTCAGTCCGTCATAGAAACCTTCCTGTGCAAGCTTCACAAAATTTGTTACAGTAATCGGCGCTGTATCTGCATCCAGTTCCACATCAATCGTGCCATAATCTTTTACTTCGATTTCTGCATGATGAGTTCCTGTAAGTTCTTTGGAAGTATCCAGAAGTACATCTGTGCTGCTGTCTTTCCCATCTTCTGTATCACTATCAGTGTTATCTATATCCGAAGATTCGCTGTCTTCTTCATCAGATCCGTCAGTAAATCCTGCCTTCTCTGCCTCTTCTTCACTTACTGTATCTTCACTGTCAGAAGAAGTGGAATCTGTCTTGGTTTCTGTCTGATTGGAAGTTTCTTCCTTTGTTGTTTCTTCTGTCTTTGTTGGTTCCTCTGTTTTATCGCTGCTACCACATCCTGCCAGTAAACTTGCTGACATGGCTGTAACGCAAAGTGCTGCCAGTAATTTTCTCTTCATTATTCTCTACCTCCAAAATTATTCCGTTTCAAGGCTTTTATATCATTTATTGCCATCCTCAAAACACAATCTTATCTGATTATAACCTATCCTGAAAAAAAAACAACTCTTTTCACAAAATGTTCAGATTGTCTGGTTTACTTCCTGACATTTGCCTGTTAAAATATACCTGAAATACAGTAATATATAATGATATCCGGGTCAAAAAAGCCGTTCAGATCTATACAATAAAGCTTTTGGATTTTTGGTCCTGATACCATATATATTCATCTGCTAAAAGCACGAGTAATTATTCTTATTTGAAAGTGAGGAATCCGAAATGGAAAAAATTACAAGTTTTACCATTGACCATATTAAACTTCAGCCGGGTGTCTATGTTTCCCGCAAGGATCCGGTTGGAAACAGTGTGATCACCACATTTGATATCCGTATGACATCTCCGAATGAAGAACCGGTTATGAACACTGCCGAGCTTCACACTATCGAGCATCTGGCAGCTACTTTTCTCAGAAACCACAAAGAATTTGGTTCTAAGATGATTTACTGGGGTCCGATGGGATGCCGCACAGGTAACTATCTTCTTTTAAATGGAGATTATGAATCAAAGGATATCGTTCCGCTTATGATCGAAACTTTTGAGTTTATCCGTGATTTCGAGGGTGAAGTTCCTGGAGCATCTGCCAAAGACTGTGGAAATTACCTGGATATGAATCTGCCGATGGCTAAATATCTGGCTAAGAAATTCCTGGATGAAGTTCTCTATGACATCAAACCTGACAGACTTGTTTATCCACAGTAAGTAAGAATATATAAGTTACCAAGTGACTGTTTCTTAGCCATACTCTTTGCGTTGTATGTTTCAATATCAAGCGGATATTCGTAATTGATGCAAGAGCTTACTTAATTTGATTAAAATAAAATGCAGAAGCTACCGAGTTATTATCACTCACCGCTTCTGCATTTATTTTTTTCACACAATAAATCTAATATCTCTAATTCATGGATAGTTATTAAACTCCCAAAGTACTTCTTAGTATTCTGCACTTTCATCATAAGATGTATCTTCAGCTGCACCTGTATTTGCTGTTGCCACTGCCTCATCTGCTGCAGGAGCTGTCGTTGTCACAAAATCTCCGCTGGCATAGCATGTCTGTCCGTTGTAGTCCACACGGATCCAGCCATTCTCACATACACCTGTACTGTTCAGCTGAGTTCCGGATGCCACGCTTGCAATCAGTTCTGC
The DNA here is from genome assembly GCF_052064435.1 of Blautia sp. HCP3S3_B11. NCBI lineage: Bacteria > Bacillati > Bacillota > Clostridia > Lachnospirales > Lachnospiraceae > Blautia > Blautia sp. HCP3S3_B11. The sequence goes on from NZ_JBQHVP010000001.1 coordinate 169,884, forward strand.
ATCTGCACTTGCGTCAGAGCGAAGGTTCAGTTCTGCAGATGCATAATATGTACCGGTCTTTGCTTCTACCTTCACACCACTGGCTGTCTGCTCTGCTGAAGGAGTAGGTGTTGCCTCCGGTGTCGGTGTCGCTTCCGCTACTTCAGGAGTAGGTGTTACCTCCGGTGTTGGTGTTACTTTAACGATCATAACACTGGAATCAATAGTAGGGTCAAATCCGCATCCCTGAACGGCAAATGCAAGTCCCAGTACCAGAACCAGCCAAAGTGATTTTTTCATAAGTAGAATCCTCCTTTATCAAACACGACTGCTATCCTTTCGTGTTTTCTTTGTCCGCTCGCGTGCGGGCAATAACCTTTAAGTATTAATATACACGATTCTCACGCAATATGCAAGTTAAACGTTACTGGCTACTGTTCACATACCTCAAAAAGGACTTCCACTTCTCCCCCGCAGATCATTCCCAGGTTTGCACCGCCCTGATTGGACAGATTATACCTTCTGATTTCTCCGTGCTTCGCTTCCGGTGCATATTTAAGAGCCTGAAATTCCACATTTCCTCCGCCAATGCTTCCATGCAATCTGCCTTCTTTGTCCAGGAACATTTTACTTCCTGTTCCTCTTGGTGAAGAGCCACTCTTGGAAATGATCGTGATCATAACTCCGCTTTCTTTTTCCCGGACAGCTTTTTCTACCGTTTCATCAATATAGGAAACATTGTATTTATTTTTTTCCTGTACGATCTCAGCAGTGATACTTACCGCAATTTCTGCCGGCATGTGCCCTCCGATTGGAAGTCCGATCGGTGCATGGATCGTATCAAGCTGTTCTTTGCTAAATCCCTCGCCAAGCAGTTTTTCCATAGTCAGTTTTACTTTATTTCTGCTTCCGATCATGCCCAGATAGGTATATGGACGTCTTAAAATCTGCCTTGCGCTGGCACTGTCTCCCAGATGGCCTCTTGTTACTATTACATAGTAAGCATTTTCATATTCCGGAATTTTATCGGGAATCTCATCATAACTTCCCGTTATCAGACGGTCTGCATCCGGAAATCTCTCCGGAGTCACAAAATCTTTTCTGTCGTCCATAACTGTCACATGAAATCCCAGCATTTTTCCGATTTTTGCCACAGGCTGAGACACATGTCCTCCACCAAGAATAATAAGCTGAGGATTTTTTACATAAATTTCTACAAAAAAATCATTCTCTTTGATATGAACGACTTTTGTATCCTGACACGCAGCCAGCTCTGCCTCATATTCCTTCCAGAAATCTTCTGTCTTACTGTCAAAGGCTACGCAGCTTCCTTCTTTTATCAGGCATTTCTCTCCTTTATGGCTGCCATTCAAAAACATCGCTGTTTTAACTTTTCCTGTTTCTTCCAATATCTGATAAATTTTCTTGTACATAGTCTCTCCTGTCTCAATCCCCTCTTCCTGTTTTTCATTGTGATTTTTTCAAAAATATATTATAATTGACGGAAAAGGGGGAAATATCATGAAAAAAAGCAAATTTCTACACAGCCTGCCGTTCAAATTACTTGTCGGCGTGGCTCTCGGCATTTGTATCGGACTCCTGCTGAATATCTCAGATGAATCCGCCATCACTACTGCCATATTGAATCTGGTTGTGACGCTGAAATATATCTTTGGTCAGCTGATCAATTTCTGTGTTCCACTAATCATTATAGGATTTATCGCGCCATCCATCACCAAACTTGGAAACAATGCTTCCAGAATGTTAGGAGTTGCAGTCTGTATTGCTTATGCTTCCTCACTGGGAGCCGCTTTATTCTCTGCGCTGTCCGGATATGTGCTGATTCCACACTTATCCATCAGTTCCACTGCTGATCACCTGAAGACTCTGCCTGACGTGATCTTTGAACTTTCTATTCCGCAGATCATGCCTGTTATGAGTGCACTTGTATTATCGGTTATGCTTGGACTTGCAGCTACCTGGACAAAAGCCAGCCTGGTTTCATCCTTTCTGGATGAGTTTCAGAAAATCGTGCTTTCTATTGTAGCCAGAATTATCATACCGATTCTTCCTTACTTTATCGGATTGACTTTCTGCTCTCTCGCATATGAAGGAACTATTACCAGACAGCTTCCTGTCTTTCTTAAGGTAATCGTAATTGTTTTGATAGGGCATTTTATCTGGATGGCTCTTCTGTATGTACTTGCAGGCATTTACTCCAAAGAAAATCCTATGGAAGTCGTAAAGCACTATGGACCGGCATATCTTACCGCCGTAGGAACCATGTCCTCTGCTGCCACACTTGCAGTTGCTCTCCAGTGTGCGCGTAAAGCAAAACCTTTAAGAAAAGACATGGTTGATTTTGGTATTCCGTTATTTGCCAACATTCATCTCTGTGGATCTGTTCTCACAGAAGTCTTCTTCTGTATGACGATTTCCAAAATCCTTTATGGCGCAGTACCTGCACCGGGAACTATTGTTCTTTTCTGTGTTCTGCTTGGTATTTTTGCCATCGGAGCTCCCGGCGTACCTGGCGGAACCGTTATGGCGTCTCTGGGAATCATTACCGGCATTCTGAAATTCGGAGATTCCGGCACTGCTCTGATGCTGACTATCTTTGCTTTGCAGGACAGTTTTGGAACTGCATGTAACGTAACAGGCGATGGCGCTCTGACTTTAATCCTTACCGGATATGCGAAACGTCATAATATTAAAGAACAGCATATCAGTGTTGATCTTTAACAGTATGAATTATAACGAATGCCCAACGCATCCTAGTGCAGCGAATATTAAGTAACTGCCATATTGACTTGCCTGATTTGGTTAAAAATGCATTCTGCAAAATATAATTGATTCACAAAACCATCATATGTATGCTTCTGTTTTAAACAGACATACACATGATGGTTTTTTATATCACAGGAATTTAATCACTACAGAGAATCTTTCAGGCACCAGACTGAATTCTTTCTTTATTTATAATTATGAGCGAGTTATGGGCGAATCACCTTGTCTGCACCTGTCATACGCTCAGCAATCGTATACATGTCTGTAACCTTACCAACCATCAGCTTATCCATCAGTCCGTAATGTTTCAGGCAGGTACCACAAGTCAGAATTTCTACTCCCTCTTCTTCCATCTTTTTCAGATCTCCAATACTCTCAGAACCTTCTGTCGTAAGTTTAGCTCCTCCATTATAGAAGAGAATTGTATCCGGATGTGTATCCATCTGAGAAAGCGCATAGATAAATCCCTTGATCAGAATCTTACCAAGTTCATCATCACCATTCCCCATAAAATTAGATGAGATTACAGCCACTGTCACTTTTTTATGTGGTGTCTCGCATACGAATTCCTCTTCATTTACATCTCCACCCGCCTGCTCTGTCTGAACAGTCATTTTTACCTGGTATTTCTTATCCTCCAACTTCTCTGACACAAATGTGCATCCTGTTTTATTTGCAAGTCTGCTCAGATTGTTTACTGCAGTTTCATTATCAACCAGAATCTCAATTTCATCACCGATTGCTGCCTTGTCAATTACTTTCTTTGTCATTACTACCGGGATTGGACACTGCTTTCCCATTGCGTCAACTTCATGTCTCATTTTGGGGCACCTCTTAATTATTTATTCTTTCAACATACAGCCTTGCCAGAACGCAATTTTATATGTTCAAATTCATTATTTATTCTATATCTTTCCACTCCATCACAGCAACTTCTTACCACGTTTAATATATTTACCGGCTTTCTCCACGAGCACCTTTCCATTCTGTACCACATGCGCGCCTCTTAAATAAACGCTGTCAATATCCCCATGAAGTTTAAATCCCTCATATGGATTGTTATCTGTATTATAAAGATGTGTCTTAGCAGAAATCACGTTTTCTTTCTCCGGGTCAAATACAACAATATCTGCATCACTGCCTTCACGTATCACACCCTTCTTCGGATAAACGCCATAAAGCTTTGCCGCATTTTCACTTAACAGACGGCACATCTGTTCCTGTGTAATTTTGCCGGTACGAACGCCATATGTATAGAGTAAAGTTCCTCTTGTCTGCACTCCGGGAAGCCCTCCCGGAATCTTCGTGAAATCATCTTTGCCAAGCGCTTTCTGCTCCATGGTAAAACTGCACTGGTCTGTGGCAACCGTCTGGATATCACCGTTTGCCAGCGCTTTCCAGAGACAGTCCTGATCTGTTTTCTTACGGATTGGAGGTGCGCACACATACTTCGCACCCTCAAAATCTGGTTTGGAATATACACTGTCATCCAGAAGCAAATACTGCGGACAGGTTTCTGCATATACCTTCTGTCCATTCATTCTGGCATGCATCACCTCTTCAAAAGCTTTCCTGTTTGTCAGATGAACCACCATAACCGGTGCATCTGCTGCATCTGCAATCACCAGAAGGCGGTGAACTGCCTCCGCTTCCATGATGTCCGGACGTACCAGGGGATGATTCTCAGGTCCAAATCGTCCTTCTTTCTTCGCCTCCGCGATTAACGCATCAATCGCTCCTGCATTTTCACAGTGTACTCCCGCAAAACATCCGTATTCATTTAATTTCTTAATAATTTTATAAAGATCACCGTCATCTACGATCATCGCCGGATATGTCATATAAAGCTTAAAGCTGGTGATTCCTTCATTGATCATATCCTGAATTTCTTTCTCCGTTTCTTCATTCCATTCTACAACAGACATATGGAACGAATAATCGCAGGAACATTTTCCGTCCGCTTTCTTATGCCATTTTTCAAGACCTTCTTTAAGAGTATGTCCGCCTTTGTCCTGAGACGCATAATCAATCACCAGCGTCGTTCCGCCTGCAATCGCAGCTTTTGTACCTGTCTCAAAATCATCCGCAGTTACTGTACCTGCCACTTCCAGGTCAAAATGTGTATGTCCATCAATAAATCCTGGGAAGAGTAATTTCCCACTGACATCAACAACCCGGGCATCCTCTGGCTCCAGATTCTGTCCTACCTTTACGATTTTCTCTCCATCTATCAGAACATCTTCCCTGACAGACATATCCCCCGATACTACCGTACCATTTTTCAATAAAGTTTTCACTTTTTTTGCCACCCCTTTCTTTTTTTGTATTTAAGGATTACTGTTACTGCCTATAATGAACAGCAACTATTTATGTGTAAAATATACCACCATTTAAATGACACTTCAATCATTTCAGAGAATATTCACAAATTCTTTTAGGTATTCATATTTATTTTTTTAACACTCTTTTTATTTTTATTTTTTTATGTTAAAATATAGAAAACGTGCAGTTTTCGTACATCTTGCTGTTCATTCTGTCTCTGCTTTTGGCAATCCAACACATGAACAGTAACAAAAAAATCATTTCATTTAGGAGGGAATTAAATGGGACGACTTACTGTATTAAAACAAATCGCCACTGATATCGCATCTCAGTTCGGACCTGACTGCGAAGTAGTAATCCATGACCTGAAAACTTCAGAACCAGAGCATTCTATCGTGTATATTGTAAACGGTCATGTTACAAACAGAGATATCGGAGACGGACCATCCAGCGCGGTTTTTGATGCGATCCGTAATCAGGAGAAAGGAAACGCCCCGGAAGACCATACCGGTTATTTGATGAAAACTTCCGACGGCAAGATTCTTAAATGCAGCACCTCCTACATCCATGACGATGACGGCACTCTTCACTATGTTTTCGGAATCAATTATGATATCACCAAACTTACCATGATCGAGTCCGCACTTCATTCTCTTGTCACTCCTGAGAACAAAGAAGAAAAGCCGAAAGAAATCACTCACAACGTTAATGATCTTCTTGACCATCTGATTGAAGAGTCTGTTGCACTTGTCGGTAAACCTGTAGCTCTGATGAATAAGGAAGATAAAGTTACTGCTATTCAATTCTTAAATGATGCAGGTGCATTCCTTATCACCAAATCCGGAGATAAAGTTGCAAATTACTTTGGCATCTCCAAATATACGTTATACAGTTATATTGATGTAAACAAATAGAAAAACTCCCTGGAATACTGTTTTTGCAGTATCTCAGGGAGTTTTTTTCTATATATCCAGGAACCAGAGGATAATTTATAATATCATGGCAGGAAATCATTTTTTCTTTTTGGCGCGAATGGTAACTATATGGTATAAATGGTAAGCAAATTAGGGGATATGGGGTTGTGTTTGATTTGGGAATCTTTTATACTGAACATATATTATGATGTTCCATATAATAATATTCCGACTGATAGGGAATTTTCTGTCAGGCATTGGCAATGCACCTGATTTTCGTCGGAGTTACAGATGAATGGAGGTGCTGTTATGCTGGTGCAGGTTTTATCTGCTATTCACAATGTAACTATCATGCTTTTCGGGATTTTTTGTTCCGCTTTTTTTCTTGGGATGAAACCCAGACGCAAAAATATCCTGACTTTATTTCTGCTGTTTTGCGGACAGGGATCGTTATATATTATTGATTTTCTGATATTCGGGAAAACACTTGCCAATCAGTCTTATCCTTTGATCGTACATTTTCCTTTGATCTTATTCCTGACTTTTTATTACAAGTATCCTTTAATCTCTTCCGCAGTTTCCGTTTTCTCCGCATACCTATGCTGTCAGGTGAGTAACTGGATGGGATTATTCGCTCTACAAATAACAGAAGCCCAATGGTGTTATTATACCGTAAGAATCCTGACTACACTTGCCACATTTATCCTTCTGTACAAATATATATTCCGCTCCACCCGGACACTCTTTTCCAAAGAGCCAAGAGAACTTTGCATCATAGGTTTTCTGCCTTTTGTTTATTATATTTTTGATTATGCCTCTACCAAATTTTCCAGTCTGCTTTATTCCGGTAATAAGACAGTAGTTGAATTTATGGGATTTGCTTTCTGTAACGCTTATCTCGCATTTCTCATAATCTACTTCCGGGAATATGAAAACAAACAGGAATTAAAACAATACAGCACGCTTCGTGAAATGCAGGTTCAATCCATGCAAAAAGAAATCGAACAGGTAAAAATAAGCAGCCAGAAACTTGCAATCCTTCGACATGATATGCGCCATCATCTGAATATCATTCTGACTCAGCTGCAAAATGAACATTCAGAAAAAGCACAGGAATATATCAAAGAAATCAGCTCTGCATATGATGATACGATTATCTCCAACTATTCCAGAAATGAAATGTTAAATTCCGTAATCTCTATTTATCATTCTCGTTTCACAGATAAGGGTTTCTCTCTTGAATGTAATATTTCCACATCAAAAGAACTTTCCTGTTCTGACATTGCAGTCTGTACAATCCTGTCAAACGCACTGGAGAATACCATGCATGCTCTGGAACAGATGAACATTGTTTCAAAGCGGGCCAGACTTATTGTTTCGCAGAAAAAAGAACATCTGCTGATCCAACTCGAAAATCCTGTAGAGAAAATTCCGGAGTTTGTCGATGGTGTTCCTGTTTCCAACAGAGATGGACATGGAATCGGAGTAAAAAGCATCATTTATTACGTTGAGCAGTTACATGGACAATGTCATTTTTCTGTCTCTGAACATTGCTTTGTTCTGAGAATTATCATCTGATGTTTTGGTATACAGATTTTAGCAATTCCGGAAAAATACCGGAGTTGCTATAAAATGGTTTTACATAATCTTATAGAAAGGTCTTATAATTTATGAAAATAGCAATCTGTGATGATGAACTATCTTCCATTCAGGAAATACGCTCTCTTCTGACGCACTGGGCGGTCAGACATGATCTGTCTTTTACCTTGTATCAATACTCCAATGGAGACGATCTGCTTCTTGCTTTGAAAAATACTTCTATGGATCTGATCATTCTGGATATTATCATGCCGTTACTAAATGGGCTGGATACAGCCAGAGAGCTTAGAAATGAGGGTATTACTGTTCCACTGATCTTTCTAACCTCATCGAGGGATTTTGCTTTGGAATCTTATGAAGTAAAAGCTTTAAATTACCTGCTTAAACCAATAGACAGCCAGAAGCTCTTCTCTGTCCTAGATGATTTTCTGAAGAATTTTGAAAGCTCTGCCGAAACTTTTACTGCACATACCGCAAACGGTTTCTGTAAAATAGCACTCAATGATGTAGATTATCTGGAAGCACAGAATAAATGGGTGCTGGTATATCTCTCTGACGGAAAAATCCAAAAACTACGTGAACAGTTTTCGAAATGCGAAGGGATCTTTACCCCTGAAAAGGGGTTCTTTAAGTGTCACCGCAGTTATATTGTAAACCTTTCACGTATCCGGCAGTTCACAAGAACACAGATCACTACTGCATTTTCTTCCTCTGTCCCAATTTCCAGGAACAGCTACGCCGCATTTAAGGATGCATATTTTGCATTTATGTTTGACTCAGGAACAAATTTCACAACTCTTGATTAATTTGATTAGTTCTTTACTTTTCCATCTCATGCGCCTGTTTATAAATTTCACAGGCAGCATGATTTACACATCTGTCATGTGCACAGTCCATAAATGTTAATGTTCTTTTGCCTCCTTCTACAGTATACTCGCAGCAAACCGTCTGCGCCCCATTACACGTTCTACAAAATCCCGAAATAAATTCTTCTTCAATTTCCATAATTCTTCTCCTATCTCATATAATAATGTTAAGGTAAAAAGGTCTTTTCTCCCTGACTTGATGTCTATGTCAAATTTTCTCTTATCTCGTTAAAATTGTAGCAATATTCACAATTTTTCCATTTAATTTCGTATTTTTATTGCATTTTATTACAAACAGATTTATAATCAGTATAACATAAAAATGTGCGGAAATGCCAAAATATAATGAAAAAGAGGGAAAATGTTATGAACAAAGAACTATATGACGAAGCGGTGCGCTCTAACACTCTTTCAAAGAATCTGATTGCTGAATTAATGGAGAGCATGAACTACAGCAGCATTTCATTTATCAACTGGACTGTAGAAGTATTGAAGATTATCAAAACACGACTGGAACGTGGAGATAAGATTACAGATGAAGTGTCTAAAATTACTTACGATATGAAATCTTTCCGTAAATTCGTAGAGACTAATTTCTCTTCCTATATTACAAGCCAGGTTTTCGATGCCCCTGACAAAGCCGAGAAAGTATATTTTTCTCTTGAAGCATCCGAAGACGGACATACTTACAATATGGTCATGACAAGTTCTTCAAAGAATAAAACATATAAGTGGATCTCCAGTCTCAGCGAGCGTTTCTCATTAGTTGAAATGATTGCTACCGGAATTGTATACCTGAAAGATAATAAAACAAATACATATCAGCCATTTATTTCCGAAAACGGTAAATACTGCAGATATGATGTAGAAAAGGGACAGATTATAGAATTATAACTTTAAGTCTATTGCCGATCGAATATTTACAATTGAATCAAAGGACAAATAAACGCTTCTGACAAACTTAAGAATATCATTAATAACAAAATTTATTTAAAAAATCCCCCGCCTAATGGCGAGGGATTTTAATTTAATCATATTCAGATTAGTTGTTGATAAGTTTATCTTCACCATTCCAGCTGTAAAGTTTACGGATCTCTTCGCCAACTTTTTCAGACTGATGTTCGGAAGCTAATTTTCTCATAGCTTTGAAGTGAACCTGTGCACCTGCATCAGACATATCAAGTAAGAATTCTTTAGCAAATGTACCATCCTGAATATCGGAAAGGATCTTCTTCATAGCTTTCTTTGTATCTTCTGTGATGATCTTAGGTCCTGTGATGTAGTCACCATATTCAGCTGTGTTGGAGATAGAGTATCTCATTCCGGCGAATCCTGACTGATAGATCAGGTCTACGATCAGTTTCATCTCGTGGATACATTCAAAGTATGCGTTTCTTGGGTCATAACCAGCTTCAACAAGTGTTTCGAAACCAGCCTGCATAAGAGCACAAACACCACCGCAAAGTACAGCCTGCTCACCGAAGAGGTCTGTCTCAGTTTCTACACGGAATGTCGTCTCAAGAAGACCAGCTCTTGCTCCGCCAATTCCAAGACCATAAGCAAGTGCAAAATCTTTAGCTTTTCCTGTGTAATCCTGTTCTACAGCAACCAGACAAGGTGTACCTTTTCCTGCCTGATATTCACTTCTTACTGTGTGTCCAGGTGCTTTAGGAGCAATCATAGTAACATCAACATTCTTTGGTGGTTTAATGCATCCGAAGTGAATGTTGAAACCATGAGCGAACATCAGCATATTACCTTCCTCAAGATTTGGCTCAATGGATTCTTTGTAAAGCTTAGCCTGTAATTCATCGTTGATAAGAATCATGATAATATCAGCCTGTTTAGCTGCTTCTGCTGCTGTATATACCTTAAAGCCCTGCTCTTCAGCTCTCTTCCAGGATTTGCTGCCTTCGTACAAACCGATAATGACATCGCATCCGGAATCCTTTAAGTTCAGAGCATGTGCATGTCCCTGGCTTCCGTATCCAATAATTGCAATCTTTTTACCATCCAGTAAGCTTAAATTGCAATCTTCCTGATAAAAAATCTTGTTAGCCATTTTATTTTCCTCCTGCTAATCGTAAAAAAAAAATTTATCGTTAAGGGATCTCGCCCCTAGCAAACTTAATAAAAATACAACCTGTTCCCTGAGATATGTAAATACTCTCTTAACCATCTCCAGGTTTCTACAGATAAGTAACATCCTCCGAACCTCTTGACAGTCCGGTCATTCCGGTACGTGCAAGTTCAAGAATTTCATAATCTCCCATCAGTTCAAGGAATGCTTCCAGTTTCTTATAATTGCCTGTCATCTCCAGAATCATGGAATCCACACTTACGTCTGCAACCTTTGCATGGAAAACATCCGCAATGGAAATAAGACTCTGTCTCTGCTCCGGCTTCGCTGCCACTTTAATCATCAGTAATTCATGGCATACACTGTTATCCGGTTCAAGAATCTTGATTTCTCTTACATCTACAAGCTTGGCAAGCTGATTCGTAATCTGCTCCAGGATCAGTTCATCCCCGCTGCACACAACGGTAATTCTGGAAAAGCGTTCGTCCGCTGTCACACCTCCGGTAATGCTGTCGATGTTGTAGCCTCTGCGGCTGAATAGTCCAGATACTCTGGTTGTTACACCTGCTGTGTTATCTACTAACAGGGATAATACTCTCTTCTGCATGTTCCACCTGCTTCCATCGTGCATCCTTTCAGCACGTTAATATAATAAATAGCTCGTATGGTTATCATTATATCAATAATCATAATTTTGTCAATAAATTTTTCACACAAAAACAAATGTCTTTCTGCGACAGCTTTTGTAGATTTTTTCGTTACCGGGCAAGAAGCGAACAGTAACATTTTTTCTGTCTATATCAGATACTTGTCCCTGAGTTCTTCCACCATCTTTGGTTTCAGATAAAATACCTCCTGGAAAAACTTTTCCATAGAGCCATATTTCAGCGTTATCATTTCAAATACGATTCTGAGATATCCCTCTTTTACTTCATAAAAGGTCTGCAGTTTTCTCTGCATATTTTCATCTGCTTCCGGCCAGGTCTGCAAAAGTCTCTGCATATACAGGAAATCCTTTGCCAGATACCGGTTCGTGCGCAGATAATCTTCATAGATGATCCGGTCCTCAACACCAAGCAGGCTCAGAAGAAATGCCGTTCCGAGTCCGGTGCGGTCTTTTCCTGTCTCACAGTGCCAGAGAACGGCTCCTGTCTCCTGCTGGAAAAGAATATCTATAAACCTGGCATATTGTTTCAACACCAGCTGATCTTCGCACAAATTTCTGTACTGTGTCCGCATATACATTTCTACATCATCCGGCATTTTATCCAGCCAGTCCAGAAGTTCTTCCTTGTTACTGATCTTCTGTATAGCTTCATCTACGACTGGCACATGATAGTACTCCACATCTGCCATAATCGTATCCGGTCTGCACTTACGTTCCACCGAAGAGCGCAGGTCAATAATTATTTTCAGATTATATTCTTCCACCAGTCTGGTCTTGTCTGCGTTGGACAGATGGTATAACTCCCCGCTTCTTAAAAGCCGTCTTGGCAGAATATGTCTGCCATCCGCAGTCGCAATCGCACCAAGATCCCTGGTATTCGAAAGGCTCTGAAGAAGGATTCTTCCTCCCTTTGGAAATCCGGACGCCATATCCGGGTTTAAGATTCTAAGAATCCGGATGCACTCATAGATTTCCTTCTCTGTCATATCAAATTTGTATCTTTTCTTACGTCTGGTAACGATTACAAGATAATTCACACTCAGCTGCCTGTCATCGCCCTCATCTGAGCCCTCTTTTCTCATATAAGCCCATACGATGTCTTTGCATGGAAGGCTGTTTATCATCATGTGTCTGGTAAAAACCAGAAATCCATCTTCAATTCGTATTTTTCCGTACTTCATGTTCCACCACTCCACTATCTACGGTTTTATTGTTTTTTTCATAACAATCTCTTTTTCAGGATAGCATAGAAATCCTGATTTGACAATTCCTGTCAATCGTTTATAATTTAGTTATTCTTCTGAAAGGATGCATAATTATGGAAAATCTTGTTTTCTGTCTTAACGCCACGATTCCCATCTTTCTGACATTGATGCTGGGACTTTTTTTCAGGCGGATCGGGCTTTTTGATGACATTTTTGTCAGCCGGTTAAACAAATTTGTATTTAATGCCGCATTGCCCGCTCTCTTGTTTCTGGACATTGCGAAATCTGATTTCTACAGTGTCTGGAATACAAAGTTCGTATTATTCTGTTTCTTTGTAACCCTGATCAGCATCGGAATCTCCACAGGACTTTCTTATCTGCTGAAGCCGCGCAACATTCAGGGTGAATTTATCCAGGCATCTTACCGAAGCAGTGCAGCGATTCTTGGTATTGCCATTATCCAAAATCTCTACGGAAACGCCGGAATGGCTCCGCTTATGATCATCGGAAGCGTGCCTCTTTACAATATCATGGCCGTCACAACACTTTCTCTCTTCGCTCCCGACGGCGGAAAGCTTGATACGGCAAAACTTATCAAAACTCTAAAAGGAATCGCCACAAATCCTATCATCCTCGGAATTCTGACCGGTATGATATGGTCATTACTGCATCTCCCGATGCCGGCGATTCTCGAAACTTCCGTAAATAATCTCGGAAAAACAGCTACTCCTCTTGGACTGATGGCCATGGGCGGCGCATTGAAATTCGGCAAGGCATTTGCAAGACCAAAACCGCTGATTGCCTGTACTTTCTTAAAGCTGGCAGGATATGAGGCAGTATTTCTTCCGATTGCCGTGATGCTTGGCTTTTCCCATGATATGCTGGTAGCGATCATTATCATGCTGGGTTCTGCCACAACTGTAAGCTGCTATATCATGGCAAAGAACATGAATTACGATGGAGCTTTTACCTCCGGTGTCGTTATGACTACCACTCTGTTCAGTTCGTTTACCATGACAATCTGGCTTTATATATGCAGAAGCCTGGGACTTATTTAATCCCAGGCTTCTTTTTTTATTGCTTTTATATTTTTCAGTACTCTTTTTCATTCGCTGCCTCTATCAGACAATATCCGGAATGATTTTTATCCGGCTCATATAAGTCCCAGATATTCAAGACCATTTCGGATTCCGTAATGGAACATATCCTGCGTGATATAATCTGCCAGTGCTTTTATCTTCTCTGAACCATTTCCCATCGCAACTTTCACAGCTGCGTATTTAAACATCGCCAGATCATTATTGCTGTCTCCGAATATGATCGTATCTTCCCATGGGATATCAAAGAGTTTACAGACTGCGGCAATTCCCACTGCTTTGTTAAATCCTTTTGGAACCAGTTCGATCGTCGTTCCTGCGATTCCGGAATTGCTCTCATGACGGATAATGTCATAATATTCGCCAAGCTCCCCGCATGCAGCTTCTGCATCACAGCCCTTCACCATCTTGGCACTGATCTTATTGATCTTCATACAGTCTTCATTTCCTCTGATTGGTCTCCATTTTGATCCGAGGGACTCTGTGATCAAGTCACAATACCAATTGATATCTGTATTATACTCGTCTTTGTCATAATACATGAAATCTGCGCCTTCCATCACAGGAATCAGACCGTATTTACGAAGAATTTCCACAGACAGTTTCGCAATTTCCGGCGTCATTTCTTTATTAAACAGGCGCTTTCCATCTTTCTCTATGGTTGCTCCGCAAGCACTGATCATTCCTGTAAAGGGAAGTTCTTCCAGATACCAGGATACAAAAGCTCTGCTTCTTCCTGTACAAAGCCAGGCTTCATGGCCGTTTTCTCTTAGCTTTTTCAGTGCTTCTTTTGTGCTGTCAGGAACTCCCTTTTCCATATCACAGAGAGTTCCGTCTGCGTCAAAAAATACTGCTTTTTTCTCTGTACTTCTGCTCATGTGCTGTTCTCCTGTATTTATGCAAACAGTACTGCTACTGCCTTTGCAAGGCTCTCGGTATCCTTTGCACCTGTAGTCTCATATACAGAATGCATGGCAAGCTGGGCAAGGCCGATATCTACTGTTTTCACCGGCACCTGTGTATTGGAAATATTTCCAAGCGTTGAACCACCTGCCATATCGGAACGGTTTACAAATGTCTGATACGGCACTTCTGCTCTGTCACAGATGTCTTTAAAGATTGCGGCAGAAACACCATCTGTACAGTATTTCTGATTTGCATTATATTTGATCACAATTCCGCCATTTAATACCGGGCGGTTTACCGGATCTGTTTTGTCCGTATGATTTGGATGAAGTGCATGAGCATTGTCCGCTGAAACCATAAAGCTGTCTGCAAGAGTCATCAGATATTCCTCCTGCGTTCTGCCAAGTCCCATATTAATCCTCATCAACGTATCCTTCAGGAAAGCAGACGCAGCCCCCTGTTTCGTAGTGCTGCCCACTTCCTCATTATCCAGCACGCAATGCACCGCAATACTTTCCTTGCGCTCTCCACGCAGAAATCCCTCCAGAGATGCAAATGCACACTGAATATCATCCAGTCTCGGCGCAGAGATAAATTCCTCATTCGCACCCCAGACCGTTCCCGGAGTCCTGTCATATAAAAAGAGATCATGACCAAGAATATCCTCTTCTGCCACATCTGCCTCTGCAGCCATAAGCTTCATAAAACTGCCTTTACCATCATAATCACTGTAAAGAGGCAGCATATCTTTCTGTACATTGTATTTATAGCCGTCATTCACCTCACGATTCATATGAATCGCAAGATTCGGAATAACCAGAAGATCCTTATCCACAGCGACAAGTTTCTCCTGAATCTCTCCGTTTTTGCGCACGATCAGACGACCTGCCACGGACAACGGTCTGTCAAACCATGGAGCAAGAAGCATGCCACCGTAGCGCTCTACGTTCAGCTTGATATATGCTTTCTCCACTTCCATCTCAGGATTCTCTTTGATCTTTAATGCCGGAGAATCACTGTGACTCGCCATAATGTGAAATTTCCATGCCGGTTTCTTTGGAATGCTGAAAGCTATGACAGCAGAGTGATTTCTGGTTACAAAATAGTTTCCGCCAGCTTTCAAATCCCAGTGTTTCTCTTCTTTTAATTCCTTAAAACCTTCCTTCTGCAGTCTCTGGCTCATTTCTTCGACTGCCTGAAACGCGGTCGGACTCTTCTGGATAAATTTTAAAAGTTTTTTTGCTGTTTTTTTGTACATGCTATCAGTCCTTGATAATCAGCGCCATAAATACAAGGTCTGTATTTCCTGTATTGGCAAGACCATGACCATGATTGTCTGGTGTGAAAGTGATATCTCCGGCTTTTACCGGGCGGTATTTACCATTGTCATTGTATTCACCCTGTCCCTGGATAATATAGTAAGTTTCACTCTCACCATGATGCTCATGATATCCAAGGGAACATCCCGGCTCAAGAGTCACCTGTGCATAAAGACCGCATTTACCGTTTAACTGCTCTGCGTCAAGGATTTCTTTAATGATTACGTGTCCGTTTCCACCTGCCATATGTTCTTCGCGCCTGATTTTCATTGTGTTGTCCTCCTGTATAACATTTTTATTTAACTTTTTTTCTAATAACAGTTTCTATCATATCACTGTTTCGGTGAAATAGCAAAATAAAGTATTAGAACCAGCCCGGGACGGGATGTTGTTTTTGTGCGCATTTGAAGGTTCATTGTAGTTCTTAGTATTTGGGAAGACGCGTTATTCAGAAATTGCTCACGTGTCTGAGCGAAGCGAGTTTGAGCAATTTCTGAATGGTTTTAGCGGCTTTCCAAATGCTTAGAAATACAATGGTTCTGAAACTAAGCGCAAAAACAACATCCCGTCCCGGGCGTCCCTTACCAAATTATTCTATTTATAAGTTTTTAATTCTCTCAATTGCCTCTAAAGTATTCTCATGTGTTCCAAACGCAGTAAGTCTGAAGAAACCTTCCCCATGAGCACCAAATCCGGAACCCGGAGTTCCTACGATATTAGCTTTTTCAAGAAGATAATCAAAGAACTCCCATGAAGTCATCTTATCCGGTGTTTTCAGCCAGATATATGGAGCATTTACACCACCGGATACAGAAAATCCTGCAGCACCTAATCCTTCATAAATAGCTTTGGCGTTACGCATATAGTAGCCAACCTGTTCTTTAAGCTGCGCTTTTCCTTCCGGAGAATATACAGCTTCACCTGCACGCTGTACGATATATGGAGCACCATTGAATTTAGTTCCATGACGTCTTGCCCAGAGTCCGTGAAGCGCTACACCATCGCGTACCAGATCTTTCGGAACAACTGTAAAGCCAAGACGTACACCTGTAAATCCTGCATTCTTTGAAAAACTGCGAAGTTCGATTGCACAGGTTCTTGCTCCTTCGCATTCATAAATACTATGTGGTACATTTTCTTCAGAAATATATGCTTCATATGCTGCATCATAGATGATGACTGAACCGTTTTTATTTGCATAATCTACCCATTCCTGAAGCTGTGGCTTTGTGATTGCACCACCTGTCGGATTGTTCGGGAAGCAGAGGTAAATAAGGTCCGGAACTTCTGTCGGGAATTCCGGTAAGAAGCCGTTTGCCTCTGTGCATGGCATGTAAATCACATTATCGAAGTTGCCGCGTTCTTTATTGTATTCTCCTGTACGGCCTGCCATAACGTTTGTGTCTACATATACTGGATATACAGGGTCGCATACTGCGATTTTGTTATCTAAGCCAAAGATTTCCTGGATATTTCCGGAATCACTTTTGGCACCGTCAGATACAAAGATTTCATCTGCCTGGATGTCACATCCTCTGTCCTCATAGTCATTTTTTGCGATTGCAGATCTGAGGAATTCATAACCAAGATCCGGTGCATATCCATGGAATGTAGCTGCATTTCCCATTTCATCTACAGATTTATGAAGTGCTTCAATGATTGCCGGAGCCAGAGGCTGGGTGACGTCACCGATTCCAAGTGAGATAACGTTTGCCTGTGGGTTGGCTTCTTTGTATGCTTTTACTTTCTTTGCAATTGTGGAAAACAGATAGCTTCCCGGTAATTTCAGATAATTGTGGTTTACTGTTACCATTTCGATTTCCTCCCTGGCATATTTCACAGTTCTGATATCTTCAAAATAGCGAACTGACTACTGTGCCTTTTATTATACTTGATTTTTTAGTCTTGTAAAGTCCAAAAGTGTTTTTTGATAAGAATCTCCTGTTGCTTTATAACTTTACTTTCTCTTCTCTACTTCCTTGATAAGTGTCTCGCGGACACTTGCAGGGTTTGCTTTACCCTTCATTTCTTTCATGATCTGGCCGACAAAGAAGCCCATGACTTTGTCTTTACCACCGAGAAGTTCTGAAAGCGGTCCCGGGTTTGCCTCAAGGATCTTGTTGATGGTTTCTTCCAGAAGTCCGGTATCCTCTACGATCTTCAAACCATGTTCTTCGATGTAGGATACGGGATCAATATCATCATCAAATACTTTCTCAAATACCTTTTTGGCATTCTGTGGGCTGACTTCTGATTTTTCAACCATTGCAAGAAGATCTGCCAGGTGTTTCGGTAAGAAAGATACCTGCTCCGGATCCATTGCTTTGTCCTTGGTCAGACGAAGTACTTCTCCCATAAACCAGTTTGCTGTTTTCTTGGCATTTCCGTAAATAGCTGCTGTTTCTTCGAAAAGTCCTGCCAGATGACGGGATTCTGTAAGGATTCCTGCGTCATAAGCCGGAAGTCCGTATTCTTCCTGATAGCGGGCCTGTTTTGCTTCGCGAAGCTCTGGCTGCTCTGCCTTGATTTTTTCGATCCATGCATCAGAAATATGAATCGGCGGAAGATCAGGATCAGGGAAATATCTGTAATCCTTGGCATCCTCTTTGGAACGCATCGCATAAGAGTATTCTTTATTATCATCCCAACGGCGGGTTTCCTGTGTGACTTCCTTACCTTCTTCAAGCAGTTCAATCTGGCGCTCTCTTTCACCTTCGATAGCTCTGGCAATCGCTTTGAAAGAGTTCAGGTTCTTCATCTCTGTTCTGGTTCCGAATTCTTCTGCACCTACTTCACGGACAGAAAGGTTAACGTCTGCACGCATGGAACCTTCCTGAAGTTTGCAGTCGGATACGCCCAGATACTGCATCATGCAACGGAGTTTCTCCAGATAGGCGATAACTTCTTCAGAGCTTCTCATATCAGGTTCAGATACAATCTCAATTAACGGTACACCACTTCGGTTGTAGTCTACCAAAGAGCAATCCTCCCATTCATCATGAATCAACTTACCGGCATCTTCCTCCATATGCATTTCATGGATACGGATTTTCTTTTTGCCTGCTGATGTCTCAATCTCTACCCAGCCATCATGGCAAATTGGCAGGTACAGCTGAGAGATCTGATAATTCTGCGGGTTATCCGGGTAGAAATAGTTTTTACGGTCAAATTTGCAGTACTGATTAATCTGGCAGTTAGCTGCAAGCCCTGCTTTCAGGGCAAATTCTACTACTTTCTTATTCAGTACAGGCAGGGAACCCGGCATACCTGTGCAGACCGGGCATGTATGTGTATTCGGTGCTCCTCCGAACTCTGTGGAGCATCCGCAGAAAATTTTCGTTTTTGTGGCGAGTTCTACATGGACCTCAAGTCCAATGACTGTTTCGTACTGTTTCATTATCTGATGCCTCCTTCTCCTGGTACGGCAAAGGAGCCGCGGCTGGTTTCATAAGCGTGTGCTGCACGCAGAATTTTCTTCTCCATGAAGCAGTCCCCGATCATCTGGATACCGATTGGAAGACCTTTTTGGTCTTTTCCGCATGGGACTGTGATTCCCGGAAGACCACAGAGGTTAACTGCTACTGTGTAAATATCTCCAAGGTACATGGCAAGAGGGTCTTTTAAGCTCTCTCCGATTTTCGGTGCCGTAAATGGAGATGCAGGTGCAAGAAGTACATCATATTTACTGAATGCCTCGTTAAATTCTTTTTTGATCAGTGCTTTAGTACGAAGCGCTTTCAGATAATATGCATCATAATAACCGGAGCTTAATACGAAAGAACCAAGCATGATACGACGTTTTACTTCCTCTCCGAAAGCTTCTGTTCTTGTCTTTTTATACATATCGTGGAGACCGTCATATTCTGCTGCACGATAACCATACTTTACACCATCGAAACGTTCCAGGTTGGAACTTGCCTCTGCACTGGCGATAATATAATAGGCAGGAATCATATATTCCATAGTCTTGATGGAAAAGAATTCTACTTCAGCGCCCATCTCTTTAAGAGTATCAAGTACGCCCATAAAGGATGCTTTTACTTCCGGATCAAGTCCTTCTGCAAGATATTCTTCCGGAACACCAAATTTCATACTTTTGACATCTCCTGTCAGTTCTTTGAAGAACTGCAGGTCTTCTCTTTTCATGGATGTGCTGTCTTTTTCATCATGTCCTGCAATAATTTCCAGAAGGGCTGCACAGTCAGCTACATCTTTGCCAACCGGGCCGATCTGATCCAGAGAGGATGCGTAAGCTATCAAACCATAACGGGATACCGTTCCATATGTTGGCTTGATTCCGGTCACGCCACAGTAAGAACTTGGCTGGCGGATAGAACCACCGGTATCAGAGCCGAGTGCCAGGTAAGTTTCTCCTGCTGCCACTGCTGCACAGGAACCACCGGAAGATCCGCCCGGTACGTGTTCTAAATTCCATGGGTTTCTGGTAATGCCATAAGCAGAAGTTTCTGTGGTACTTCCCATGGCAAATTCATCCATATTTGTTTTTCCGATAATGACCAGACCTGCTTTTTCTAGACGGTCGATTACTTCTGCATTATACTGTGGTACAAAGTTCTCGAGAATCTTTGATGCGCAGGTGGTTTTCTTTCCATTGATACAGATGTTATCTTTGATTGCGATCGGTACACCGGCGAGAGGGCTGGTATATGTGCCGTCCTCTATGCCTTTCTGTACTTCTTCTGCACGTTTATATGCTTCTTCTTTATATGTGTCAAGATAAGCGTGTACTTCAAAGTCCTGTTTTTCAATCTGTGCGAAAACAGTTTTTACTCCATCCAGGACGCTGACCTGACGCTGTTTTATTTTTTCCCCAAGCTGCAGGGCTGTTAATTTTTCCAACTCCATTGTCCTGTCTCCTATCCTATGGTCTTCGGAACCTGATACTGTCCTTCTTTTGCCTTTGGTGCGTTTGCAAGCATTGCTTCTTTGTTATCTCCATTTGTGACAACGTCTTCACGAAATACGTTCTCATCCTCGAAGATATGGGACATCGGTTCTACTCCTGATGTATCCAGTTCATCCAGTTTCTCTACATAATCAAGCATCTTCTGCATCTCTGCCTTGGCTTTTTCCTTTTCTTCTTCTGAGAGGGAAAGTTTGGCGAGGATGCAGACATTTTCCATTGTTTCATCATCTATGATCTTTGCCATGATTTTCTCCTTATTGATACTGCTTTATATCATTCTCAATATCGCTTTTATGCTGTTTTTATTTTGTTTCTGCAAAATATCTCATAAAATTTCTGACTTGACTTTTCTGTTAATTACGGCTCCAGACGATTCATATCTCTTGGGAAGAGACATGTTTCACGAACGTTCTCTTCTCCGAGAAGCTGCATAGCCAGACGTTCCAGACCGATTCCAAGTCCGCCGTGTGGCGGCATACCATGTTTGAAAGTATCCAGATACTGTTCCATGCCTTCCTGAGTCATTCCTCTGTTCTCGATTTTCTTTACCAGCATGTTGTAATCGTGGATACGCTGGCCACCTGTTGTGATCTCAAGACCTTTAAATAACAGGTCAAAGCTTAATGTAAATCTTGCATCTTTCGGATCATCCATCGCATAGAACGGACGTTTCTTTGACGGATAGTGAGTTACAAAGACAAAATCAGAACCATATTCCTCTTTGAAATACTGTCCGATCAGTGCCTCTTCTTCAGGCTCTAAGTCAAATGGGTTTCTGATCTTACGGTTATATTTTTCAGATACCAGTTCTTTTGCCACATCAAAACGAACCGCCGGAATCCTGGATACATCCGGAATATCGATTTTTAAAATCTGTATTTCTTTGGCATATTCTGTTTTCAGGAGGTTCATGGCATACTGTAAAAAACCTGTTTCCATAGCCATAATTTCTTCGAAACTGTCAATATATCCCATCTCAAAGTCAAGACTGGTATACTCATTTAAGTGACGTTTGGTATTATGTTTCTCTGCTCGAAATACCGGACCTGTCTCAAATACTCTGTCAAATACACCAACCATCATCTGTTTGTAAAACTGTGGGCTCTGTGCAAGTACTGCTGGTTTGTGGAAGTAACTGAATTTGAAAAGGTTTGCTCCGCCTTCTGCTC
This sequence comes from Blautia sp. HCP3S3_B11, assembly GCF_052064435.1. Taxonomy (NCBI): domain Bacteria; kingdom Bacillati; phylum Bacillota; class Clostridia; order Lachnospirales; family Lachnospiraceae; genus Blautia; species Blautia sp. HCP3S3_B11. The sequence continues at coordinate 191,721 of NZ_JBQHVP010000001.1, forward strand.
CTCTGGCTCCGATCTTCGGTGTATGGATTTCTGTAAATCCCTGACCATAAAGATAATCGCGGAATGCTTTTGTCAGCGCCTCCTGAATCTTAAATTTAGAACGTTCCTGAATGTTTCTCAAAGAAATCGGTCTATAGTTTAATTTTGCTTCCAGAGAAGTGTTCAGTTTCCATTTATCGATTGCCATTGGAAGTGGCTCAGCCGGTGTTGATAACACGTCAATATGACGGATACGAAGTTCTCTGCCATGCGGCGCTCTTTCTTCTTCGCGAAGGATTCCTTTCACTCTGACGGTCATTGCTTCCTTCAATTCATGAATGGAAACATTTGCCTGTTCATTTTCATAGACTGTCTGGAATAAGCCTTCCCTTCTTCTAAGAATGATAAATGCCACATCACCCATATTACGGATGCTGTGAATTGCGCCTTCGATTACGGCTTCCTGGTTCAGGAGATTATTACCTACGAGTTCCTCCCAGGTACTGATTTCTTTTTTCCATGTTCCATCCATAAATTCCATTTCCTCATCCTCCATTTCTTCTTTGCTGTAAACCTTTGTAAATATCCCTACGAATTGCTCCGCTATGCTCCCGAAATTCTACAAGCATGAACGACTTTCTGACCTTTAAACTCTGGGATATCAAAAAAGCGTAATCAGAAAATCCGGGGGGACCTCTCCCCTGGACTCTCTGATTACGCCTTTGTAATCATTCTTCCAAATTCATCTTATTTACTTCTATATAATATCAATATCTGATAAAAATCAATTACTATGTATCGCATTATAATACATAGTAATCTTTTTTTGCAATATGTTTTTATAAATTTTTTATAATTTTCTTCCATCATTTTAATATGGCTCTCTATTCAAGGAGATATCCACATTCCACATTTACTGTTTTACATGATTCAGTTAAGTCTCATCATACAGCAACATCAGAAGCATCTGTGCCGTTTCTACCATGTTCGTTCCGGAATCCATGCTGCATTTCTGGATATGCCTGTAAGCTTCATCCTCAGTCATGTGATTCTTTTCCATCAAGAGCATTTTCGCATTTACAATGTAATTCTGTTCTCTCTCTGATCTGGGTTTAGGCTTTTTCTTCTCTTTTTTAATCCGGCGTTCCAGCTGGTATAAGATATCATTGACTGTTTCTACCAACACACTTGCTTTCATAGGCATCTGCACCGTTTTTACAGAATCCGGTGCTTCATCTATGATTCGCTGCGAAGCAAGAAGCAGCATTTCAAAGTACTGTGGCAAATCATCAAGTACATCTTTATAATAACTATCTGATAGTTTATATCCACATATCAGTACTCCACTGTCAAGTTCTGAGATATTAGATAATGCGTTAGAAGCAGAACTACAGACAGAGGCTACTGTGAGCCCGTGTCTGCTAAGTATTGCGCGGATTTTCTTTGCGTCTTCAATTTTCGGTAACGCAATCACAATGCTGCTGCTCATAATTCTGCCACTCCTCTTCTCACCCCTGGTTAGATCCGATACAGATATTCCTCAATTTCCCAGGCTGAAATTTCTCTTGTATACCGCAGCCATTCCTTTCGTTTGGATGCTGCATATTCTCTGCAAAATTCCGTTCCCAGAACTTCCTTGATCCAGTCACTTTGCTCAAAGTAATCAATCGCTTCATTTAAATTTCCCGGAAGGTTCTCGATTTTCATCGTTTTCTGATCTTCCTCAGATAATTCTCTGCTTGAAGATTTTGTCGGATAAATCTTCTTATGAATTCCATCCAGACCTGCTGCCAGACACACTGCAAATACCAGATATGGGTTGGCAGCTGCATCCGGACTTCTCAGTTCGATCCTTGTCTCCATTCCTCGGGATCCCGGAATTCTGACAAGAGAATTCTGGTTATTCTTCGTCCATGTCAGTTCTGTCGGTGCCTCATACCCCGGAACCAGACGTTTATAGGAATTTACAATAGGATTGGTGATCAATGCCATCTCCTTGCTGTGAGCAAGAAGTCCGCCTACAAAATAATAAGCTTCTTCACTCAATTCCTGCGGATTTCCCGGATTAACAAAAACATTTCTTCCATCCTTATATAAAGAAAAATGAATGTGCATTCCTGAGCCGTTCACTTCTGCTCTTGGCTTTGGCATAAATGTAGCATGAAGTCCATGTCGTTTGGCAATGGTACGCACTGTCATCTTAAATGACATGATACGGTCAGCCATGGTACGGACTTCTCCATATTTGAAATCTACCTCGTGCTGTGCAGGAGCAGTCTCATGGTGGGAAGATTCCACTTCGATTCCCATATCTTCCAGATTTAATACAATATCACGTCTGGCATTTTCACCCAGATCTACAGGGCTGATATCCAGATATCCTGCTTTCTCATGTGTCACGGTAGTCGGAACTCCATTATCATCTGTGTGAAAAAGGAAAAATTCACATTCCGGATCGACCAGACAGGTATATCCTTCTTTCTTTGCCTCGCGGGCTGTCTTTTTCAGGATATATCTTGGACTTCTCTCATGTGGCGTTCCGTCCGGACAATAGATGTCGCATAACATTCTCGCAACTTTTCCCTGCTGTGGTCTCCACGGAAGGATTGCAAAGGTATCAAGATCCGGTCGTAAATACATATCCGGTTCAGATTCTCCTGCGATTCCTGCAATAAAAGAACCATCTACGATACATCGATTATCCAATGCACGGGGAAGTTCCCTGGCAGTTATGGCGATGTTTTTCAGTGTTCCGAACATATCTGTGAACTGGAGGCGGATGAACTCTACGTCTTCCTCCTCAGCCATCTGTAATATTTCTTCTCTGGTATAATTCCCCATTTTTATTCACTCCTTGCCAGCATTGTTTGCTATTTTTACTTTCTTAACAAATTAATTATATTCCTATCCTGTGATACAAGAAAGAATCCTGCCCGGAGGGCTTTTTTATATCACAGGGACATTATGGAGTAATTTCCTATGATATAAAAAATGGCGCACTTTCTACAGTTACTTTTCTATAGAAAGAACGCCCTTGTTCATGTAGGCAATTATAACAATCTGCCTGTTTTTTGTCAACTAAATTTTATTTGATATCCAATCCCATCATTTCAGCATTGCTGCTGTTATGATATAGCTGCTATTTTTAGTCACGCTAATTTTTTGCCCCTTAAGGATTTCCATCACAAAACGATAAGATCTTGTGTTTCGATCACTAATCGTCATTTTCATTTTTGTAATCTCAGGACAATTTCGGATTGCTTCAAAAGAAGCACAAAGAGAAGCAATAATTCTTCCGCTTCCAATCTTACTTTGCGCCTCTGATATCTGTTCTACCGATACAGTATTGATTGCCGGACGCGTAATCAAAGTGTATGCTTCAAGCAGCCCGTTCTTTACTAAAACATTACTGATCGCTGAATCAACGTTTTCAACACTGTTTTTGAAAAAGCCTTCGGGATTTAAGGAGTTTGAAAAGTGATTTGAGGAAGATTTTAACAGCTGTTCTCTTATGTCACTGTCCATTTTGCAAAAAGAAATACATTTTGAACCATCTCTTAGCAAAAACTCCTTCATACGCTGAAGCTGTAATTCATCCATATGTTTCCAAAGGCTTTCCCCCACTGGTACCGCATAGACACAGCTTGTGTCATTCATGATAAAACCAAGCTTATCAAGACAGGAGGCATAGTTCTTTCTCCGCTTCTCTTTATCAGTATAAATATAGTTAAGAACCCATCCTTCATTTTCCTTATTCAAAACCGCATATGCCACAGGCATATCATTATCACTAAGAAGAAATGCCATGCCTGATTCAGAATCTGCCATTTTCATATAGTGATCTGCAAGTGGGCTATGCCATTCATTGGGAAGTATCATCATATATTGTAACAAATACAATCTGTCAACTCGCAGCATTTCTCCATTCTCCTTTTCCAAAGCAGCGTTAATTTCCATTATTGTCATTTCCATAATTATCAATAAAGGCGATCACGTCGCCCACAGTCATAAACCGCTCCGAAAGATTAAGTTGAATCTTAAATTCATCCTCCAGCGCGATTGCAATCATTACCATATGAAGAGAATCCACTCCAAGATCGTTTGTAATCGATGTTTCCAATGTAATATTCGATACATCTGTCTGTGGCATTATCTTTACAAATATTTTTTTAAGTCTTTCGAACGTTGACACAGCTTTCACCTCTCACTTTTTATTCCTGTTTATTGCTCTCGAAGGATCTTCATCGCTCTTGAGCGCTTGAAATCTTCTGTTCTGACTACCAGTTTCGATATTCTCTTGTAGGTCGGCAGTTGTGTATTGATCTCATCAACAACACTTTGAAGCCTGATTTCAATTTCATCTGCCGTACAATCTGCAAATGCAGACATAAAAGGCAGGATTTCAATGCCAATGACCAGATTTTCATTTATCGTCATCTGGCTCACAAGACAATCTTTTACCAAAGCATTTTGATAAAATATGCTTTCAAGCTCCTCCGGAGAAACATTTTCTCCATTTGGCAAGAGGATCATATTTTTAACTCTGCCTGTAATTACAAGAAATTTTTCCTGCTTATATTCTCTAAACTCTGCCAGATCTCCTGTATGGAACCAGCCATCTGAAAAAGCCTTCTTTGTCGCTTCGGGATCATTATAATAGCCAAGCATTACATTATCCCCTTTTATATAGAGTTCTCCGTCAACAATCTTTACTTCCTGTCCCGGATAAACCGGACCTACTGATTCCGGAAATTCGTCGGCATCCACATTTCCTGATGTGAGATTGGCACACTCAGTCAGACCGTATCCCGGGCATACCTTGATGCCAAATGCGGCACATTGAATATGTTTTTTACTGTTGATCGCTTTTGCCGCCATAAGCGTTGCTTTAATAGTTCCCCCTATGCTGGTAATGCCAAGCATGCCTGACATATCCGAAAGACTTTCAGCCGACTGAAACTGCGGTACCCATTTTAATATTTTTTCAAGAAAGTCAATGATAACCTGTTCTGCACGTACGTCACCCGATGCCATATAATATTCAGAGCAAAGGCTGCAATGCCGCCTTCTCCCATTCCATATTCTACGGAAAGATATCCAAAGGAATCGTCATCACATCTATGATCAAGCCATCCAGCTTTGCCGCTGGGACCGATCAGCCTCTGTCCCCATATTTTATCAAAGACTGCGGCTGCCTCCTCACGAAAGGATAAAACTGGTTTTACATGAACTATTTGTTCAAAGGATGAAGTATCTTTTAAAACCTCATCCTTTAAGACATGAGCACAACGCAGAGACTGATGAATGATTCCTAACTCAAATTCGCATTCTGCATCTGTCATATGGTCAATCCTATATCGAACATTGTCTAAAATTGAGTGTGGAAAATAATCCGGCATAATACATTTTTCACCGGAATACAAATTTCTACTCTTCGCAAAACAATGGAAAATCGGAATATCTCCACAAAGCAATGCAGTCAGTTCCTCATCTGCAATCTCCTGTCCCAAACAGCTAAGCGCTTTCCTAAGCACTGTCACTCGTTCCTTGCGACAGTTTTTTGAAGATAGAAGCTTCACCGAATTAATCCCTGAAGCATTCTTGCATAATCATTTGTACTTCTTAGAAGACAGTTCACGTTCCTCACTTCTTTTTGGCAAAATACAGCTGTAAAACAGAGAATATTGAAGATCTCTTTGAAATAAATCTGTATTTTCCTTATTGAAAAAAATTGGAATTCCAAGAAAGGTCTCCAGATCAATAATCGCTGGAAATTCTCCTTTTGTCAAAATGTTTTCACAATGAAAATCACTGCTTTCAAACGCCTGAAAGATTGCACAGACTCCACCGAAACGGTAAAAGAATCTTTCTGCAGCGGCCTTTGTCTTTGCTGGTTCATCCACAATGAATTCAGCATAGCCATAGGAACCGAAGTCCAAAGCCTTTGGCAGGATAAGGACATCTGAAAACAAATCTGATACAAGCTGGAAAAGCAATGTATCTGCTTGCAGATTTCTCGGTTTGTAAAGAAATTTACCATGCTCTGTGATAATGATACAGGTAAATCTTCCATTCTGATGCCAGTCTGCACAACTGCTGTCAAATTTGATGATTTTTCCAAAATCACTTCCTCCAAAGAAAGTCTCCTGGATTTCCTGACGGTTTTTCTGTATCCGAATGAGCATTTCCTGCAGCGCATCTCCAAACTGCTTCGTACAAGTTTCCAATTGCTCACTTAATAGTGGTGATACATCAAATAACAGCTGCGAATTCCCCTCAAGCTTTTCGAGCAGGGAGCTTGCAGCCGTTTCCTTTATCTCTTGTGTTGCAAGTGCTGTATTCCATCCAAGCATCGGATTTATTTGTATCAATTCCTGTGTGTAAAGATACTCCAATGTGTTGGCAGCAATCTCATTGTATTCCCTGAATAAAAGAAGACCCGCACAGAATTTCGCAGAATCCGAAAGAAGTTTTTGTTCGATTTTTTCATCATCCCAAAAACGTTCCTCCCATTTATGGACAAAATGGATCAAAACCGAATAGTGCTTCTTTTCTATGCGGCAGTTTTCTTTTGTTAAATAATGTTTGGTTTTCACATTTTTACCATTTCTGACAAGTGGCTCCAAATGTAATTACAGAGCACAGTACATAGTCTACATCCTTACCGCCTGCAATCTGCTCGAGCTCATCATCAGAAAGCTCACCTGAAGCGGTACTTTTCTCAGTCAGAAATGTCTTAATCTCATCAAGTGTTGCCTTGCAGCCGTGTTTTTCGGCAAAGCCTTCCACTTCCTCTGGTTTCAGTGTAAGAAATTCCTTCTTCATTTCCTCACTTGCCATAACCTCATTGTAAAGTTCTTCAATTGTTTTCATTGTATATCCTCCTGATTTTTAATTATCTAATCGTTGTCTTTCGCAATTTGATGGTTTTTATTGACAAATTATAGCATAAAAAACCTGCATTTCGTTTCTAGGGTACGAAATGCAGGTATGGGGTACGAATTTTTTTGCCAGATAGCTATATCTTTTTACGCTTTACAGATAAGAATATCCCATCAGTGATTCATCCACCGCTTTCGCAGCCTCTCTGCCCTCGCGGATTGCCCATACAACCAGTGACTGGCCTCTGTGCATGTCGCCGGCTGTAAAGACTCTGTCTACGGATGTCTGATACTGTTCCGGTTTGGTATCTACGTTTGTTCTGCCGTTGATGGCTACTTTGAATGCGTCTGTTACGTATTTCTCACTGCCGAGGAATCCGGCTGCGATGAGAACTACATCTACAGGGATGACTTCTTCAGTACCTTCTACCGGTACCATCATCATTCGTCCTGTCTTTGCATCTTTTTCACTCTTTAATTTCGTGAGTTTGGCCTGGCAGACATTTCCGTTTTTATCTTTGATAAATTCTGTAACAGTAGTCTGGTATACTCGCGGATCATGTCCGAATACAGCAATCGCTTCTTCCTGACCATAGTCTGTCTTTAAGACTCTCGGCCACTGTGGCCATGGATTGGAAGGTGTACGTTCTACCGGTGGTTTCGGCATCATTTCCAGCTGGATAACGGATTTTGCTCCCAGACGGATGGATGTTCCTACACAGTCATTTCCTGTATCACCGCCACCGATGACCAGAACGTTTTTACCTTTTGCAAGTTCATATGGAACCTTGGCAAAATTGGAGTCCAGAAGTGCCTTTGTAACCTGTCCGAGGAAGTCTACTGCGAAATAGATTCCTTTTGCATCACGTCCCGGTACTTTGATATCTCTTGGATTGGATGCTCCGCAGGCAAGGATGACGCGGTCGAACTGTTTCAGAAGTTCTTCTGCTTTGATGTCCTTTCCTACGTTTACATTTGTAATGAATTTAACTCCCTCTTCTTCCATAAGATGGATTCTTCTGTCAACAACAGCTTTGTCCAGCTTCATGTTAGGGATACCGTAGCGGAGAAGTCCGCCTACACGGTCTTTTCTTTCAAATACAGTTACGCTGTGGCCCCGTCTGTTTAACTGCTGGGCTGCTGCCAGTCCGGAGGGACCGCTTCCGATGACTGCAATAGATTTGCCTGTGCGTACTTCCGGGATCTGCGGGGTTACCCATCCGTTCTCATAGGCTGTCTCAATAATCGCACGTTCGTTTTCTTTGGTGGATACCGGTTCTCCGTTTATATTACAGGTGCAGGCTGCTTCGCAGAGAGCAGGGCAGACACGTGATGTAAATTCCGGAAAGCTGTGTGTCTTGCTCAGTCTTAAAAATGCCTGTTTCCAGTTGCCTGTATAAACCAGATCATTTGTCTCAGGTACCAGGTTATGCAGCGGACAGCCGGATGCCATTCCGCCTAACATCATACCTGACTGACAGAACGGGACGCCGCATGCCATGCAGCGTGCGCCCTGAAGTTTCTGTTTTTCTTTATTTAATGGAGTCCTGAACTCTTTAAAGTTTGCAATGCGGACCTTTGGCGGCAGAACCTTTGCCGTCTCTCTCTCATATTCTAAAAATCCCGTAGGTTTTCCCATGATTTCCTCCTTTTCACCACATATACTGTGGCAATACTGATCTTAAATTATTATCAATGCTTAGCGCCAATACTTTCGTAGAACGCTTCCATCTGTGCCTGCTGACTGTTCAGACCTTTTTCTTCCAGTTTTGCACTTAAAGTAATCATCTTCTTGTACTCATTTGGAATGAGTTTCTTAAAGTGCGGCAGATAATAATCAAAGTCGGCCAGAACTTTCGCACCGAGTTTGGAACCTGTTGCTTCTACATGAGCTTCAATCAGGTCGCGAAGTTCTTTTTTGTCATATTTGTTTTCCACTTTTTCGATGGAAATCATGGCTTTGTTCAGGTTCTTGTAAAGAACATTATCCACATCAAGTACATATGCGATACCGCCGCTCATACCTGCTGCAAAGTTCTTGCCAGTCTTACCAAGTACGACTACGCGGCCACCTGTCATATATTCACAGCCGTGCTCTCCTACGCCTTCTACAACTGCGGATGCACCGGAGTTACGGACTGCGAAACGCTCACCTGCAACACCATTGATAAATGCAGTACCACTGGTTGCACCGTAGAGGGCAACATTACCTACAATAATATTCTCTTCTGCTTTGTATGCAGCTTTCTCCGGAACCTTCAGGATCAGTTTACCACCGGAAAGTCCTTTTCCGAAGTAATCATTGCTGTCACCGGTCAGTTCCAGTGTAAGTCCTTTGGGGATAAATGCACCGAAGCTCTGTCCGCCGGCACCGTTGCAGTGTACAGTTATGGTGTCATCTGCAAGTCCGTTTTTATTCTTTCTGGTAATCTCTGCACCAAGGATGGTTCCGAATGTACGGTCAATGTTTGTCAGGTTTACAGAAAGCTCTGTTTTCTGACCTTTATTGATTGCATTTGCGCATTTCTTAACCAGAACTTTTTCATCCATGGTTTTTTCCAGTTCGAAATTATATACAGCCTTCGGGTCAAAGGTAACTTTCTGATCTTTGCCTGCAAATGGATTGTTCAGGATTGCACTTAAATCTACTTTACCCTGATGTGGTTCCGCTACATTGTCTGTCTGAACCAGAAGATCTGTACGTCCAACCATTTCGCTGACTGTACGGAATCCCAGTTTAGACATATACTCTCTTAATTCCTGTGCGATAAAGCGCATGAAATTCTCTACATATTCCGGTTTTCCTTTAAATCTTTTGCGAAGTTCCGGATTCTGTGTTGCCACACCTACCGGGCAGGTATCCAGGTTGCATACACGCATCATTACACATCCCATGGTTACGAGAGGAGCTGTTGCAAAACCAAATTCCTCTGCACCCATCAATGCTGCGATTGCAACGTCACGACCACTCATAAGCTTACCGTCAGTCTCAATGCGTACACGATTTCTCAGCCCATTTTTGAGCAGTGTCTGATGTGTTTCTGCAAGTCCCAGTTCCCATGGAAGTCCAGCATTGTGGATAGAACTTCTCGGAGCTGCACCTGTACCTCCGTCATAACCGGAAATCAGGATCGTCTGTGCGCCTGCTTTGGCAACACCTGCTGCAACTGTGCCCACGCCTGCTTCAGATACCAGTTTAACAGAAATATCTGCATATTTATTTGCATTCTTAAGGTCATAGATTAACTGTGCCAGGTCCTCGATAGAATAGATATCGTGGTGCGGTGGCGGGGAGATCAGGCTGACACCCGGTGTAGAATGACGGGTTTTGGCAATCCATGGATATACCTTCTTTGCAGGAAGATGTCCACCTTCACCAGGTTTTGCACCCTGTGCCATCTTAATCTGGATTTCTCTTGCAGATACAAGGTAACGGCTGGTTACACCGAAGCGTCCGCTGGCAACCTGTTTGATTGCGGAACATCTGTCGTTGCTGCTTCCTGCGGAATCCAGTCTCTCATCACTTTCACCACCCTCACCTGTGTTGGATTTTCCATGCAGATGGTTCATGGCGATTGCCAGTGTCTCATGTGCTTCCTGTGAAATGGAACCATAGGACATGGCACCTGTCTTGAATCGTTTTACGATCTCGTCTACACTCTCTACCTCATCAATCGGAACCGGTGTCTCGGCATACTTAAAGTCCAGAAGTCCTCTTAAATTTCCGTGATTTTCTTTATCTACCAGATCTGTATACTGTTTAAACAGATCATAGCTTCCTGTCCATGTGGACTGCTGCAGAAGATGGATCGTCTGAGGATTATAACGATGTTCCTCACCCTGGCTTCTCATCTTGTGTGCACCTACACTGTCAAGAGTAAGGTCTGTAGGAAGTCCTAACGGGTCAAATGCTTCGGAATGAAGTTTCTCTACATTTTCCTCAATATCTGCCAGAGTGATACCACCTACACGGCTTACAGTACCTGTAAAGTATTTCTCGATCACATCAGAGGAAATACCGATTGCCTCGAAGATCTGAGAACCCTGATAAGACTGAATTGTAGAAATACCCATCTTGGAAGCGATTTTTACAATACCGCTTAATATTGCATGATTATAGTCATCTACTGCTGCATAATAGTCTTTATTTAACATATGGCTGTCAATCAGCTCATGGATTGTCTCAAGGGCAAGGTATGGGTTGATCGCACTTGCACCATATCCAAGTAATGTTGCGAAATGATGTACTTCTCTTGGTTCTCCGGATTCCAGAATGATGGCAAGGGATGTACTCTTTTTCGTCTTTACAAGATGCTGATGAACTGCGGATACTGCCAGAAGTGACGGAATCGGCATATGGTTTTCATCTACTCCCCTGTCTGAAAGAACAAGGATATTTGCACCCTCGCGGAATGCTTTATCTACTTCTACGAAAAGACGGTCGATCGCTCTCTCCAGTTTCGTACTCTTATAGTATAAGGTAGAAACTACTGCTGTCTTAAATCCTTCATGTTTAAAGTTCTTAATCTTCATCATATCTGTGTTTGTCAGAATCGGATTATTGATTTTTAATACCTGACAGTTCTCAGGTTTCTGCTCCAGAAGGTTTCCGTCTTTACCAACATAAACACTTGTGCTTGTAACGATTTCCTCACGGATTGCATCGATCGGAGGGTTAGTTACCTGTGCGAAAAGCTGTTTGAAATAGTCAAATAATGGTCTGTTCTGTTTGGAAAATACTGCCAGCGGAGTATCTACACCCATAGCGCCGATGCTCTCTGCACCATTTAACGCCATGTTTCTGATGGAAGTACGATACTGCTCATAAGTATAGCCAAATGCTTTCTGCAGGCGCGCTCTGTGCTCCGATGTGTATTCTTCCGGTCTTTCATTCGGGATCTTGATATCCTTTAACTGTACCAGATGGCTGTCGAGCCATTCACCATATGGCTGCATTTTTGCATAGCCTTCTTTAAGCTCGTCATCATCAATTACTTTACCTTTTACAGTATCTACAAGGAGCATTTTTCCAGGATGAAGACGCTCTTTTAATACGATTTTCTCTTCCGGAATCGGCAATACACCAACTTCGGAGGAAAGAATCATGTATCCGTCAGAAGTGATATAATATCTGGATGGACGAAGACCGTTTCTATCAAGAACTGCACCCATCACATCACCATCTGAGAAAAGAATGGAAGCAGGTCCGTCCCATGGCTCCATCATGGTTGCATAATACTGATAGAAATCACGTTTTGCCTGAGAAATTGTATCGTTGTTTGCCCATGGTTCAGGAATTGTGATCATCACTGCCAGCGGAAGTTCCATACCACTCATTACCAGAAATTCCAGTGTATTGTCAAGCATTGCAGAGTCAGAACCGTTTCTGTTTACAACCGGAAGCACTTTATGAAGCTGTCCTTCCAGATATGGGGATTCCATGTTCTCTTCTCTTGCAAGCATCTTGTCTGCGTTACCGCGGATTGTGTTGATCTCACCGTTATGTACCATAAAACGGTTGGGATGTGCTCTTTCCCAGCTTGGGTTTGTATTGGTACTGAAACGAGAATGAACCATAGCGATTGCAGATTCATAATCCGGACTCTGGAGATCTTCAAAGAATGTACGAAGCTGCCCTACCAGGAACATACCTTTATAAACAATCGTACGACTGCTCATGGAAACTACGTAAGTGTTATCATTACTCTGCTCAAACTCACGTCTTGCAATGTAGAGCATACGGTCAAACGGAAGACCTTTTTCCATATCTTCCGGTTTCTTGATAAATGCCTGCATAATGCATGGCATACATTCTCTTGCCTTATGTCCAAGCACTTCCGGAAATACCGGAACCTGACGCCATCCAAGAAGTTCCAGACCTTCTTTCTCAAGAATGATCTCAAACATCTTCTTTGCCTGCGCGCGTTTGATCTCGTGCTGTGGGAAGAAAAACTGTGCGATACCGTATTCTCTCTCATCTCCAATTTCAAATCCCTCTTTCTTACAGGCTTTTTTGAAAAATTTATGAGAAATCTGAAGAAGAATACCTACACCATCACCGGTTTTGCCTTCTGCATCTTTACCTGCACGGTGTTCCAGATGTTCTACGATTTTTAATGCGTTTGCAACAGTATCGTGGGTTTTCTTTCCTTTGATATTGACAACTGCTCCGATACCGCAGTTGTCATGTTCAAATTCAGGCCGGTACAGACCTTGTTGTTGCTGCTGTTCTCTCACTTCTTTCATAATCTCCTCATCCTTTCTATTTCTGCTGTTCTTCGCTTATTTTTTATTTCAAGTACACGAATGTGTTTGAGTAATTAATTACCTTTATAATCGACTGCCGCCTGGATAAATCCTCTGAATAAAGGATGTGCATGGTTCGGACGGGATTTGAATTCAGGATGTGCCTGGGTTCCTACATAGAACGGATGCCCTGCAATCTCGATCATTTCTACAATTCGGTTGTCAGGAGAAGTTCCTACAATATTCATTCCCTTCTCCTGAAGTTCTTTACGGAATGCGTTGTTTACTTCATAACGATGTCTGTGACGCTCATGAATCTCTTTCTTACCGAAGAGTTCATAGGATTTAGAGCCTTCTGCAAGGATACATGGGTAGCTTCCAAGTCTTAAGGTTCCACCGATATCCTCGACATCTTCCTGATCCGGCATCAGTGCGATCACCGGGTGTTTGGTATCCGGATTAAGTTCAATGCTGTTTGCATCTTCATATCCAAGTACATGGCGGGCAAATTCTACGATTGCCATCTGCATTCCCAGACAGATTCCAAGGTATGGAATCTTATATACTCTTGCATACTGCGCTGCAAGAATCATTCCTTCTGTACCTCTGTTTCCAAAACCGCCGGGAACTAAAATTCCGTCTACATCATGAAGCTGCTGATCCAGATTTTTCTCTGTCAGCTCTTCTGAATCGATCCAGTCAAGCTCCACTTTTGCTCTGCAGGAAATTCCACCATGTTTCAATGCCTCTACCACACTGAGGTATGCGTCATGAAGCTGTGTATATTTTCCTACAATCGCAATTTTTACTGTTTTGTTTGGATTTCTCAGACTTTCTACCATCGCTTCCCAGTCGCTTAAATCCGGTTTCCTGTTTTCCAGTCTCAGACTTGAGAGAACGACATCTGCAAGTTTTTCTCTCTCCATTGCAAGTGGAGCTTCATATAAATATTCTACATCCAGGTTCTGGAGTACATGACTGACTGGCACATTGCAGAACAGTGCGATTTTTTCTTTAATCTCCTCTGTCAGCTCATGCTCACTTCTGCATACCAGTATATCCGGCTGAATTCCCATTCCCTGAAGTTCTTTTACACTCGCCTGGGTTGGTTTTGTTTTCAACTCTTCGGATGCTTTTAAGTAAGGAATTAACGTTACATGAATCAGAATTGCATTGTCATGCCCCACATTAAGCTGGAACTGACGGATGGCTTCCAGAAATGGCTGGCTTTCGATATCACCAACCGTTCCTCCGACCTCGATAATGGCAATCTTGTTTTCCTCCGGTGATTTGGCGCGGTAGAAACGACTCTTGATCTCATTTGTAATATGAGGAATTACCTGTACGGTTCCTCCGCCGAAATCTCCGTGACGTTCTTTCTGAAGAACGGACCAGTAAACTTTACCGGTCGTCACGTTGGAATTTTTGTCGAGGCTCTCATCAATAAATCTCTCATAATGTCCCAGATCCAGGTCTGTCTCTGTACCGTCATCTGTTACAAAAACTTCTCCATGCTGAATCGGGTTCATGGTTCCCGGGTCAATGTTGATATATGGATCAAACTTCTGCATGGTTACCTGGTATCCTCTCGCCTTGAGAAGACGTCCCAGGGATGCAGCTGTGATTCCTTTTCCAAGACCGGAAACAACGCCTCCTGTGACAAATACATACTTTACTGCCATTTTGATTTCCTCCTCCATCATCCTTTGTTTATAATGAAAAAGCGTCAGATGCAGTATTCAGAGGGCACTTGACCCATCTGATATCCTGCATCTGACGCCTTTGTCAGATCAACATATCCTAATCAATATGTGTTTTCCTTTATTTCAATCCACAGTCAGTAATTTCACAAAATCTGACTTGTCAGCTCACCGCTGATTGTGACTTGTCCTATGTCAATAGGAGATACCGATTTCTCTCTGCCCACCACTGCTTATTGTTCTTCGCAACCTCCGCAGGGGACTTACTTGATTCGGTTAAATCTTCTACATATAACTCATCGAGAGAAAAGAATACTCCTCACAGATGTCTCTTAAAAATATGCTATACTATAAAACATTTTTTTTCGTTTGTCAATAATGAAGTTTCATCTTTAATCAAAAAGACAGCTTTGAATTCTTTATTCTTCAAGTCTGTCTTTTTTGAAATCAATATTTACTTATGAGCAAAAACTCTCATTATACCACTGCAAACTTTTTCAAAGTACGATTGAATTCTTTGCTCTCACCATGGCAGTCTACAGTCAGAACCTTTGTCAGGTCAAGGCTGAGTACGCCAAGAATTGATTTGGCATCAATTAAAAATCTGTTATAATATACATCAACATCAAAATCGCATCTGGTTGCTGCGTTTACAAATTCCTGCACTTCTTCCGTTGCATTTAATTTAATCTTGCTCTGTGACATGAAAATCACCCTTTCTAAAGTTATGAGTAACTGTCCTGTATCTGTTGCTGCTGTACCATATATCAAAAATAATCAATACCTGACAATTACGGTTTCATTTTATGGATTGCACACATTATCTTCCTCATTGCGAATTTTGTCAAGTTATTTCATGTATGTAATTTTATCCACAGGAACGTTATTTTTATGTATTTAGTATATTTTCATCATATAATAAGCGTTATTTTTTGTCACTATTACTCACCCATCCTCTATATTGGTTATACCACTATGTGAGATTGATTCCATAATCTGTGACAAGTTTCTACAATTTTTCACGAAATAAATATTACTATTCACTCCGTTCTTAATAGTACGTTTTGTAAAGCATTGACATATGAACAACAATGCATGTATGTATCTAAAGTCTAAAACAAATTCTTTTTCTCTCCAGCTTTCTTTTAAGCATAAAAATATAGAGGCAGGTAATCCCACCTCTATCTATAAATCAGATTCACTACAACTGATGCAGTACACTGTCAGCACGCTGCACCTTTCAAATATGAATCATCAACATTTCACAATATCAGCAAACTCCGCATGACTATAATCCGGAATATCCATTGGATAATTTCCATCAAAGCATGCCTTGCATAATGGCAGACCGCCTGCCATTCCCTCCAGATAATCTGTCTGCATATATCCCAGAGAATCCGCACCGATCATCTTTCGGATTTCTTCTGTACTGTGACTTGCAGCGATCAGCTGGTCATTGGATGGAACATCGGTTCCAAAATAGCATGGATGCAAGAACGGCGGTGAACTGATACGCACATGAACTTCCTTTGCGCCTGCCTCTTTTAGCATATGAATCAGATTGGCAATCGTCGTTCCTCTTACGATAGAGTCATCCACCAGTACGATTCTCTTACCCTTGACAACCGATTCCAGTACGCTCAGTTTCAGATGTACACTGGACTCACGTTCTTCCTGCGTAGGTTTGATGAAAGTTCTTCCAATATAGCTGTTCTTATAGAAGGCAAAAGCAAACGGAATACCAGAAGCTTCTGAATATCCCTTCGCTGCCGGAAGTCCTGATTCCGGAACACCCGTTACGATATCCGCATCTACAGGATAAGACTTAGCAAGAGACTTTCCGCCACGGATTCTGGCATCATAAACCTTCACTCCGTCAATCGTACTGTCCAGTCTTGCAAAATATATATATTCAAATACACAATGGGCTCTCTTTGCAGTTGCAAGAGTCGCAAGTTCCATATTGGATTTCAGCCCATCTTTTGTGATCGTAAGGATCTCACCCGGCTCAATATCACGGACAAATTCCGCACTGACAGAAGTAAGTGCACAGCTTTCAGAAGCAACTACATATGTATTTCCTCTTTTTCCAAGACATAACGGTTTTAAACCATAAGGGTCACGAACTGCGATCAGTTTTCTCGGACTCATGACAACCAGGCCATAAGCACCTTTGATTTTTCTGGCAGTTTTTAATACTGCTTCCTCTACGGTCTTGGAATGTACACGCTCCCTTGCAATATGGAATGCAATAACCTCTGAATCTGTAGTCGTGTGGAAAATCGCTCCATTCTGAATCAGTTCCCATTTCAGCTCCGGCGTATTTACCAGATTTCCGTTATGTGCAAGTGCAAGAGTTCCCTTTACATATGATAAAACAAGCGGCTGTGCATTCTCGGCAACAGAAGCTCCTGTGGTAGAATATCTTACATGACCAATTCCGATGTCTCCTTCGTATTTACGGACAACATCCTGTCTGAGAACCTCGCTTACCAGACCGAGATCCTTATGAAACTTCACATTTCCACGTTCTCCCTTAGTATCAGAAACTGCAAGTCCGCAGGATTCCTGACCTCTGTGCTGCAAAGAAGTCAGTCCATAATATATAGACGGAACTACATTGCCGCCATCCAGGTCATAGATTCCAAAGACGCCGCACTCTTCTTTTATTCCAGCCATCTGATTTCCTCCGATTCTTTCAAATGTTCTTTTGTCTGACAGGTTTCAAATCCAAAAAATCTTATCGTGCAGGCACGAACAGCTTTTCGTCACTTAAACCCTGACATCCCAAATTATAATAATTGAAACAAATTTGTCAACCTATCCTTTTTTTGCCACATCTCAAAAATTTTTTCTGAATTTTTTCAAAAAAAGTGCTTGACATCTGTTTTCATTTCGTTTATAGTACAGCACATAAAGCAAAGGCGCTTTGGATTTGAGATGAGTCCAAGGCGCCTTTTTCGTTTTATACTTTTCGCTTTATAGAAAATTTTCGATGAGGAATTTTCTATGAGACGAAATCCGTTACAGATTTTATCGTGATCTGTAGCCGGACTACACATATTCATTTTATCAGCGAAATCACAAACCGAAAGGAGCGTACCTATATGGCACAGAATATCCCTGAACTGTACGGCAGCTTAGTTTTCAACGACAAAGTAATGCGAAGCAAACTGCCAAAAGACATGTACAAAGCATTAAAGAAAACAATCGAGAACGGCACACATCTTGAACTTGATGTTGCTAACTCCGTTGCAGTTGCAATGAAAGAATGGGCTACCGAAAACGGAGCTACCCATTATACTCACTGGTTCCAGCCAATGACAAACGTAACTGCTGAAAAGCATGACAGCTTCATTTCTCCTACAGGAGATGGACAGGTCATCATGGATTTCTCCGGTAAAGAACTTGTAAAAGGTGAGCCAGATGCTTCCAGTTTCCCGTCAGGCGGTCTTCGTGCCACATTCGAGGCAAGAGGATATACAGCATGGGATCCTACCTCACCGGCATTTATTAAAGATGGAACACTTTACATTCCTACAGCATTCTGTTCTTACAGCGGTGAAGCTCTTGATAAAAAGACTCCTCTCCTTCGCTCCATGGAGACACTTGATAAAGAAGCTACAAATCTTCTTCATATAATAGGAAATAAAGAAGTCAGACACGTCAATACAACCGTAGGTCCTGAACAGGAATACTTCCTGGTAGACAAAGAATTATATAAACAGAGAAAAGACCTTGTATTCTGCGGACGTACATTGATTGGTGCCCCTGCTCCTAAGGGACAGGAAATGGAAGATCATTACTTCGGTGCTCTTAAACCACGTGTTGCGGCTTACATGCATGACCTGGACGTAGAGCTTTGGAAACTTGGTATTCCGGCTAAAACAAAACATAACGAAGTTGCTCCTGCACAGCATGAACTGGCTCCTGTATTTGATACCACAAACGTTGCAGTTGACCATAACCAGTTAACAATGGAAGTCATGAAGAAAGTCGCAGACAAACATGGTCTTGTATGCCTCCTTCACGAGAAACCTTTCGAGGGAATCAATGGAAGTGGTAAACACAAC
Organism: Blautia sp. HCP3S3_B11; assembly: GCF_052064435.1. Taxonomy (NCBI): domain Bacteria; kingdom Bacillati; phylum Bacillota; class Clostridia; order Lachnospirales; family Lachnospiraceae; genus Blautia; species Blautia sp. HCP3S3_B11. The sequence goes on from NZ_JBQHVP010000001.1 coordinate 210,600, forward strand.
AACTGGTCTATGATTACAGACACAGGTGTAAACATCCTTGATCCAGGCAAAACACCTGCTGAGAATACACAGTTTCTGATTTTCCTGACAGCTGTTATCAAGGCTGTTGATGAATACGCAGATGTACTTCGTATTTCTGTAGCAAGTGCCGGAAATGATCACCGTCTTGGCGCAAATGAGGCTCCGCCTGCTGTTGTATCCGTATTTCTTGGCGATGAGCTGACAGAAATCTTAAAATCTATCGAAAATGGTGAATACTTTGCAGGAAGCCGCGCTGTCCAGATGGATATCGGTGCAAAAGTACTTCCTCATTTCGTAAAGGATAATACAGACAGAAACCGTACTTCACCATTCGCATTCACAGGAAACAAATTCGAGTTCCGTATGCTTGGATCCGAGGCTTCTGTCGCCAACCCGAACATCATCTTAAATACTGCGGTTGCTGAGTGTGTACACCAGTTTTCAGAACAGTTAAAAGATGTTCCGGATGACAAGATGGACGATGCAATCCATGAACTGATCAGGAAAACAATCACAGATCACAAACGCGTTATCTTCAATGGCAACGGATATACCGACGAATGGATTGAAGAAGCCGAAAAGCGTGGTCTTTACAACCTGAAATCCACACCGGATGCTCTTCCACAGTGGATCGCAGATAAGAATATTGAACTCTTTACCAAATATCATATTTTCACAAAAGAAGAGATTGAGTCCCGTTATGAGATTTGGCTGGAAACTTATTCCAAGATTCTTAACATTGAGTCCAATACTATGGTTGAAATGGTACAGAAGGACTTCCTTCCATCTGTATTTGCATACATCGATAAGATTGCAGCTACTGCTGTTGCCAAGAAGTCAGTTGTCGCAGATGTAAGCACAGCTTCCGAAGGAAAACTGATCAAAGAGCTTTCACAGCTTGCCGACGAGATTTCCACAGGTCTTGACACCTTAAAGGCAGACACAGCAAAAGCTCTGGCTACCGAAGATCCTCTGGCAAATGCAAAAGCATATCAGACAGTTGTTCTCTCCGATATGGAAACACTGAGAAAATCTGTAGATGCTGCAGAGGTTCTGATTCCGGATGCACTGCTTCCATATCCTACATATGATAAGCTTCTGTTTTCCGTATAATTGCAGAATCAAGGAATCTGCAAAATAACGGAGCAATCCGTAGAAATCAGATATCTATCAGGTAATAACAGGGGAATATCCTTATGAACTCTACTTCATAATTCATTATCGATTTCCTCATCCATTAATCACACGATATACGGATATTCCCTTGTTTTACATATAATTAATTGTAGCTTTTATGCATTACATAACAGATAACCCGCATCTTTTTGCATCAGATATGTTCTGCACTATAAAGCCAATAAAATTAAATATGGATTTTATATTCGCAAAAGCGCGATGAACCTGCAAAGATCAGGACATCGCGCTTTTTTATTTATATAAAATATGAGGAAATTTTTTATGAAGGAGGAATATTATTATGGAATTTTCCGCAGTAAACACAATATGGGTGCTGGTTGGCGCCGCGCTGGTCTTCTTTATGCAGGCCGGATTCGCAATGGTAGAAACAGGCTTCACAAGAGCCAAAAACGCAGGTAACATTATCATGAAGAACCTAATGGACTTCTGTATCGGTACTCCGGTCTTCTGGCTGATCGGTTTCGGTCTGATGTTTGGTACAGGTAATGGTTTTATCGGAAAGATCGGTGGTATCGCTTCTGAAGCAAACTACGGTACAGGAATGCTTCCTGACGGAGTTCCTTTCTGGGCATTCTTAATCTTCCAGACAGTATTCTGTGCAACATCCGCAACGATTGTTTCCGGTGCAATGGCAGAACGTACAAAATTTCTTTCCTATTGTATCTACAGTTTCATGATCAGTCTTGTTGTTTATCCTGTATCCGGACACTGGATCTGGGGCGGCGGCTTTATCAGTCAGATGGGCTTCCATGATTTCGCTGGTTCCTGTGCAGTACATATGGTAGGTGGTGTAGCAGCCCTGATCGGTGCTATTATCCTTGGACCTCGTATCGGTAAATATACAAAAAACGGCAAATCAAAGGCAATCCCAGGCCACAACCTGACTGTTGGTGCTTTAGGTGTATTCATTCTCTGGTTCTGTTGGTTTGGTTTCAACGGCGCTTCCACTGTCAGCATGGAAGGTGATGCTATCGTAAGTGCAGGTAAAATCTTTGTTACTACAAACCTTGCAGCAGCTGTTGCAACTGTAACTGTTATGATCATCACATGGGTCCGTTACAAAAAGCCAGATGTTTCCATGTCATTAAATGGTTCTCTTGCAGGTCTTGTAGCAATTACAGCCGGATGTGATACCGTATCTCCTACATCCGCAGCAATCATCGGTATTGCTTCTGGTTTCATTGTAGTATTTGGTATTGAATTTATTGATAAAGTTTTAAAAATTGATGACCCTGTCGGTGCTGTTGGTGTTCATGGTTTAAACGGTGCATTCGGTACTCTCGCTGTCGGTCTTTTCTCTGATGGTGCCGGTACTGGCTGGAAAGGACTTCTCACAGGCGGTGGTTTTCATGGATTTGGCGTTCAGTTCACAGGTATGATTATTACGATCGCATGGGTCGTTGTTACTATGACAATTATCTTCCAGGTCATCAAACACACTATCGGTCTCCGTGTTTCTCCTGAAGAAGAAATCGCAGGTCTTGACTCCAAAGAACATGGCCTTGCAAGTGCATATGATGGTTTCGCAATGGCAGGCGTTCCGACTCCTATGGGAACTTCTGTAAAAGCTCCTGTTGTTACCCCCAGACCATCTGCTCCTGCTGAATCTGTACCGGAACTTCCAAAAGAAGGAGTTCACAAACTTACAAAAGTCGTTATCATCACACGTCAGAACAAACTTGATGAGTTTATGCAGGCAATGAATGAGATCGGCGTTACCGGTATCACAATCACAAACGTTTTAGGATGCGGTGTACAGAAAGGTGCTCCTGCTTACTACCGTGGTGTTGAGATGGAAATGAATCTTCTTCCGAAGATCAAGATTGAAATCGTTGTCAGCCTCGTACCTGTTAAGAAAGTCATTGAAACTGCAAAAGCTGTCCTTCACACAGGTGAGATTGGTGATGGTAAGGTATTCGTATATGATATCGAAAATGTAGTGAAGATCCGTACCGGAGAAGAAGGTTATCTCGCTCTCCAGGATACTAAATAAGCCTCCACTCATAATAAATATCCAAATAAGACAAGAAAAGCCCGGGAAATTGATACAAAATCATTTCCTGGGTTTTTCCTGTTATTCCCGCGGTGACAATCTCGGCAGATTCCAACGATAATGAGCTGCAAGATAACGGATCAACACTACTACCACAGATGACACTACCATAGCCTCTACATTTCCCACAAAACGATTCATGTACACGCATACGATCGCACCGATAATAGAAGCGCAGGCATAAATATGCTTTACAAAAATATAAGGCGGCACACTTGCCATCATATCACGCAGCAGACCACCGCCAACTCCTGTGATCGTTCCAAGAAACACAAGCAGAAACGCATTATCCATATAACCCTGGCGGATTCCTGCATTAACACCCACTACCGTAAAAATACCAAGTCCCACAGAATCCAGCACCAGCATAAACTTGTCGTATGTCTCACGCCTGTGTCCTTCCAGAAGTTCTCTCTTAAAATAAAAAATAAAGAAAACAATGCATGAGGCAAGCACAGATACAAGTGCATATACCGGATTTGTAAATACAGCCGGTGGAATAACCCCCAGCACCACGTCTCTGATCATGCCGCCTCCCACCGCAGTTGCTACTCCAAGAACGCTGACGCCAAAAATATCCATATTACGCTCTACTCCTACCATTGCTCCGGAAGCCGCAAACGCGATCGTACCTGCCATTTCCATAATAAATGTCATGATTGACTGATAATCCATATCTAATTTAACTCCTGATTATTTTTCTTTAACATAATATCAGAGCCAAAAGACATTTTTTCTCTTCTTCTGACTCTGATATCCAGAATAACATATATTACTGTTCGCTGGCAATATCCCGCACAATATTTTACTTATCCGGCAACAACTGTTTTACGGATGCTCCTTTAAATAAAGTACCATCTACTGTGAATCGGTCAATCAATGTCGTCTTCGGATTCTCAATCAGATCGATCAGTTTCTCCGCTGCGATTCTGCCAATCGCAACCGTATTCTGACAAAGCGTAGTCAGCTTAGGTTCCAGAATCTTCGCGATCGTGATTCCATCATACCCTGCAATAGAAATATCCTCCGGAATGCGAAGTCTTCTCTCCCTGATCTCATTGATTCCACCTATCGCAGCATAATCATCTGGATAAAGAATGCAGGTCGGCGGCAACGGAAGATCTAACAGCTCCCCTGTCACCATTGCAGCGGTATCCGCATCTCTGTAAGGACATTCCTTAATATAATCATCCGGTATCTCTACTCCCAGTCTCTGCAAGGTTCTGTAAAAGCCAGAAAGTCTCATACGGGTTACAGAAGTATTATCCCCATGAATATAAGCAATGCGTCTGTGTCCCTGCTCATAAACATACGAAACAAGCTCTTCCATTCCCTGCGTATTATTGGAAACAACTGCAATATTTCCATCAAACACATGGTCGATCGTTACCACCGGAATTTCCGAACGAATCAGCTCCTGCACCTCATCTGCATAGAAATCCACACACGCGATCACAACTCCATCTACCCCTCTGTAACGGCAATGTTCGTAATAGCTTAGTTTCTGTCCGGAAATTTTTCCGCTCGTAAAGGTAATATCGTACCCTTTCTCCTCTGCGGTCCTTTTGAAGCTTTCCAGCACATGATTAAAATAATCATGAGTAAGTCCACTGGCCGCTTCATCAACAAACATGACTCCGATATTATAACTTCTCTTCGTCTTTAACGTTCTCGCAGAGGAATTAGGAAGATAGCCCATTTCCGAAACAGTTCGTAAAATCAGCTTCCTCGTCTCCTCACTGATATCGGAATAGCCGTTCAATGCTTTGCTGACACTGGCCACAGAGACATTACACTTTTTCGCAATTTCTTTCATCGAAACCATAGGTATGCCTCCTAAAATTTTCGTAATCGTTTTCGTACTTTCATTGTATAACTACTCGCACAAATTTTCAAGCTTGCAATTCATTTTTTTGTGCATATTTTATATTTTTTGTATGATTGCACAATTTTAACACCCATTATTTTTCCATTATCACAAATCCAATTCATCATTTTAACGAAAATCCCCTCTTATTTTTCTGTAAAACAATTGATTTTATCACTGTCTTCCGCTATACTAGAGACAAATAGCAGTAATGCCACGATAATCGTCTGTTTTCATTCTAAACTTATTCGTTTTCGTGTTTAAATTTTCTGTATATTTAAAACAACTGACGCAAAATCATAATAAAACAGGAGGACTTCTTATGAAATTCGGTTATTTCGATGACAACGCCAAAGAATATGTCATCACTACCCCAGATACTCCGCTTCCATGGATCAACTATCTGGGATCTCAGGACTTTTTCTCCCTGATTTCTAACACTTGTGGCGGATACAGTTTCTACAAAGATGCCAAACTTCTTCGCATCACCCGTTACCGCTACAACAATATTCCGGTAGATTCCAACGGAAAATATTACTATATCCATGATGGAGAAGAAATCTGGAACCCAGGTTCCATGCCTTCCAAGACACCACTGGATTCTTATGAATGCCATCACGGAATCGGCTACAGCCGTTTTCTGTCTTCCAAAAATGGGTTAAAAGCTGACCTTCTTGCTTTTGTTCCTGTAAACACAACCTGTGAGATTAATAAACTTACTCTCACAAACACAACTGATGCTCCGAAAACTTTTTCTCTCTTCTCTTATGTAGAGTTCTGCCTCTGGAATGCCGTAGATGACAGTACAAACTTCCAGAGAAATTTAAGTATCGGTGAAGTTGAAATCGAAGGCAGCACTATTTACCATAAAACCGAATATCGCGAACGCCGCAGACATTACAGTTTCTTTAGCGTAAACAGCCCGGTGGATGGTTTTGATACAAGCAGAGATGCTTTCCTTGGTATGAACAACGGAAATGCTTTTCCTATTACTGTAAAAGAGAATAAAGCAAGAAATTCTGTTGCAAGCGGATGGTATCCAATCGCAAGCCACCAGATTAATATAACACTTTCCGCAGGAGAATCCAAGGACTTTATTTTTGTTCTGGGATACAGCGAAAATCCACAGAATCAGAAATTTATCGCTCCAAACGTAATTCGCAAGGACGGCGCTCATAAGATTCTCAGACAGTTCCAGACAACCGAACAGGTTGATGCTTCATTTGCCGAGCTGAATGCTTACTGGGACAAACTTCTCTCCCGTTATCATGTAGAGAGTAACGATGAGCATGTAAATCGTATGGCAAATATCTGGAATCAGTACCAATGTATGGTTACCTTTAATATGTCTCGTTCCGCTTCCTATTATGAATCCGGTACAGGCCGCGGAATGGGATTCCGTGATTCCTGTCAGGATCTCCTTGGTTTCGTACATCTGATTCCAGAACGTGCAAGAGAACGTATCCTCGATATTGCTGCCACTCAGTTTGAAGATGGAAGTGCTTATCATCAGTATCAGCCACTTACCAAGAAGGGTAACCTGGATATCGGAAGCGGTTTCAATGATGACCCGTTATGGCTGATTGCAGCAGTTTCCGCTTACCTGAAAGAAACCGGAGACTTCTCTATCTTAAATGAAATGGTTGACTTTGATAATCAGAAAGAAAAGGCAGCTCCTCTGTATGAGCATCTGCGTTGTTCTTTCGAATATACAGCAACTCACCTCGGACCGCACAAACTTCCACTGATCGGACGTGCAGACTGGAATGACTGTCTGAACCTGAACTGTTTCTCCACAGAACCAGGAGAATCCTTCCAGACAACCGGCCCATCTGAAGGACCTGTTGCAGAATCCGTATTTATCGCAGGTATGTTCGTAAAATATGGAAAAGAATTCGCAGAAATCAGCCGTCATATGGGCGACACCGCGGCTGCCGAAAGAGCAGAAAAAGAAGTAGATCAGATGTATCAGGCAGTACTTGATGCTGGATGGGATGGAGAATGGTTTCTCCGTGCATACGATGCCGAATCTCAGAAAGTCGGTTCCAAAGAATGTAAAGAGGGACAGATTTTCATCGAGCCACAGGGTTTCTGCGTTATGGCTGGAATCGGGGTCAAAGAGGGCCTTGCCGAAAAAGCTCTGGATTCTGTCAAAGAGCGTCTTGATACGAAATATGGTATTATGATCCTGCAGCCGGCTTATACCCAGTATTATCTGAATCTTGGAGAAATTTCCTCCTACCCGCCGGGATATAAAGAAAATGCAGGTATCTTCTGCCACAACAATCCGTGGGTTTCTATCGCAGAAACCGTAATCGGACGCGGTAACAGAGCGTTTGAGATTTACAAGAAGACTTGTCCGTCCTATATCGAGGGCATAAGTGAGATTCATTGCACAGAGCCGTACATATATTCACAAATGGTTGCAGGTGCTGACGCGGTCTTCCATGGTCAGGCAAAGAACAGCTGGCTGACCGGTACAGCAGCATGGACTTTCTGGAATCTGTCTCAGGCAATCCTGGGTGTACAGCCATCCTATGATGGACTCTGCATCAATCCATGTATTCCGGAAGGCTTCGGTGATTTCAAACTTACCAGAACTTTCAGAGATGCTGTTTATTATATCGACGTTAAAAATCCTGATAATGTTCAGAAGGGTGTTAAGAAAGTCGTTGTAGACGGAAAAGAACATGAAGGATGCCTGATTCCATTTGAAGAAGGCAAGAAAGAATATCATGTAACTGTATACATGGGATAATAGAAACTATCTGTCGTAAACTTGTACAGCACTACATATCTTTTGCAAACAAAAGATATGTACAATCTGCTTTTACTATTTGGTACAATTTATAAAAGTAAAACCAGCTAATGACAATATTTCGTCTGGCGTATTTTGCAATTCGATGAAATATTATCAGATAGCTGGTTTTTAACTTGCTATAAGTTCAGAAAAATTTTATCTGCTACTTAAACTTTTTCTCATTCTCAGGATATTCTGTCCATCCATATATTCATAGGAAACTTCATCCATTATTTTCTTAACCATATAAATTCCAAGACCGCCAATTTCTCTCTCTTCCAGATTCAGGGTTATATCCGGATCTTTGTTCTCTAACGGATTATAGGGAATTCCCTGATCAATAAAAACCAGAACGATCATTTCTTTCTCTATCCCAGCCTGTACCGAAGCTTTTCCACCATCAGCGCCATAAGCATAATATGAAATATTTCCAAATATTTCATCAATGACAACATCTATCTGCATCTGAATCTTCATAGGGCAGCAATTTTCTTCTAAAATATCATTTACAAAATTTGTTACAACATCAATGTTCTCTACTTTTGCTTCAACTGTAATATCCTTCAAATCCCTTCTCCTTCCTACAAGTTGTTTTCTGGAGTATGTTTAAAAAATCATTCCGAAATACAGCTGGTTCTTTTTGCCTCTAATAATAACCAGTGCACCAACAAGTTCCAAAAAAGGGTTCTGTTCTCATCACAAAACCCTTTTTATAAATTACTCGATTGTTAATATATCATTGAATCCTGTAATTTCAAATATTTCCTCTATAACCTCGCTGACATGGGTCAATTTGAAATCTCCTTTTTTATTCATATATTTCTGTACTTTCAGGAGTACACGCAAGCCTGCTGATGAAATATACTCCAGATCCGTCAGATCAAATACAAGCTCCTGTGTATCTTTCAGTTTCTTTTCCCAGTTCCGGCGCCGTCGTTGTATCTAATCTGCCTGATAATAATACAGTATCTTTTGTTCCTTCACTTTTCTTTTCGATTTTAAGACTCATTTTATTCTCCCTTCAAATTATAAAACTTTCTATTGAATTTCCTTCAAATTATATTGCCTATATTATACATGATTTTTCTGAGATTTGAAGAAGTAATTTTTTTGTATTTCTAAACAAAGCAATGTACGTTTGAAGACCTGAAAAATGAAATTTAAAAAATAAAGAAATGGCTTCCTGCGGCAGAGCTTATCTGCCGTTTTTTGTATCTAAAAGTGTTAGCTACGCAAATTTTTTTGTGCTTTTTGAGACTGTTCCGTTCTAAAATCGTACCTTTTATCTCTACATAACAAAAGTGCCGCAAACCCTTGAGTTTACGGCACTTTCAACGCGCTTACACTTTATTTTCTTTTATATGAATTAGAACTTGCCAGTTTTAGCAGCTTCTTCAATAGAAACAGCTACTGCAACAGTCATACCAACCATCGGGTTGTTACCTGCTCCGATGAGACCCATCATCTCTACATGAGCCGGTACGGAAGAAGAACCAGCGAACTGTGCATCAGAGTGCATACGTCCTAATGTATCTGTCATACCATAGGAAGCCGGGCCTGCTGCCATGTTGTCTGGATGAAGTGTACGTCCTGTACCACCGCCGGAAGCAACAGAGAAGTATTTCTTTCCTGCTTCAAGACGTTCTTTCTTGTATGTACCTGCAACCGGATGCTGGAAACGTGTCGGGTTTGTGGAGTTACCTGTGATAGAAACGTCAACGTCTTCTTTCCACATGATAGCAACACCTTCCGGAACGCTGTTTGCGCCGTAGCAGTTAACTTTTGCACGAAGACCTTCAGAATAGGATTTTCTGAATACTTCTTTAACTTCGTTCTTGTATGGATCGTATTCTGTCTCTACATATGTAAAGCCGTTGATACGGGAGATGATCTGAGCAGCATCTTTTCCAAGACCGTTCAGGATAACACGTAATGGTTTCTGACGAACTTTGTTTGCTTTCTCAGCGATACCGATAGCACCTTCAGCTGCTGCGAAAGACTCATGTCCAGCCAGGAAGCAGAAGCACTCTGTCTCTTCTTCAAGAAGCATTTTGCCAAGGTTACCATGTCCAAGACCTACTTTACGTGTATCAGCAACGGATCCAGGAATACAGAAAGCCTGAAGTCCTTCACCGATAGCTGCTGCTGCGTCTGCTGCTTTCTTGCATCCTTTTTTGATTGCGATAGCAGCACCTACTGTATATGCCCAGCAAGCGTTCTCGAAACAGATCGGCTGAATGCCTTTGATCTGATCGTATACATTAAGACCTGCGTCTTTTGTGATTTTCTCAGCTTCTTCAATAGAAGCAATGCCATAGCTGTTTAAAACAGAATTGATCTTGTCAATTCGTCTCTCATATGATTCAAATAAAGCCATTTCCTGTTACCTCCTAAATTATTCTTTTCTTGGGTCGATAATTTTAACAGCGTCTGCAACACGGCCATACTGACCTTTTGCTTTTTCCCATGCAGTGTTCGGGTCATCGCCTTTTTTGATGAAATCAGTCATTTTTCCAAGGCTTACAAACTGATATCCGATGATCTCATCATCTGCATCAAGAGCAATACCTGTTACATAACCTTCTGCCATTTCAAGGTAACGAGGTCCTTTTTTCAGAGTTCCATACATTGTACCAACCTGAGAGCGAAGTCCTTTACCAAGGTCCTCAAGTCCAGCGCCTACAGGAAGTCCGTCTTCTGAGAATGCAGACTGTGTACGTCCGTAAACGATCTGAAGGAAGAGTTCTCTCATAGCTGTATTAATCGCATCACAAACTAAGTCAGTGTTCAGTGCCTCCATTACAGTCAGGCCCGGAAGAATCTCGGAAGCCATAGCTGCTGAATGAGTCATACCTGAACATCCGATAGTCTCAACCAGTGCTTCCTGGATGATACCTTCTTTAACATTTAATGTAAGCTTGCAGGCACCCTGCTGTGGTGCACACCAGCCAACACCGTGTGTGAGACCGGAAATGTCTTTGACTTCTTTTGCCTGTACCCATTTAGCTTCTTCTGGGATTGGAGCGGCGCCATGATGAACGCCCTGTGCAACTGGGCACATTTCTTCTACTTCGCGTGAATAAATCATTGTAAAACTCCTTTCAAGTATAGATTAACTTCATGTTGTTATACCCGCCACTATGCGGAACTGCTGAATGAACCACATAATGCAGATCTCTGCCGTCTGCTGAATGACTGCAGATGAGTATGCCTAACAACCTAGTGTTATTTTCTCACAAAAGTGGGGATTCGTCCAGTCATAATTTGTAAAATTTTTAACTATCTTTGATTTTTTTGTCTCTGGCAGATACTTTTTGTGGCGATTTTTTAGCAATTTAGACAAATTGCATAATATATAGGTCATCGGCTATGTTACTGTCTGCTACACCTGGCAACACGCTATGCGATATAGAAAATATGAGCTTTATTTGTGCAGGGCCAAGGAATATCGTTTGCTTCGCGATGCTGGGAACGGAGTGAACAGTAACTGCTAATCGTATAAATTCACACTGTATGTCTCGGGATTTTGCGTAATGTTTCCTTTTATGATAAAATAAAAGTCATAACATTCCAAATCATAAATTATATAGTAAGAAAGGTTTTTTATTATGACAACACAATTGCCTGTTTCTTTTCTTCCGGAACGATTTCGGGTTCTGAGTGGAAGTGCTTTAAAATTAATCGCGATCATCCTGATGCTTATTGACCATACAGGAGTCATGATCCTGTATAACTATCCGCCGACAAATGTAATCCTTTTCAGTTTTGGTGGAGTGGATTACAGCTGGTATCGTATTTTCCGTGATATCGGAAGGGCGGCTTTTCCTATTTTCTGTTTTCTGTTAGTCGAAGGATTTCTGCACACCCATAACCGCAGAAAATACGGACGGAATCTCTTTTTATTCGCATGTATTTCTGAAATTCCATGGAATTTTATGTTTACAAATACCTGGCGATATGAGAAACAGAATGTCTTTTTTACCCTGTTTCTGGGATATCTGGCCTTCTGCGCCCTTGAATACTTCTGGGATAATCAGAAAATGCAGTTTGTATACATACTGGCATTACTCGCTGTCTCCGTTTTTCTTAAGGCAGATTACGGATGGAGAGGGTTTGTTTTCCTGCTTATCATGTACTGGTTTCGCAATGAAAAAACTGCCCAGGCTATCATCGGAAGTTGCTGGCTTTATTATGAATGGAAAGCCTGTTTCGCTTTTCTTTCCATTAATATGTATAATGGAGAGCGTGGATTTGTGAAAGGAAAATTTCTGAAATATGTCTTTTACTGGTTTTATCCGGTACATATCATAATTCTGGTGATTCTCAGACAGCTTCTGTTCTTCCGGTAAAATGCGTTTAAAAACGTCCTGAGCTTTTTTTTATTCTTCACAGAAAAAGGTGTTAAGAAACCTCTGTTGTTCATCCGTTTCTTAACACCTTTTTCTATTTCACTGTTTACACCCACTCCGTTTTCAGTAACACAAAAAGTTACTTGCCATAGCTCTACTTTATCTCCACGTAACCTTCCCATCGCTTATATTCAGCGCATAGATCTTGTCACACCTGAGTCGGTACGGATATTGTTTCCTTGTTACAAAAAATAGATTTGCATCAGGATGGCCATTCTGCATACTGCAATCCATCATTTTCCACTCTGTACCTTTGCGCACTTCACACCATCCATGAGGCGATAACGGATATGTGGGTCCCCACGCAGTTACACCTCCTGCCGCGACCCGACTGTCATACCCCAGAACTCTGGCAATATATGCCATAGTAACTCCATAATAATAACAGTCACCGCATTTGCTGGTGAACATAAATCTGGCATAAGACGGTAACTGTGATGCCTTAGGCGGGGTATCTCCTTTATTCAGATATGGGTATCTTCTCAGCGCATCAAAACACTGTCTTAGCTGTTCTCTCTGTCTGGATTTACGGCTCGAATTCGCCGTTACAAATCTTACTGCCATCCGCACTTCGTCAGAAGTTACTCTTACACCGGTTTTATCCACATAATAGTAACCTTTTGATACCGATCCGACAATCTTATTTTTTGCCATCCTGTAGTCTGGCTCAAAATAATAATATTTTTTATTCAATTTTTTCCAGCCTTTAATTCTTTTTCCATTTTCAGCATAATAGCTATAACCGTCTTTTTTATACTGTCCGGTGTATAATTTGCCTTTCTGATCATATACTTTTCCCTTTTTCAGAATAATTTCTTCCGTTGCTCCTGAACCAGAATCTGCAGCTGCATATGCGCTCAAAGGTGCAGCCACAGACACAAGCACTGACAATATCACGGTCAGAACTATTTTCAAATATTTACTTTTTGTCTTCACTGTTTCTCTACAATTTCATTTTTTGATTTATAGATATGGTTTGCAGATACACAGCCTCTTACAGAGGAAAGCGGATAAATATTGCAGCAGCGTCCGATTACCGTTCCAGGATTTAATACAGAACCGCATCCTACTTCTACATTATCTCCCAGCATAGCGCCAAATTTCTTAAGTCCTGTCTCGATCTTCTCTTCACCATCTTTTACGATAACTAACTTTTTATCTGATTTTACATTGGAACAGATGGAACCTGCTCCCATATGGGATTTGTAACCCAGAATTGCATCACCCACATAATTATAATGAGGAACCTGCACTTTGTTAAAAAGCACTGCATTCTTAAGCTCTGTGGAATTTCCTACTACTGCTCCCTCACCTACGATAACTTTTCCGCGGATAAATGCACAGTGGCGTACCTCTGCTTCTTTTCCGATAATGACCGGTCCGTTAATGCAGGCTGTCGGTGCTACTTTCGCGCTCTTTGCAATCCATACATCTTCTGACGGATGATTATATTCTTCTTCACTTAAAGTCTGTCCCAGTTTCAGGATAAAACCGCCAATCTCCGGCAACACTTCCCATGGATAGGTTTTTCCTTCAAATAAATCCTTTGCAATCGTTTCATTTAAATCCAGAAGATTCGCAATCGTGAAATCCTTTAACATCCTGTTTTCCTCTTTTCTTTAATTATTATTTTCATTTTTCTCTTATTTTGCCCGGATAAACATTTTATGATTTTTGATAAGTACGTGGCCGCCCTGCTCTGGCTGTTGTTTTTGTATTGGTTTTGTCATCTGGGATTTTATAATTAACAGCTGCCGCGTCAAAAAACTGTCGCAGGTAAGGTTGGAAATTACTGTCCTCCACCTGTTTCGTACGCACTCTTACAAAATGTTCCAGCTTATCCATATATTCCTGCTCTGTGATACTTCCCTCCGCCACATAATTGAGACCTTTTTCCCAGCTTGCTGTAAGTTCCGGGTTCAGAAGCTGTCTGATAGAACAATTTACCACATCAAAAATCATCTCACCCAGAAGTGTCGGTGTGATCATCTGCGTTTTCTTATTCAGTGCCAAATATTTGATATTGAACAGTTTCTTCAGAATCTCAGCTCTGGTTGCACTGGTGCCGATTCCGCAGCTCTTGATCTGAGCACGAAGTTCCTCATCCTCGATCAGCTGTCCGGCATTCTCCATGGCAAGAATCATAGAACCGGAATTGTAACGCTTCGGCGGTGATGTCTCACCCTCTTTGATACTCAGGTCATCTACCGAGAGTATATCATCTTTCTTCAGGTTCTGCAATGCAGCCAGTAGTCTGGTGTCGCACGCCATATCCTCTGAAGAATTATCTGAGCCATTTTTTTCATTATCTGAATCCGCATCACTTCCGGCATTTCCAGCTGCGCTGGCTTGGTTTGCTCCATTTACTGCGTCTGCTGCCTTTCGTTTCGCAAAAGAATTTGAGGCAATCTTTAAATAACCTTCATCCAGCAGTACTTTAAATGAAGAAAAGAAGCTCTCTCCCTGTATCTTTGTCACAAGACTGACCTTCTGATATACTGCCGGCGGATAGAAAATGCAAAGAAATCTCCTTACGATTGTCTCATATACGCGCTGTGCGGTAAGAGAAACGCTTTTCAACGCATTTAGTCCCTGACCTGTCGGCACGATAGCATAATGGTCTGTAATCTGATTGTCATTGACATATCGGGTCTTTGCCAGATTTTTATAATTTCCCTGCTCAATAATGTGCTGCGCGATTTCTGTTGTGTGTTCATAATTGCGCAATCCTGAAATATTTTTATAAATCTCTTTAGCCGCAGCTGTAGACAATACACGCGCATCCGTTCTCGGATAGGTGACCAGTTTCTTCTCATACAGTTCCTGTACGATTTTCAATGTTTCATCCGGACTGATTTTAAACAGCTTTGAGCATACATTCTGAAGCTCTGCCAGATTAAATAAAAGCGGGGGATTTTTATTTTCTTTCTTTCTTTCAACCTTGTCCACCACACATTGCAACGGCTGGTTGACAGACAACTCCTGTATCAGCTTCTCTGCGTATGCTTTCTCTTTAAATCCGTTTTCTTTATACAGATAAGGAGTCTGGAAATACCGGCTGCCCTCAACAGCCCTCCACTCCCCTTCAAAGTTTTCTCCCTCAAGCACAATGCTGCTGAGTACCCGGTAAAACGGCGTTTTTACAAATACCCGAATCTCCCGTTCTCTTCGCACTACCATTCCAAGCACACAGGTCATCACACGCCCAACGGAAATGGCCTGATATTTCGTATTTAAATAATTTGACACACTGTTTCCATATCGCAGTGTCAGCACGCGGGAAAAATTTATTCCCATCAGATAGTCTTCTTTCGCCCGAAGATAGGCTGAAGCGGAAAGATTGTCATAAGCAGACAGATCTTTTGCCTCTCTGATTCCTCGCATGATTTCTTCTTCTGTCTGAGAGTCGATCCAGACTCTCTTTTCTTTCTTTCCATGGACACCTGCCATCTGTGCGACCAGACGATAGATATATTCTCCTTCACGTCCGGAGTCGGTACACACGTAAATAGTATCCACATCTTCCCTGTTTAACAGTCCTTTTACAATCTCAAACTGTTTCTGTACCCCAGGGATTATTTCATATTTAAATTCGCGCGGCAAAAAAGGCAGGGTATCTAAACTCCACCTTTTGTATTTGATATCATATTTTTCCGGGTAGCTCATGGTGACCAAATGTCCAACACACCAGGTCACCACACTGTCTGAAGATTCCAGGTAGCCGTCCCGTCTTTGTCCGTTGATTTTCAAAGCTTTCGCGAATTCCTGTGCCACACTGGGCTTTTCAGCTATGTATAAAGCTTTTGACATATTATTTATCTGCACTCATCTTTCTAAGTGGCCATGCCAGTAATAAGGCACCACCCACCATATTTCCTAATGTTACAGCTACCATGCTCTTAATCATGGCTCCGATGGATAATCCAGGTACCAGACAGTATGCGGTAACAAAGATTCCCATATTTGCGATGCAGTGCTCAAATCCACTTACAACGAATCCTGAGATACACATGGTAATCATCAGAAATCTTCCTGCATCGCTTTTCAGTTTCATACCACAGAGTACACCAAGACAGACGAAGAAGTTGCAAAGCACTGCTCTGAAAAACATCTGTCCAAGCGGGATACTCAGCTTGTTTCCGATAAATCCCGCAAAATAATCTGCAGTTCCGGATGCTCCTGCCCATGCAAAAAGCACTGCCATAATAAAACATCCTACAAAGTTTCCGAGGTAGCTTACGCCCCATACCTTGCCAGCTTCTTTCCAGCTTACCTGTTTATCAAAGGCTCCGAATGCCATTACCATATTATTACCGGTAAAAAGTTCACCGCCTACGAAGCTGATCAGAAGTACTGCGATCGAGAATACCAAAGCTCCCAGAAATTTTCCCCATTCCGGCGTGGTCTTGGAGAAAACATTTCCAACTACATTACTGTAGATCATGGCCATATCAATAAAGAATCCCGCCATGACCGCGCGTACAAAGTACTTGAAGAAGTTGGTGTTTACCAGATTGCTCTTGGCCTTCGCCGCATTTGACACTTTTTGTACATCTTCATAATTCATAACTACACCTCCGCAAATGTATTTATTTTTATACATTATAGCATTTTCATATCTATTGTACAACCGAAATCGTCATACAATTTCAGAATTTTATGCACGGATTTGTAATTATCTGTAAAACTTACAAGTGCAATTTTACATCAAAAGCTGTATCTTTATCAATATATATAACATCCCACACGAAATAGTCTGTTCGTATTATAAATGCAGCAATTGTTATTTTTCCAAAAAAGAAAGCTGAATGCAGCTTCTTACAAAGCAACATCCAGTCCCTTTTATTTCTTATTCGAAAATCACCGCTTTATCCTGCGGTTCTGTTACATATCCAATGATACCTCCAAAAATATCCATTCCTGACAGTTCTTTCGCCAGAGCATCTGCCTCTTCCGGTGGTACTGCCAGGAGAAGTCCGCCGGATGTCTGAGGATCAAATACCAGATCTTCCATCCAGAGTTCTTTGATCTCGCTTCTCACCTCACTGCCTGCAAAATCGCGATTTCTGTATGCCCCTTCAGGAATCAGGCCCATCTGCGCATATTCCTCAACGCCTTTTATAATCGGAAGTTTTTCTGTCTGGATCACCAATGCCTTATGGCTTCCTTTTGCCATCTCCAGGCTGTGTCCGGCAAGACTGAATCCGGTTACATCTGTGCAACTGTGAATCGTATATTTTAATGCAATCTCAGCCGCGTATTTGTTCAGCTTCGCCATGACTTTCTGTACTCTTTCAATTTCTTCCTGAGAGGCCATCTCTGCTTTGATGGCAGTGTTGAGAATTCCACATCCTAACGGTTTGGTGAGAATCAGAATGTCTCCTGCCTTGGCGCCATAATTTTTCCACATTTTATCCGGATGCACGAAACCGGTGACACAGAGTCCATATTTCGGTTCTTTGTCATTGATCGTATGTCCGCCAGCAAGAACTGCTCCGGCTTCCATAACCTTGTCTGCCCCGCCGCGCAAGATTTCTTCGAGGACTTCCGATCCAAGACAGTTTGGAAATGCAACTACATTTAATGCCAGTTTGGGAACACCGCCCATTGCATAGACATCGCTCAACGCATTGGCAGCTGCGATCTGTCCATACATATATGGATCATCTACCACCGGCGGAAAGAAATCCACTGTGTGGATCATTGCAAGTTCATCATTTATTTTGTATACCGCCGCATCGTCTGATGTTTCCGGTCCTACTAGCAGCATCGGATCTGTAAACTTCGGCAACTTTCCAACTACCTCTGCCAGTACTTTCGGTCCAATCTTCGCACCGCAGCCCGCTGCACTGGCAAGCTGTGTCAGACGTACACTATCTGTTCCTTTTTTCATAAGCTTCACCCCTATATCTCTAATTTACCAGGCAAACATCCATCAGCTGACTTTTAAGTCAATCAAGTCGTAGAACAATCTTGTTGGTACACCAGATTTCAAAGAGCACTAAGCAATGGATGAAAACTTGCCTGTCCGCTTATCTAATTGTACCATTCACTTATATGTCCGTCAAAGTTCAGGGCTGATATTATTTATAGAATTAATCAATAAGTATAAGAGATTTTATATAAGAATACGATAAATCTTCTCATACTCTAAATCCTGTTCTTTCATATAAGAATCTGTTTCCTCTTCTCCTTGTTCTATGCATTTCCACGCAAGTCCGCAGGAAGCAGAAATTTCCCTGGGTACAGGAATCAGCCTTCCTTCAAATCCAGTCTTTTTACATTCACGTTCCATTGCGATTGCCTGTGTGGTTGTTCCAAAAGTTACCACTGTCGTCAGAACTTTTTCTCTCATCCTTCATTATCCCCCCTATCTCTAAATAATCCAGAAAAAAAGAGGCACCAAAAACCAGTGCCCCTTTTCAATACTTTTATTTATTATTTCGCCTGAATATATCCTTTAGCTTTTAATGTCTCAGCACAGAGAACTGCTCCGCCTGCTGCACCTCTTACTGTGTTATGGGAAAGTCCTACGAATTTCCAGTCATATACAGTATCTTCACGAAGACGTCCTACGGATACGCCCATACCATGTTCGAAGTTTACATCCTCTGTAACCTGTGGACGGTTGTCCTCTTCAAGGTACTGGATGAACTGCTTCGGAGCACTTGGAAGCTCTAATTCCTGTGGAAGTCCTTTGAACTCTACCAATGCTTTGATCAGCTGTTCTTTTGTTGGTTTCTTGCGGAATTTAACAAATACAGCTGCTGTATGTCCGTTTAATACCGGTACACGGATGCACTGGCATGTGATAACAGGTTCTGTAGCCGGTTTGATTACACCGTCTTCTACTTTACCCCAGATTCTTAACGGCTCTTTCTCACTCTTCTCTTCCTCGCCGCCGATGTATGGAATGATGTTTCCAACCATTTCCGGCCAGTCTTTGAATGTTTTACCTGCTCCAGAGATTGCCTGATATGTAGTAGCAACTACTTCATATGGCTCAAATTCTTTCCATGCAGTTAATACAGGAGCGTAGCTCTGGATAGAGCAGTTTGGTTTAACAGCGATAAATCCGCGTGTTGTTCCAAGACGTTTCTTCTGGGATTCGATTACATCGAAGTGTTCCGGGTTGATTTCCGGCACTACCATAGGTACATCCGGTGTCCATCTGTGAGCACTGTTGTTGGAAACAACCGGTGTCTCTGTCTTAGCATATTCTTCTTCGATCTTCTTGATCTCTTCTTTTGACATATCTACTGCAGAAAATACGAAATCAACTGTTGCAGCAACTTTCTCTACTTCATTTACATTCATAACGATCAGTTTTTTAACAGCTTCCGGCATTGGAGTATCCATTTTCCATCTTCCGCCAACTGCCTCTTCGTATGTTTTTCCTGCACTTCTTGGACTTGCAGCTACAGTTACTACTTCAAACCATGGATGATTCTCAAGCAGAGAAATAAATCTCTGACCAACCATACCTGTAGCACCTAAAATACCAACTCTAAGCTTCTCACTCATAATATCTTTCTCCTCTTTATCTACTATCCGCATTTTCATTGTACTAATCTGACCAGCTGGATGTTCTCCATCTACTTCGCTATATAAATCTGCATCTGGAAAATACCCTGATACTTATCAGCGACCTGATATCTCTCGCGGACATTTTTATCTGTGTGTCTTTACATTACGCACATCTGTCTTTCTTGTACATACTATACCAAACTAAAGTAAAATGCAAGTATTTTTTTAATTTTCTTCCAGATATTTTTTATTTTCTGCGATCACTTTCTCCATCACATCCGGTCCCGGAGCTCCGATGGTCATACGTTTCTCTACGCAGGTACGCATGCTGATTGCTTCATAGATGTCGTTTTCAAATACAGGGCTGATTGCTTTATAATCTTCAAGCGGAAGTTCATCCAGAGAGATTCCCTTATCAATACATGTAAGCACCAGACGGCCCACGATACCATGAGCATCGCGGAAAGGCACTCCATGATTTACCAGATAGTCTGCTGCATCTGTTGCATTTGTAAAGCCATTCTTTGCACTTGCTTCCATGTTCTGTTTATTGAACTGCATGGTAGAAATCATTCCTGTAAATAGGGCAAGGCAACCCTTTACTGTGTCGATTGCGTCAAAGGTAAGTTCTTTATCTTCCTGCATATCTTTGTTGTATGCAAGCGGGATTCCTTTCATGGTGGTAAGGATGGATGTTAACGCACCGTATACACGTCCTGTCTTTCCTCTTACCAGCTCTGCGATATCCGGATTCTTTTTCTGCGGCATGATACTGCTTCCTGTACTGTAAGCATCATCGATTTCCACGAAACGATATTCGTTAGAGTTCCACATGATGATTTCTTCACAGAAACGGCTCATGTGCATCATGATCGTGGAGAATGCAGACAGAAGTTCAATTACATAGTCTCTGTCTGAAACGGAATCCATACTGTTTCTTGTCGGTCCGTCGAAGCCAAGAAGCTGTGCGGTGTATTCTCTGTCAAGTGGATAAGTTGTTCCTGCCAAAGCACCTGCACCCAGAGGACAGGTGTTCATTCTCTTACGGATATCTGCAAGTCTGCTTCTGTCACGTACAAACATTTCAAAGTATGCGCCAACATGATGAGCCAATGTAACTGGCTGTGCTTTCTGAAGATGGGTAAAGCCTGGCATATATGTGTGGACATTTTCTTCCATGATTTTCTGAAGTGCTTCGAGAAGTTTCTTCACAAGCTCATCTGTCTCGTCGATCTCATCTCTTACATAAAGTTTCATATCCAGAGCTACCTGGTCGTTACGGCTTCTTCCTGTGTGAAGCTTCTTTCCTGCATCTCCGATTCTGTCGATGAGGTTTGCTTCTACAAAGCTGTGGATATCTTCATATTCAGACGTGATCTCAAGTTTTCCAGATTTTACATCTGCAAGGATTCCGTCCAGTCCTGCTTCAATCTGATCTTTTTCTTCTGATGTCAGGATTCCCTGTTTTGCAAGCATCGCTACATGTGCTTTGCTTCCTCTGATATCCTGCTCGTAAAATTTCTGGTCGAAGGAGATTGATGCGTTAAAGTTATATACAAGTTTGTCTGTTTCTTTTGTGAAACGTCCGCCCCAAAGCTGTGCCATAGTATTTTTCCTCGTTTCTTCTTATTTTTCATAATTACTTTTATGTGTCAGTGTATCATATTTTTTCTGGATTGCAAAGTAGTAGTTTCGATCTTCTGCCTCTCACCTGGAGTAGACGCAGCCACAATAATTCTGGCGGTAGAGGTCGTATTCATGCGAGAGTTCTATAGAGCGTTTATAGCCGTTTTTCTTTTTGAAATCAGATGGAAGATGCTCTACATGATAGATTTCTGCCAGTTCTTCTCCGATTTCATTAATCTTGGCAGCATTCTTGAGTGGGCTGATTGACAGAGTGGTCGTAAAATAGTCAAATCCACCTTCTGCTGCCAGACGTGCCGTTTCTTCCATTCGCAGACGATAACATTTAAAGCAGCGTTCGCCACCTTCCGGTACATTCTCCAGGCCTTTTGCCATCCGGAAAAATTCCTGTAGATCATAGTGACCCTCTACCAGTTTTACCGGATGAACAAATTCCATGGAATTTACCAAACGTGTGATCTCATGTACACGTTTCTGATATTCCTCTTCCGGATAAATGTTTGGATTATAATAAAAAACTGTAATGTTAAAATATTGAGACAGATATTCAAGTACATAACTGCTGCAAGGTGCGCAGCAACTGTGAAGAAACAGACTTGGGACTTTCTGTTCTTTCTGTGCCTGGTCTATAAGTTTCTCCAGTTCTTTCTGATAATTTCGTTTATTCAATGCTTTTTTATTCCTCTCTTTTAGCACCGTATATCTTTCAGATGCATATTTGATGCATATTTCATTTTTCAGCTGTTTTTTACAAAACGTAATGCTTTTTTTACTTTTTTACATTCTCCGATACGTTCCCCCATTTTTACAATGGTTTCATATCCTTCTTCCGTATTATCAAGCAAGTCATAATCGATACGGACTTTTCCTGGCTGTAATAACAGAATCACTGTAGAACCGCCAAACTCAAAGTTGCCTTTCTCCTGCCCTTTCTTTACTGTGGCAGTCTTTTTCTGAAGATTCGAAATTTTCCCAACCATCATCGCTCCAACTTCCATCATCAGGATCGTACCAAATTTCTCCGTCTTCAACAGACAATATTCTCTGGCATTTTCTTTATAAATAGGGTATACATCATTTGCCGCCGGATTTACTGTATGAAAAACTCCGGGAAGTGTCACATTTTCGGACTTTCTGCCATCCGCAACGTAACAGTAGTGGTGATAGTCATCCACTGTCAGGCGGAAAATCAGTGCATATCCATCTGTGTATCGTCTGGCAAGCTGTTCATTTTTCAGAAGCTGTCCGACGGTATATTCTGTATCTTTGATATTGAAGCGGGAATCCAAACTGATCCTGTGTACAGAAAGTTTTCCATCACAGGGACTTACCAGTATATTCTCCCGCATATCTATCGGCCGTTCCTCTTTTCGGATACGCCTTTTGAAAAAATCATTCCATGAAGAAAAGTTCTGTTTCTCATAAAGACTCAGATCTATTTTATTGTGTTCTGCAAAATCAGGTACAAATCTGGCAGAAAGTCTGGTGTTCAATACTATTCCCGCCGCTTTTGACACAAAAGGCCTGATCAGGAGCTTCAGGCAAAGCCGTCCGCCACGATCATTATATAAATGTCTCAGGAGTTTATCCTGACTGTTTTCTTCAATGGTTATATTCCCTTTTCTGTCAATATACTTCATTTTTTCCTCCAATTGTAACTGCATGTGATGCCGTTCATTGCAAATCATATTACTATGCACTATTGAACAGTAATATGCCAGCAAAATAAAATACAGCCGCAGCCTCCCTACATTCAGGAACCGCTGCGGCCAGTCAACAGTCATATTCATTTTATATCAAACGGAACATCTTCGCAAGTGCAAGTGCCACCACTGCTACCAGCAGAACACGCACCGGATTCTGCGGTTTCTTTACCTTAATATTTAAGATAAACAGAAGACCTACTACGATTACCGCAATATGTATCACAATCAGGAAATATAATCCACAATACCGTCTCATAAGATAGAGAAATGGCAGGATGATCGCCATAGATGTAATCGGAAGCCCCTGATAATATTGTCTGTTCTCAGAGGTTTCACTCTGTCTTTTTGCTTCTGTCACATTGAAGTATGCAAGACGAATCACTGATGCAACACTGTAAAAGATCAATGCTGCGACTCCTCCTGATGTGTTAACTCCAAGGCAATAGCAGATCATTGCCGGAAAGATTCCGAAACAAACCACATCACACAGAGAATCTATCTGGATTCCGAAACTTTTCTCATCATCTGTACGATTCTTCTTCGTCCTGGCGATTTTTCCATCAAACATATCACACAATCCGGAAAGTGCCAGACAGAAAATCGCAATCCTGAAGTTCCCCTCCAACGCTCTTGTAATTCCAAATACTGAGATTCCAAGACTGATATATGTCAGCACCACCGTATAATCATAAAATCCTAATAACATAATTCCCCCTACTTTTCTTCTTGTTCTTTTCTTCCTATCACGAGATGTGCCACACAGGTCATTGCCGCACTGATCAGCATCTGTGCATAATAGGAAATTCCTCTGCTAAGCAACATAGCCGGAAGCAATGCCTCTCCAAAAACCGGCGCAAACATCACCAGATAAAGAGATTCACTGATCCCCATTCCCCCGGGCAAAGGCAGCATATCAACAGAAACAGATATAACTGACTGTAAAATCGTAAGAGTCACGATCGAATATCCTCGAAATCCCAGCGAACGATATACCCAGTATGTAACTGTAAATAACAAAATTCTCTGCACCATTGTGATCAGAAATACTTTCAAAATCACCATCTTATGTCCTGCCCAGAAAGCAGCTGTCTCATGATACTGATCCATAGATGCTTCCAGATTCTCAAGTCTTGTCTTCTTGGGCTTAAGGAAACGAAAATGCTCAATCAGTTTCAGACCTTTTACCATGATCCATTTCGCCAGACCCGGAGCAAATACAAGGATCAGCATAAAAGTAACACAAAAAATATTCAGCCCTACTCCCAGGTAAAACACCCACATATACTGTCCGAGGTAGCCTTTCAGGAATCCCTTTCCAAACAGCCAGATAACCAGACCGATTACAACCAGAACCGCCTTGTAAGTAATGGTAACGATCATCAGAACCAGTGTAGTGACCGGTATCGGCAGTTTGTCCTTTTTCATATAATAAATCTGCATTGGCTGTCCGCCGGATGCTGACGGAGTGATGCAGCTGAAAAAGAAACCTACAAAAGAATACAGAGCGCAATGTCCCATCTTCACTTTTGCTCCCAGGGTTCGCATCATATAAAAAATGATCACTGACTCCCCAAGTATAAATAATACTACGCAAACCACACTGATCAGAAGATAAACCAAATCAGCCTGCTGCACTGTATGAATGATCTCGCCCAGATCCTCGCCCCGAAATACCATATATACGGTCAGGGAAAACACAAGGATCAAAAAGACGGTGTTAAGTATCGCTTTTTTCTTATCTCTCATTTGTTTACACTTTCTTTTACAGTTTCTTACAGCATCCGTCTGATCTTTTATAGTTTCTGTTCACTGTATGCGCAGTAACCTTTTAGTTCCTGTTCACTCCGTTCTCAGAAACACCTTTTATACTTTATGTTGGTATGATTTTCAGTCTTATTTGTAATTACAGTCAAAATACTATAGTTTATTTATTATATCATACCTTACGCTTTCTGCATATCATAAATTATAAAAAACGTTACTGTTCATACGTCGTTACTATTCACACGACACTATCCCGCGAGGCGTTTTGGCATGGAAATGTCAAAATTCCGAGACATACAGCGCGAATTTATGCGGATTCGCATAAATTCTGTGCATCGCGTGGCATGTTACCGGGCACGAAGTGAACAGTAACCATACGTCATCATTTTACAAAGTGCATTACTCGAAAACAGAGTGAACAATAACTAAAAAACATAAGATTCCTCAGGATACTAAATCATTACCGTTTTTTATCCGATAATATAGAACTTATAATCCCACTATTATAAATGGAGGTATCTGTATGAAACCACTGCTGGATATTACAGATGTCAGTCTCTCCTACCACGACTTAACGGGGGAAACCCCTGCTCTTTCTCATATATCCTTTCAACTGATGCCCGGCGAATTTCTCGCCATTGTCGGGCCTTCCGGATGTGGAAAATCCACATTACTGAATCTGATCTGCGGATTGATCCAGCCAGAACAGGGACAGATTCTTCTCGATGGCATCCCTGTCACTTCCGGTGACCGCCGTATCGGATATATGCTGCAGAAAGACCATCTATTGGAGTGGCGGACAATTTATAAAAATGTTCTTCTTGGACTGGAGATTCGCGGAGAACTCACCGCCGAAAAACTTTCCTATGTCGATCAGATTCTTTCTGATTACGGTCTGGACAAATTCCGTCTGGCGCGCCCTTCGCAGTTATCCGGCGGAATGCGCCAGAGAGCTGCACTGATCCGGACTCTGGCATTAAAGCCGGAGCTTCTGCTGCTTGATGAGCCATTCTCTGCCCTTGATTATCAGACCAGGCTCAATGTCAGCGATGACATCGGCAAAATCCTTAAGCAGGAGAAAAAAACTGCAATTCTTGTCACCCATGACATTTCAGAAGCCATCAGCATGGCAGACCGGGTTATTATTCTCTCATCCCGGCCTGCCATTATTCGTAAAATCGTACCAATCCATTTCAATCTTGAAAACCGTACCCCGATGTCTTCCAGAAATGCACCAGATTTCAAATCCTACTTTAATCTCATCTGGAAGGAGTTAAACCATGATGTCTGAATCTTCATACTATCAGCAACAATATATATGCCGTCAGAAAAGAGAAAAGAAATTCATCAGTTTCCTGAGAATTTTTATTCTTCTTCTCTTTTTGATTCTGTGGGAAATTTCCGCCAGAGCGGGACTGATCGACTCTTTTATCTTCAGCAGTCCATGTATGATCTGGCATAGTTTTTACATCATGTGTAAAGATGGTTCTATTTTTCCGCACCTTTCTGTAACCATCACAGAAACTCTGATCAGTTTTCTCTTCGTGGTGCTTCTGGGTGCAGGTATGGCAGTTCTTCTGTGGATCTGTCCCAGAATTGCGAAAATCACAGAGCCTTATCTGGTTGTACTGAACAGCCTTCCAAAATCGGCACTGGCACCTTTGCTTATCGTATGGTTTGGTGCCAATGAGCGGACAATTATCGTCTGTGGAATGTCAGTCGCTGTTTTTGGTTCGATTCTGAATCTCTATACAGGATTCTGTGAAGCAGACCCGGAAAAA
Source organism: Blautia sp. HCP3S3_B11 (assembly GCF_052064435.1). Classification (NCBI taxonomy): domain Bacteria; kingdom Bacillati; phylum Bacillota; class Clostridia; order Lachnospirales; family Lachnospiraceae; genus Blautia; species Blautia sp. HCP3S3_B11. The sequence goes on from NZ_JBQHVP010000001.1 coordinate 237,369, forward strand.
CTCAAGCTCATCGAAACACTCGGCGGCGGCAAGAAAGAAAAACTTACAAAAATCATTCTTCCATCTTCTGTTCCGCTGCTGCTTAGTGTTATGAAAGTAAACATAGGTCTGTGTCTGGTAGGTGTGATCATAGGAGAATTTATCGGTGCCCGGAAAGGACTTGGCTATCTGATCATTTATTCCAGCCAGACCTTTAAACTTACCTGGGTGCTGATGTCCATTATCATCCTGTGCATCATCGCCATCATCCTGTACGGAATCCTTGGACTTATTGAAAAAAGGACTCACAGATAATTGTTATTTTCTTTACCGCTACCAGCTATAACGAGGCAGCCGCAAAATTAACTTCAAATTAAATTTAATGTTCTGATAAAAAAGAAATCCTGAAAAATCAGATATCTCAGCAGCTCTCTTGCTTCATTTAAATCTGATCTTCAGGATTTCTTTTTTCTTTATCTCTCACCCATTTTCAGAAACACTTTATGAATTTCATCATTTTCATCCAGTTCCGGATGAAATGCCAGTGCCAGCTGATTTTTATATTTCACTGCCACAATTTTTCCCTCTACTTTCGCAAGTATCTGTACTCCATCTCCCACTTCTGCCACATATGGAGCACGGATAAATGTCATAGGAATTTCTCCAATTCCTTCCAGTCTGGCTTCTGTATGAAAGCTACCAAGCTGTCTTCCGTAAGCGTTTCGTTTCACTGTCACCGGCATGGTCTGTAAATGCCCTGCCTCGCCGCCTTCCAGTTCTTCTGCAAGCAGAATCATTCCCGCACAGGTAGCCAGAACCGGCATTCCTGATTCTATCTGGGATTTAATGGTATCGAACATTCCAAGCTCTTTCAGAAGTTTCCCCTGTACAGTACTCTCGCCTCCCGGAAGCACCAGCCCGTCATAATGCTGTGACAGATTTTCTGCTTTTCTAAGTTCAATACAGTCTGCACCCAGTTTCTCCAGTTTTTTCTCATGTTCAATAAATGCGCCCTGTACTGCCAAAACTGCTATCGTCATTATTTGCCTCTTTCTGCCATAAGGATCTGAATTTCACTTTCATTGATACCAACCATAGCCTCTCCAAGATCTTCGGATAATTCTGCGATGATCTTTGCATCTGTATAGTTTGTCACTGCTTTTACGATCGCATTGGCTCTTTTTGCAGGATTACCGGATTTAAAGATACCAGAACCAACAAATACACCTTCTGCGCCAAGCTGCATCATCAAAGCTGCATCGGCAGGAGTCGCAACACCACCCGCTGCGAAGTTTACTACCGGAAGTTTGCCGTTTTTATGTACATATTCTACCAGTTCGTATGGTACCTGGAACTGTTTTGCAGCCTCGAAAAGTTCATCTTCTCTCATACTTGTAAGCTGTGCGATCGCACTGTTCATCTTACGCATATGGCGCACTGCCTGTACGATATCTCCTGTTCCCGGCTCACCTTTTGTACGGATCATGGACGCGCCTTCATTGATTCTTCGAAGTGCTTCTCCCAGATCTTTTGCACCGCATACAAACGGAACTTTGAAGTTTCTCTTATTAATATGATAAACATCATCAGCAGGAGATAACACTTCACTCTCATCGATATAGTCAATCTCGATTGCTTCGAGTACCTGTGCTTCCACAAAATGTCCGATTCTGCATTTCGCCATGACCGGAATCGAAACTGCATTCTGGATTCCCTGGATCATCTTCGGGTCACTCATTCTGGAAACACCACCTGCTGCACGGATATCTGCCGGAATTCGTTCCAGTGCCATAACTGCACATGCACCTGCTGCCTCTGCGATCTTTGCCTGCTCCGGTGTGGTAACATCCATGATGACACCGCCTTTTAACATCTGTGCAAGCTGCTTATTTAATTCATATCTGTTTTCCATGTGAAATCTCCTCTCTGTTTCGTATCTTGTAATTTTCTGATTCTCTTTTCCACCGTTAATCGTAGTAATCATGTTACTGTTCACTCCGTTCCCAGCAACACGCTTTGCGATGCACAGAATTTATTTCAATTTTTTCTGTACGAATCAGCATGGACAGAGTATAATGCAAAAGTGAATATATTTAAATCGTCAATTCAGATATATTCAGTAAGGTCAGATTGGAGAAAATATTACAAATGATTACCTATAATTTCACAAATACAGGGTCAGATTCTCTGTATGAATATTTATATAAATGCATCAAAAATGATATTTTACAGGGAAATATCAAGTCTGGGGAAAAATTACCATCCAAGCGCTCTTTTGCAAAAAATCTGGGTATAAGCGTGATTACTGTAGAAAATGCTTACGAACAGCTTATTGCAGAAGGTTATATCTATTCCATGCCAAAACGTGGCTTCTATGTTACCGATTTTAAGAAAGCTGTGGAAATCGAAAAGAAAAATATCACAAAAGAAATGGTTCCTCTCACAAGCGGAGATTCCGGATATCTGGCTGATTTTTCCAGTAATCAGACACAATCTGAGCTTTTCCCGTTCACCATCTGGACAAAAATGGTACGCGAAGTTTTAAATGAAAATCAGATGCAACTGATGACGAACCCTCCATGCGGCGGCATTTTTTTCCTCCGCAAGGCTATCGCCACATACTTAAAAGAATTCCGTGGAATGACCGTCCTGCCGGAACAGATCATCGTAGGTGCCGGTACGGAATACCTGTACGGACTTCTGATCCAGCTTTTTGGCAAAGACAAGGTTTACGCAGTGGAAAATCCGGGATACAGAAAGATTCCTCAGATTTATAAGAGCTGGCAGGTACCATGCCAGTATATTGATATGGACAATGACGGGGTAAAAGTTTCCAAACTGGAAGAAAAGAAGGCTGATATCCTGCATATCTCCCCATCCCATCACTACCCTACCGGAATCGTCATGCCGATCAGCAGACGTTATGAGCTTCTTGGCTGGGCTTCCAGGGAAGAAAACCGATATATTATCGAAGACGATTACGACAGCGAGCTTCGCCTGAGTGGGCAGCCGATTCCCACATTACAGAGCATTGATGTCTCTGATAAGGTCATTTACATGAACACTTTTACCAAGACACTCTCCTCAACCGTCCGTATCAGCTATATGGTCCTGCCCAGACAACTTCTGGATGAATTTTATAAAAAGCTTTCTTTCTATTCCTGCACTGTGTCTAATTTCGAACAGTATACACTTGCAAAGTTTATTCAGGAGGGTTATTTTGAAAAACATATCAACAGACTTAGAAACTATTATCACGCCAAGCGTGATGCCCTGATTACTGCTATCAGAAACAGCCGGTTAAATGATTTCGTCACAATCTCAGGAGAGGAGGCCGGCGTTCATTTTCTTATGAAAATTGAAACCTCACAACCAGAAGAAAAACTGATCCAGTCAGCCGGTACGCAGAGCATAAAAATGGCGCCTCTGTCCGGTTACTATCATGTTCCCGGCGAGGCGCCCGATAATGTATATATTATGAATTATTCTTCTATAGAAATAGATGATATCAAGGAGATCGTTCACAGACTGAACCTGTGCATTTAACCGAATCGGCAAGTCCCTCCTGATAAAACGCGGAGCAGTTATTCGGTATCGAGCCACGTAGCGGAAGCTGATTGCGAATATCCGATTGACTTCAGACGGATATTCACTATCCACATATTTTACTTAGTCTTCCTTAAGGCTCTCTACAGCTTCTGTAAAGTCCTGAATGAGGTCCTTCGCATCTTCAATTCCCACACTGATGCGAATCGTATCATCATATACACCGGCCTCAGCCATTGCTTCCGGCGTACTGTGAATATAAATCGTAGACGCCGGATGAATTACCAGTGTTCTCACATCTCCGATATTCGTGGCGATCTTTACATATTTCAGATGATTGATCAGCTGATATGCCCGTTCTTTCGAGCCAGTACGGATAGTCAGGATCGCACCACCTTTTCCATGAAGCTGTTTTTGGGCAAGCTCATGGTATGGACTGGATTTCAACAACGGATAATTGACAGATACGCCTTCCAGCTTCTCCAATGCCTGCGCAAGCCGGAAAGCATTCTCACAGACCCTCTCCATACGCAGACCAAGTGTCTCCATTCCGATAATATTCAGATAGGCATTCATCGGAGCCAGACAGCCTCCCATATTTCGCCAGATTCCATTTCTAAGCTTCACCAGATAAGCAAATTTTCCATACTTTTTATATTCTTTCATTCCCGGATATCTCTCCGGATTCCACGAGAAGTTTCCACTGTCAATAATAATTCCGCTGATGGCATCTCCACTTCCGTTTATATACTTTGAAGTGGAATGTACGACCACATCTGCACCATACTGAATCGGATTGAGAAGATACGGAGTAGCCGTTGTACTGTCTACGATCAGCGGCACGCCTTTTCCATGAAGGAAATCTGCAGTCTCTCGCACATCCATCACATTTAATGCCGGGTTTCCTATGATTTCACCAAATACCGCCTTAGTTCTCTCAGTCAGAAGCGGCTCAATCAGTTCTTTTTCTACTCTCGGAACAAAATATACCTTGATTCCAAATGCCTCCAGGTCATGAAGAAGGTCCAAAGTTCCTCCAAACAATGCGCTTCCGGCAATCACCTCATCGCCCGCCTGCAGAATATTAAGCAGTGACAAGGTAACTGCTGACATTCCGGAGGAACAGGCTACACCTCCGATTCCGCCTTCCAGCTCATTTACTCTTCGTTCAAAGGCATCCACTGTAGGATTTGCAATCCTGGTATACGCAAAACCCGGTGCCCGGTTCTGAAACACTTTCTCCAGCTGTTCTGATGACTCATAGGCAAACGCATTTGCCAGACTGATTGGCGGCACCGTGGAGCCATTTGCGTAATTATCTACTGATTTTCCATGTAATAATTTAGTCTGAAATTCCATGTCCATATTCCCCTTGTAAAATATATAATCATATCAGAATCCCCCAAATATCTGTATCAACATATAGAGTTTCCGCTTTCACCATTTCATAGTATTTTAGTATGAATAGTAGTATATTATCTTTATATGAAACTGTCAAGAAATCTGCATATACCAAATTTTTATACGGATATATAGTTTTAATTTATATATTAATATCTTTCTATAACATTTATTTTTAAAAAAATTATTGCGGTTCACTCCGTTCACAGTAACTTAGCCAAAATTCATTCCAGATTGCCTGTGACAATGGAATTTTGGCTTGTATGTCTCAGGTTTTCTGTTGCCAAGCATCCGTAAGAAGCTGCCAATGGCAGGTTCTGTAGGTGACCTTCGCTCACAAAAAACACCTCGCGGGATACTATCTGTGAACAGTAATGAAAAATCGACATTTTTTCACAATTTGTCGAAAATTCATAGCTTTTTTCATACACATCTGGTAAAATGATTGTAAATTATAATTTCAGCCAATACTTTTGTCTGAATAATATTCTTTTGCTTTCCAATACTGCGAAAACAGATATTCTGAAAGCAAAAACCACTACATAAGATTCATATAAGAACAGAAGGAGGCTCTTTATGAAAACAAGGAAAAAATGGTTAAGAAAAACAACAGCAATCTGTACAGCAGCTCTTCTGGGCACCGCTGTCATTCCATCTACAGCATTTGCTGCAGACGGCTATGCTTCCATTGAAAAAAATGCATGGGCAGAGGAAGTAAAAAATATGGCATCTTCCTATGCAGCCTCTATAGAAGAAAGCCAGGCTCTTGTGTCCGGAATGCAGAGCGATATATCTCTGAAAATCGAAGATTCCGGTCGCTCTCTTCTTGGATTTGTTGCACCGTTTGATATTTCCTGGTTAAATGACGTCACACTTGCCAATACCGTCTCTTTTACTGATGGAAAAGAGGGGCTTCTGATGAAAGTCCTCCTCAATGATAATCAGATCTGTTCTTTAGAATATTATCTTGATCCGGAAAGTCAGGATGTCTACATGCGTATTCCAGAACTCTCCGATAAATATTTTAAAACAAATCTGAAAGAAGCGGCTGATCAACAGGCTTCCAATATTGAAAGTGATATTGAAGAGTTAACTCCTGATGATACAGATGTTGATATTCCAACTGATAATTTTGCCTCAGCATATTCAGACAGTATCAGCCTGTCAGCTTCCCTGATGTCTGATCTGTCATCAGCACTGCCGGAAGCATCTGTAATTGAGACGCTTCTGGACAAGTACGGTTCCATGCTCTTTGATAATCTGACTGAGGGCGAAAGCAGTCAGGAAACTCTTACTGCCGGAGATATCAGCCAGGACTGTACCGTATATGAAGGACAGATTTCATCTGAGGACGCTGTCAAAACCGCAACCGAACTCCTGGAAGCAGCCAAATCAGACAGCGACATCGAAAGCATTCTCAATACCTGGAACGATAAACTCTCCAGTGACGAAAATCTATACGAAAGTTTCACTACTGCTGTGGATAAAGGTCTTAACGCCCTGAAAGACACTGACACCAGTGATTCCGAAGATTCTTACCTCTCCACTAAAATCTGGGTAGATGAAAACGGCAGAATCGCAGGACGCGCACTTGAAATTCAGGAAGGTGACACCACAACACCAATTCTCACCTGGCAGATGCCTGAAAATGGTTCCGATTTTGGTTATCTTCTTACCATCGCATCAGATGATATCAACACTTACTCTTTGTCCGGCTCCGGTCAGATTGATGGAGATAAATTAAACGGAACTTATGAACTCTCCCTCGCTGACAGTATTTCAGCCATTATTGAAGTAAAAGATTATGATACAGTTTCTGCAAAGGAAGGCAATTTAAATGGTAATTATAAAATTACTTTCCCGTCTTCCGATACAGACAATGAAGATGATTACTATAGCTCAATACTTGAGAACTTTGCACTTGTTCTGGATCTGAATTCCGAAAAAAATTCCGGTTCTGTTGCTCTCTCAATAGAAAACGCAGGCAGTACGCTTGGTACTCTCAGCATTACAGGCGGTGCCGGCGAAGCTGTTGAGATTCCGAATCTGGCTTCACTGAAAGATGTTTATGATGCAAACAACAACGATGATATGAATGCTTATGCTGCTACACTTGACTTTACTTCAATTATGGATAATCTGTCAAAAGCAGGAGTACCGGATGAGGTCATCACTTATATTCTCAGTGGAGGAAGCGCTACAGAAGATAGTTCCGACACAGAAGCTTCAGAAAACAGCGAAACTTCCGATAATGCATCTGATGGATCTGATACAGATGCTACAGCCTGATGTCAGATAGGAAACTTGCTTAATTCGGTTACACAATCAGAAACTAAAATATATAATAGAAGGTCAGATATCGTAGAGGATATCTGACCTTTCAAACGGATGAGGAAGGTCAATCGGATATTCGCAATCCACTTTGCAATATATCTGATTTATTTCAGAAGCCGGTTCCAATAATATTTAATACCGATACATACAACCACTGCTGTTGCGACTTCACAGATCCAGAACGCATTCCACACAGTTCCCGCTCCTGCAAAAAAGCACAGCAGGTAAGCCGCCGGAATGATTACGATAATATATCTTAATAAAGAAATCACCAGTGACTGGGTACCTTTGCCCAGTCCTTCTAATGCTCCGGAAGCGGTAACCGAAACTGCAGACGGAATAAATCCGATGCTGATAATTCTCAGTGCTGCTGTTCCCAGTCTTACTGTTTCCGGGTTCTCAGTAAACAATCCCATTAATGGAGCAGATGCCACGAAACAGATAATCGTTCCCGCCAGCATGATCATTCCGTTCAGGCAAAGAGAAAGTCCGAATATCTTCTTTACTCTCTTTGTCTCTCCGGCTCCGTAATTATATCCCAACAGAGGACGCATTCCCTGCACGATACCACTTGCCGGCAGATACAGAAATGTCTGTAATTTATAATAGATTCCCAGCACTACTACATAACTTCCTGAGAAAGCGGACAAAATCTGATTCAGGAAAGAAATCAGCACGGATGGAAGTGCAATATTCAGTATCGCAGGAACTCCGACCATATATAACTTGGCATCCAGATTCCTGTTCAATTTCAGATATTTTCTTCTGACTTCTACAGGAAGACTGCATTTCGCATATGCAATCAGATATACAATAACTGTAAACACCTGACCAAGCCCTGTTGCAAGTGCTGCACCCTTAATTCCCATTTTCGGAAAAAATCCTACGCCAAAGATAAGAAGTGGATCCAGGATAATATTGGAAATACATCCTACCAGAAGGCTGATCATTGTGATTTTCATTCTTCCTACTGCCTGGAAAATTTTTTCAAAAGACAGACTGACCATAATCACTACCGAAAATGCAAAGGCAATAGTGGAATACTGTGTTCCAAGCGTAATGACCTCCTGTTCTTTTGTAAACATTTTAAGGAATACCGGCATAAACGGAATACATAACGCGGTGATCACTATGCCATGGATAATATTAAAAAGCATACCATGCGTGGCAGCCGTATTTGCATTCCTTAAATTCTTTGCCCCCAGGTGGAAGGATATCTGTGCATTGATTCCAACACCGAAACCAATCGCAATCGCATTGATAAAATTCTGTACCGGATACACCAGAGACAATGCCGTCATGGCCTCTTCACTGATTTTTGCAACAAAAAAACTGTCTACAATGTTGTACAGTGAATTTACCAGCATGGACAGTACCATCGGCAGGGCCATAGATGCCAACAGTGGCAGTACCGGTTTTTCTTTCATAAAAGTATTGTTCATTCTTTTCCCCTTTCTTTAAAAATATCTGCTACCGCTTACAACAACCCGTAGTTTTGCATTATTGCCGTAATTACCGCAAAAAAATACCACACAATTATCATTACAGTTAATGTATGATAATTGTGTGGCGAAAAAAGTTTATGTTTATCATAAGACTAAAAAGTCCACACCAATTTTGGCGTGATAAACATATCATAGATTCCTGATATCTGTCAAGTATCTCTTATATTTTTAATTTTTAACCGGATCAATCGTTTCCAGCCATTTTACAGCATTCTCCTGATCAGGTGCAGAATATGGAACCACAATACACATTGGCTCATAGGATACCCCAAACTTCTCTGCAAGCTCACTGTCTGTGATTGAAATATGTGTAGTATCTGTCTGTGGTCCAAATGCTTCAAAATTATCTGCGCCCAGCAGTTCCTTCAGATCCACAAATGCCTGATTTTCATTTAAAGTCTGATAAAGTTCCTCCGGCATGACCATAATATCGATCGTTCCTACCTGAACCTGTGTCACATAAGCCATCTGCGCAGTATAATTGAACTCTGACGGATCAGCATCCGTAGTAAGGCTGACTCCTATTTCTACTTTGCTGTACTTATCATCGCCATAACCAAGTGCTTCCTTGATTTCCTGTTCAAACTTATCGGTATCACTTACTGTTGAATTTACCACTGAAATGGACATGACTGTTTTTATCTTGGACTGTTCGTAAAAATCTTTTACGACAAAGATAAGTGCAATTGCTATGATCACTCCAAAGATAGCTGGTTTATAATACATCCAGATATATTCCAGCTTCTTTTTCATTCCCATTCCTTTTAACTTTTCTTTTTCAATCAGGCGTCTTTCCTTCTTCGACAGATCCAGCTCATCCTTGATCTCCGGATTGAGTACACTCTCATCATGCTGCTCTGTCTGATTCACTCTCTTCTCCCTCTGTCTTGTGTCCTGATCTTGTTCTGCCATTTTTTCTCCTTTGTGTTTTCTGCAAATTTCATTACTGCATTTACTGTAACCAGTGTGCCGAATTACTGATTACTATAACATATTTCTATCTTTGTGAACAGTCTTTTAAACGCATATTTAACGTAAAAACACCCTGTATCACCCCCAGAGTAATTCCATACACCAAAAGTGGGCGCAGCCATAAATAGTATAAACTGCTGTTAATTCCCACATACTGCGAAAGTTTTTTTATTATATCGGCAACTGCCGGATGAAGCAGATAAATCAAAAATGCGTACTTTCGCCCTATTTCCGCCAGTATCGGTAAAATTTTCTTTTCTTTGCCATATAAGACAAGCCATAAAAACAGGCAGATGACTGCGATACAGTTTCCCAGATAAATTTCTCTCGCATTCTGAAAAGAATATTCCAGAATACTAAGCGCTGCCCCTGCTGACATGCCGACAACAAGCATCCATTTTATATATCCTTCTATATGCTTTCGAATAAAACATTGGCGCATCTTATCCTGATATTCATGAAGCATCTGTCCTGTCAGATAGAAACCAAATCCTGTAAACAGAAAGTTTCTGTATTCCATCGTATGATAAAATCCCCCGAAAAATCTGCAAAATTCCGCCCGCCACAAAAGCATTGCCAGCAATACAGGTATACAGCAATATGCAGCTTTCCTAAGTTTCCATTTTTCAACAAAGAAATCAACTGCATAGCAATAAATCAGCGCCGGCAAAAACCACAAATGAGCTCTCACTACAGAAGTACTGTTATATAAAGCAAATTCTTTCAGATGACTGCTATCTGTGATCTCTTTCAGCCATTCTCCTGTATTTTTCCCAGACATGAACTTCATAAGGTATTCCCAGACAAAATAAAACAAAATCGCTGTGAAAAAAAGTTTTAGAATATGCAAAATCTTAGATGGGATTTTATCCTCTGCTGTCTTCCCTTCATAATAGCAAAAATATCCCGATATCATAAAGAAAAACGGAACTGCACATCTGGCCAGAACCTTTATGATCTGTCCCACCTGCCCCGGAAAGCTTACATGAATAAACACCACGAGGCATGCAGCAACCGCTTTCGCCGCATCCAGACTTTTATTTCTCATTTTCCACCATTCCTTATCTGTAGTAATCTTTATATAATGATTTAACCAAATCAAGTAATTACCCTGTTTCAATTACAAAAAACAGTAAACCACAAGTAGAGATTGGCTTGTATTCCCTTGAATCGTACTTCCAATTACAAACCAAAATTCGTAAAAATGTCTCAATAGCTAGTTTTTAAATATAGCAAAACTTTCCAGACATGTCAATCTTCAGGCCGAAGGCGAAGACATCAGCCAGCTTCTGTCTACTCTGGCAAGAAGTCTCGCGTTATGATATGCCATACGGAGTGTCAGGCAAGTTCGCCCCAGATATTTACTTCCATCCGGTGTTTTCATACACGCAAGCGCCAGATCCGGTTTTCCCGGATACCTCAGACAGATTGGGATCAATAGCTGAATCGAGTGATTATAGTACTGTGGTATTGCAGTCTTATAGTCCGCTTCCAGCATTCTTCTGGTCTGTTTTAGTGCACCATCAAACAGCTGCAGTCTCATACTGCTGTCCCTGACCTCTTTTGGCAGACGTGATGCATTCTCCTCATCTCCAAAAATGTGCTCATACTGCGGAATCACCGGAAGCTTCGTGTCAAATACAAGATCAGCGGGATTTTCCACATAACATGCCTTTTGCGGCAAGTTGGTGATTCCTTCTTTTAATAAATAATATTCTGTGTAAAAGCCATCCAGAAACCACAACTGCCTGTCTGGCACCAGATTGGGAATAAAGTACGCATAAATCGGCTGATAATAGTAATTAAAGAGTCCTGTATTGAATATTGCATAATTCTTTCTCTCACACACCTTATTTTCTTCGTAAAGGCGTTTAAATGTATGTTCCAGATATCCTTTCAGGATTCCGTTATCATCTGTATCCGAAAAACTCCATTTCTCCGGCACCATCCTTGCAAGATTCTGAATCTGCCGGTTATAATCGCCGCAGTAAGTAAAATCGAATAAACTAATCATCAGGCTCCTCCTGTTCCTGCACCTTTGATATTGTTTTCTTTTTATTTATTGTATTTTGGAAAAGCTATGGCAGAACTGCCATATTGTGATTTGTATAAAAAATCCACAAGTATATCGATATCTTTAACTTGGTTTTTATTTACCATAGCACAATCACCCTGAAAAGACAAGCTTTACTATCTTTCAAAAATATCAATATTTCAACATTTTGTTACTGTTCACTCCGTGCCCAGTAACACGCTACGCGATGCACAGAATTTATGCTAAGCGCATAAATTCGCGCGGTATGTCTCGGGTTTTCTGTGACCTTCGCTCACAAAAAACACCTCGCGGAATACTACCAGTGAACAGTAACAACATTTTCTCCTCTTACCTGCTACTTGTAACCTGTCAGTAAACTATGTTATACTTCTGGCAACAGGCAAAAAATTCAACTAACGTGATCCTTTTCCTGTAATCCAGTTTATTTTTGAACAACACTATTTAAAGAAGGTTATTTCGTGAAAAAAGATGGCTATTACTCCTCCGGAGAATTTGCGCGCATGGCACATGTAACACTACGTACCATTCGCTACTATGATAAACAAAATATTCTAAAACCATCCTATGTGACAGAATCCGGCGCTCGTTTTTACACAGACGAAGATTTCGCAAGACTTTCCCAGATTCTGCTTCTGAAATATCTTGGCTTTTCCCTTGACGATATCCGTGAAATGACTATTGATGATTCTGATTACCATTTCATGGAAAACTCCCTGAATATTCAGCTGAAACTCGTCCGCGACCGCATTGAGCAGATGCAGCTGGTAGAAAAGGCCATTCAGGATACAACCGAAGCAATCCGTTCACAGCATGCGATAGACTGGAATCAGATGCTTGACCTGATTCACCTCACCGGTATAGAAAAAAGCATGAAGAATCAATACCAGAATGCTTCCAATATCTCATCCAGAATCAACCTGCACAGTCTCTACTCCCAAAATAAGCAAGGATGGTTTCCATGGATCTATAAACAATGCCAAATTCATCCAGACATGCGTATTCTTGAGCTCGGATGTGGCGACGGTGCACTTTGGACACAAAACATCCAGTTTCTTCCACAGGATATTTCCATTACCCTCTCTGATCTTTCCTCCGGAATGATCCGTGATGCCAGACGTGCACTCGGGCGAAAAGACAAACGTTTTTCTTTCGAAGTTTTTGACTGCGCAAAAATTCCACATAAAGACTGTAATTATGACCTGGTGATTGCCAATCATGTTCTCTTTTACTGTGAAGACATTCCTGCTGTGTGTAATGAAATCCAGCGTGTGCTTGTTCCCGGTGGGAAACTAATCTGCAGCACTTATGGCAGTCATCATATGCAGGAAGTCAGTCAGCTGGTCCAGGATTTCGATAACAGGATCGTTCTTTCCGCAGACAGACTTTACGAACGTTTCGGCAGAGAAAACGGTGCCGATATCCTTGCACCGTATTTTTCTGATATTTTCTGGGAATCCTATAATGACTCCCTTCTTGTCCCGGATGCAGAGCCACTGATTTCCTACATTCTGTCCTGCCATGGAAATCAGAATCAGTATCTTCTGGACAAATACAAAGATTTCCGGGGATTTGTATCGCGAAAGACAAAGGATGGGTTCTTTATTACCAAGGATGCCGGCATTTTTCTTTGTGAAAAATAACCAAAATTTAACTTTTTTGTAAAAAGTACTTGAAGGTGACCTAAGGTCACCTTTTATAATACAATCACCAGAGTCAGGATGATATCGTAACTCAGACTGACAATCCAGAAACCCGTTAAATTAGTATCGCAGTCGCCTGATATTTTGCTTATCATTTACACAGATAACTGACAGAATATCGCTCCGACCGCATACTGCCAATAACAAAGGAGAATACACATGAAAGGTATTATTTTAGCAGGCGGTTCCGGCACACGCCTTTATCCGCTTACAATGGTAACATCCAAACAGCTTCTGCCAATCTATGATAAACCAATGATCTACTATCCCATGTCTGTACTGATGAACGCAGGAATCCGCGATATCCTGATCATCTCTACTTCGCAGGATACTCCTCGTTTTGAGGAACTTCTTGGTGACGGACATCAGTTCGGTGTCCATCTCACCTATGCAGTACAGCCAAGTCCGGACGGACTTGCTCAGGCATTTATCATCGGCGAAGAATTTATCGGTGATGATACTGTTGCCATGGTTCTCGGCGATAATATCTTCGCAGGACATGGACTGAAGAAAAGACTGAAAGCTGCTGTAAAGAACGCAGAATCCGGCGAGGGTGCAACTGTTTTCGGATACTATGTAGATGATCCGGAGAGATTCGGTATTGTAGAATTTGACCATGAAGGCAAGGCTATCTCAATTGAAGAGAAACCGGAGCACCCGAAGAGCAACTACTGTGTCACAGGTTTATACTTCTATGACAATCGCGTCGTAGAGTATGCAAAAAATCTGAAACCAAGTGCCAGAGGCGAACTTGAGATCACAGATCTGAACCGCATCTATCTGGAAAAGGGCGAATTAAACGTAGAGCTTCTCGGACAGGGATTCACATGGCTGGATACAGGTACACACGAGAGCCTTGTGGAAGCCACCAACTTTGTAAAAACAATGGAAAGCCACCAGCACCGCAAAATCGGTTGCCTGGAAGAGATTGCATATCTCAATGGCTGGATTACAAAGGAAGATGTGCTGAAGGTTTATGAAATACTGAAGAAAAATCAGTATGGTCAGTACTTAAAAGACGTTCTGGACGGTAAATATCTGGATGTATTGCACTAACCGAAGCTTTTAGACCTGTACAAGCGAATTCGCAGTCAAGTGAGTGATATATCAAATTTTCAAACAGTTATTTGATATATCACCCGCCATGCAGCAAGGCGGATAATTTTATCTGCCTGACTCTATAACAGAATCTTACAGATATTCATATTATATATTTTTTAAGGAGAATCACTATGAACATTATCGTAACCGGCGGTGCCGGATTTATCGGAAGCAACTTTATTTTTCACATGTTAAAAAAATACCCGAATTACCGCATCATCTGTCTGGACTGTCTGACCTATGCAGGAAACCTTTCCACTCTTGCACCTGTCATGGACAACCCAAATTTCCGTTTCGTAAAAGAAAGCATCACCGACCGCGAAGCAGTTTACAAACTTTTTGAGGAAGAACACCCTGATATGGTTGTAAACTTCGCTGCAGAGAGTCACGTTGACCGCTCCATCGAAAACCCGGAAGTTTTCCTTACCACAAATATTATCGGTACTGCTGTTCTCATGGATGCATGCCGCAAATACGGTATCAAACGTTATCATCAGGTATCTACTGATGAAGTTTACGGAGATCTTCCATTAGACAGACCTGACCTGTTCTTCACAGAGGAAACTCCGATCCACACAAGCAGCCCTTACAGCTCTTCCAAGGCTTCTGCAGACCTTCTGGTACTGGCTTACCACAGAACCTACGGACTGCCTGTAACCATCAGCCGCTGCTCCAATAACTACGGACCATATCACTTCCCGGAAAAACTGATTCCGTTAATGATCGCCAATGCATTAAATGACAAACCACTTCCGGTATACGGAACAGGCGAAAACGTTCGTGACTGGCTCTATGTAGAAGATCATTGCCGCGCAATCGACCTGATCATCCACAAAGGACGTGTTGGAGAAGTTTACAACGTCGGCGGACACAATGAAATGACAAACATTGATATCGTTAAGATCATCTGTAAAGAGCTTGGCAAACCGGAAAGTCTGATCACATATGTGGCAGACCGTAAAGGTCATGATATGCGCTATGCCATTGATCCGACCAAGATCCACAACGAACTTGGCTGGTTACCGGAAACAAAATTTGCAGACGGTATCAAGAAGACCATCAAATGGTATCTGGATAACAAAGAATGGTGGGAAACGATCATCTCCGGTGAATACCAGAACTACTATGAAAAAATGTACGCAAACCGCGGGGAGGCATAATTTATGAGAATTTTTGTAACAGGTGTAGGCGGTCAGCTTGGACATGATGTTATGAACGAACTTGCGAAACGCGGCTATGAAGGTGTGGGAAGCGACATTGCTCCTTCCTACAGCGGAATCTCTGATGGCACTGCAGTTACCACAATGCCTTATGTTCAGATGGATATCACTGACAAAGCTTCTGTAGAAAAAGTCATTAAAGAAGCAAATGTTGATGCTGTGATCCACTGTGCGGCATGGACAGCTGTAGATGCTGCCGAAGATGAAGAGAATCAGCCGAAGGTCCGTCTGGTAAATGTAACAGGAACTCAGAATATTGCTGATGTGTGCAAAGAGCTTGACATCAAGATGCTTTATCTGTCCACTGATTATGTATTCAATGGTCAGGGAACCACTCCATGGGAGCCTGACTGCAAGGACTATAAACCATTAAATGTCTATGGACAGACAAAGCTGGACGGTGAACTTGCCGTATCCGGCACAGTTGATAAGTTCTTTATCGTCCGTATTGCATGGGTATTCGGCAAAAACGGCAAGAACTTTATCAAAACCATGATCAACCTCGGAAAAACTCATGATACTCTCTCCGTAGTCAATGACCAGATCGGTACACCTACTTATACCTATGACCTGGCAAGACTTCTGGTAGATATGATCGAAACTGAAAAATACGGTTATTATCATGCAACCAATGAGGGCGGATATATCAGCTGGTATGATTTCACAAAAGAAATCTTCCGTCAGGCCGCTGCCATGGGACACCCGGAATATCTCCCGGAAAACATGACAGTCAACTCCGTCACAACTGCAGAGTATGGCGCTTCCAAAGCAGCCAGACCGTTTAACAGCCGCCTGGATAAGAGCAAACTGACAGCCAATGGTTTCACACCACTCCCCACCTGGCAGGATGCACTTGGACGGTATCTGAAAGAACTGGATTTCTAAATAAAAAAATCCGGCAGGACACCCAAATGACAGGTGTTTTGCCGGTTTTTCTATTCTTCTCTATGCAGTTTTCTTCTTCTGCGCTGTCTGCCATACGCAGCATCCCACGATCAGAAGTATTCCCACAACATCAGTCATCAGTGACGGATCGATCAGCATCAGTCCGCCTGCTGCCATTAAGACACGAACCGGTACAGACATTTTCACTGACAGGAAGCCTTCCAGTGAGGAGGACAGTCCAAACACACCGATCAGTGAGGTGATAAAGATCTGAACAACCTTAAGCGATGTGGTATCGATCAGCAGCATTGCCGGATTGAAGCAGAATACATAAGGTACGATAAATACTGCGATAGCCAGCTTGGAGGCTGTAAATGCAGTCTTCATCGGATTGGCCTTCGCTATGGCTGAACCTGCGTAGGCAGCCAGCGCTACCGGCGGTGTGATATCTGCAACAATACCAAAGTAAAATACAAAGAAATGAGCTGCCAGTGTAGGTACTCCCATACGTACCAGGATCGGAGCACAGGTTGCTGCCATGATACAGTAATTGGCAGTGGTAGGTACACCCATACCAAGTACGATACAGCACAGCATAGTCAGAAGCAGTGCAATGATCAGTTTTCCGTTTGCAACACTGATGATTCCGTTGATCAGGTCATTGGCAAGTCCTGTCATGGTGATGGAACCGGAAATGATTCCTGCAACACCGCAGGCTACTGCTACGGAGATAACACCTCTTCCTCCTGCTTCCAGCGCATCAATACATTTGGTAACACTGATTCTGTTTTCTTTGTCAAAAAGACTTACGATAACAGAAAGAACGATTGCATAGCTGGCAGCCTTCTGCATGGTCATATAGTTTCCGGACACCCAGATTACCAGCATGACCAGAGGTAATAACAGATAGATTTTACGGATCAGAAGCTTAAATACCGGAAGGTTTTCCTTCGGAATTCCGGAAAGTCCTAATTTCTTTGCTTCCAGATGTACAGAAATAAAGATTCCTGTAAAGTACAACAATGCCGGCAGAATCGCCCTGACAATAATGTTGGAGTACGGTACACCCACAAAATCTGCCATAAGGAATGCGGCAGCTCCCATGATCGGAGGCATGATCTGTCCACCTGTGGAAGAGGCAGCTTCTACTGCTCCGGCAAATTCCGGTTTGTAGCCTGTGTCCTTCATCATCGGGATTGTAACAGAACCGGTTGTTACTGTGTTACCTACAGAGGAACCGGATACCATTCCACAGAGTGCAGAACTGATAACCGCTACCTTGGCCGGTCCACCTGCATATTTTCCTGCAATGCAGTTAGCCAGCTGAATAAAGAAGTTGGAGATTCCTGTTCTCTCCAGAAACGCACCGAAAATAATAAATACCACAATATATTTAGAGCATACATTTACAGGTGTGGAGAAAATACCCTCTTTTGTGTAGAAAAGATTCCGCACCAGGAATTTCACTCTTCCCAAAAATGCCGGATTGGTAAGCCCTACAGCCAGTGCATAGATCAGGAAAAAACCTGCCACAAACAGGATCGGCAGGCCCACGCATCGTCTGGTAAGCTCGATCAGTGCAGCAATACCGATAATACCGATTACAATCTGATAAGGGGCAAATCTGGTACCCTGATTGATGATCTGATTTGCAGAAAAAGTAAAATACAGAAAAGCACCTGTGCCTGCGATCATAAAAATAATATCGCCAATCGGCATGTAGTTTTCTCTGATATCTCCTTTTTTCGCCGGATAGGTAAGAAATCCGATAAGAATGATCAGCCCCAGAAAAGAAGTCAGTCGGATTTCCTCCAGGAAGGTTGCAAATAAGGTAACATAGATACACCACAGAGAAAAGGCAACCAGCAGGCCGCGTACAGCCAGCTTATATTTGCCGGTCCACACACGAATATTGGATTCGCGGTCGTATTTCTTCATTACTGCATCTACATCTGCTGTGCTCATGTTCTCAGAACCAGCCTGCCCTTCCGGGGATGTGTTTGCTTTTTTTATCTTATTTTCTTTCATCCTGACTATTCCCCTTTCGTATCCACTGTAATTCCATGCTCTGCATAATAACGCGCCGCACCCTTATGGAAAGGAATGGTCATACCGGAAGTAGCGTTTTCCAGAGAAAGCTCCGCTCCCTTGGCATTCTCAGCAGAAATCTCGTCTGCATGGTCAAAAATTGCCGCAGTCATATCATAAACTGTATCCTCATCCAGAGATTCGGACACTACGATCGTCGCCTTGACTGTGATGGTTTCTACAGGCTCATCCTGTCCCGGATAGGTTCCTGCCGGAATCTGGTAGGATGTATAATATGGACAGTCACTCAGGATTGAATCCCTGATCGCGCCGTCAATATTGATCATATAGACACCATTGGTAGTTGCAAGCTCTGTGATAGCTGTTGTAGGTGCACCTGCAACAATAAACGCAGCATCAATTTTTCCATCCTTCAAAGATTCCTTGCTGTCCTCAAAAGACAGATACTGGGGATGGATATCATCCAGGGTAATGCCGCCTGCATTTAAAACATCCAGAGCATTGAAATATACACCGGAGTTTGCCGCACCGATAGATACGCTCTTGCCCTTCAGATCTTCCACTGTCTTAATGTCAGGATCCATGGTAAACAGCTGGACAGTCTCTGCATACAGGCCGCCCAGAGTCCTGAAATCATGGGTTGCACCGTCCTGTTCAAATGCTCTTACGCCGTCCCATGCATAGGCCATTACATCTGACTGGACAAATCCAAGCTGAAAATCTCCGTCCTGTACTGACTGCAGGTTCGCTTTGGAACCACCTGTAGAAACCGCTGTAACCTTTACATTTGTATTATTGGTAATATACTGGGCCAGCACACCACCGTAGGAATAATACGTTCCCGCCGTACCGCCGGTACCGAACGTCAGACGTTCTTTACTTTGTCCGCAGCCGCTCAGAAGGCTGACTGCAAGTGCAAGAGTCAAAACAAAGCCAACAAGCCTGCCAGTTTTTCTCCTGCCTCTGAAAAGCTCTTTGTTTCTCATAAATCCATCTCCTTCAGGTACATAATATTTTGAATTATAACATATTTTTTCAAAAATGATAATCTTTATTGAATAATCTTACAAAAAACGTTACAATAAAGGAAAAACATGGATAACAAAATAAATAACAACCCAATGGAGGTATCTATTATGTCCGAAAGAAAATACCCTGTCATCACAATCAGCCGGGAGTTTGGTGCCGGGGGACACAGTATTGCAAGAGTAGTTTCAGAAAGGCTTGGTATCCCATATTACGATCGGGATTTCGCGAAACAGGCTGCTGCCAGAAGCGGATATTCCCAGGAGGATATTGATCGTGAGGGTGAAAATCTGAGCCGCAGCGCCAGACTTCTGGACAACATTCTGAATAACTCTGCAGGTTATTTCAGTTCCCATGATGCTATTTACCAGGCTCAGAAAGAGCTGATCCTTCAGTTCGCAGCAGAACAGGACTGTATTATTATCGGCCGCTGTTCCAATCTTATCCTGCGAAATGCCGGTATTCCCAGTCTGGATATTTTCCTTCATGCAGATGTAAATCTCCGCACAGAACATATTCAGAAATTAGGCTTGAACGGAAAGGAAGATCCCAGGAAATATCTCACCAAAATGGACAACCTGCGTGAAACCTATTTCAAAACCTATACAAAACATGAGCTTGGCACTTATCACGATTATGACCTGTGTCTGGATACCGGAACCCTTGGATACGATAACTGTATTGAGATTATCACTTCACTTGCAAAACAGCAGGGGTTGAATCTGAAGCATCAGTAGAAGGACCGCTGCAAGCTGTAAAACAGCAATAAGGCTGTGGCAATCAGAAAATCTGTGCCACAGCCTCTTTACTTCAGTCCTTTTAATAGTTGTTTCTAAATTTCTTTTATTTTACAAACTCATCCAGAGAACGGATCTGGATTCCTTCTTTTGCAAAAGCCTCTCTGATTTTTTCCACAAACGCCAGAGCCTTGGCTCCGTCTCCATGAACGCAGACAGAATCTGCCTGAATATCAATATCTTTTCCTGTAATTGCAGTAATCTTTTTCTCTTTGACCATACGGATCACCCTGACAATAGCCTCATTTTCATCAGTGATCACAGCGCCTTCCTTACGTCTGTTTACCAGAGTACCATCTTCTTCATAGGCGCGGTCTGCAAAAACCTCCATAGCTGTACGCAGGCCCATATCCTGAGCAGCCTTTGCCAGCTGTCCGCCGGAAAGAGCAAGTACGATCAGACTGCTGTCAAATTCTTTGATTGCCTCACAGATCGCAGTAGAAAGGGCATAGTCCTCTGCAGCCATATTATATAAGGCTCCATGAGGCTTTACATGCTGCATTTTTACACCGGTTACTCTGCAGAATGCATCCAGTGCACCCAGCTGATAGAGCACATAGGCTTTTGCCTCTGCAGGAGAAACACTCAAGTTTCTTCTTCCGAAGCCCATCAGATCAGGAAAACCCGGATGTGCTCCTATACGGATTCCCGCTTCCTTTGCCATTGCCAGCGTATTTCCCATAACTACCGGATCTGAAGCATGATAACCGCAGGCTACATTTGCAGAGGAAATCAGCGGAATGATCTTATCATCATTACCGATTTTATAATTTCCAAAGCTCTCTCCCAGGTCACTGTTTAAATCTACTGTATACATTCATCTTACCTCTTTTTTATTTATCATCCTTTGATTTTCAGCACATTTTCTATAAATCCCGTATCTGCCTTTCCGTCGCAGAATACCTGATTCTTCATAATCTGATACTGGAAATCAAGGTTTGTCTCCACACCCATGACCACCATCTCATCCAGCGCAGAGCGCATTTTCTGCAGGGCAGCCTCTCTGTCAGGTGCATGAACGATTACCTTCGCGATCATGGAATCATACTCTGACGGAATCTTATAGCCTGTATAAAGGGCAGTATCCACCCGGACTCCGTTGCCTGCCGGAAGATGCATATGCTGTACTACTCCGGGACTTGGCATGAAATTTTTCTCAGGAATCTCTGCGTTGATACGGCATTCAATAGCATGTCCTTTAATCCGGATATCTTCCTGTTTAAAGCTTAACTCCTCTCCCATAGCCACACGAATCTGCTCAATGATCAGATCTGTGCCTGTAACCATCTCTGTTACTCCATGCTCCACCTGGATTCTGGTATTCATTTCCATGAAATAGAAGTTGCCTTTGGGGTCTACGATAAATTCAATAGTTCCTGCATTGGTATAACCTACTGTTTTCGCAGCAAGAACTGCATATTCATTCATTTTCCTGCGAGTTTCTTCATCAATGGCAGGGGAAGGGGATTCCTCAATCAGCTTCTGATGATTTCTCTGTACCGAACAGTCACGTTCTCCCAGTGCCACCACATTTCCATGACTGTCTGCCATAATCTGGATCTCCACATGGCGGGGATTTTCTACAAAACGTTCAATGTACATGGTATCATCCCCAAAAGCATTGGCTGATTCTCTCTGTGCCATATTAAACTGAAATTCAAATTCATCCTCATTGGCAGCCACACGCATTCCCTTGCCACCACCGCCTGAGGAAGCCTTGATCATAACCGGATATCCAATCTCTTCAGCCAGTTTTTTACCTGTTTCTGCATCGTATACAGGTTCCTTTGTTCCCGGTACAACCGGTACACCGGCATCCATCATGGTTTTACGGGCATGGGATTTATTTCCCATCTTATCGATCACATCCGCATCCGGTCCGATAAAGGTAATTCCGTTTTCTTTGCATTTGCGGACAAACTCACTGTTTTCTGAAAGAAAGCCAAAACCGGGATGGATAGCATCTGCTCCCATATTTTCTGCTGCAGCAATGATCCGATCCATGTTCAGGTAGCTGTTTCTGGCAGGACCTTCTCCGATACAGATACGCTGGTCTGCCAGCTGTACATGAAGGCTCTTAGCATCTTCTTTTGAATAAACAGCTACACTTCGGATCCCCAGATTCCTGCAGGCACGTATGATCCGAACTGCAATCTCCCCACGGTTGGCGATCAAAATTTTATTAAACAATATGAAAGCCTCCTTATCCTACAGTCTCTTAACACGGAACAGAGGCTGTCCATATTCTACTTTCTGTTCATTACTTACCAGAACTGCTTCAATCTCACAGTCATAGTCACTCTGGATCTCATTCATAAGCTTCATAGCTTCCAGAATACACACTGTCTGTCCTGCTTTTACCTGATCTCCCACCTTTACAAAAGCAGGTACATCCGGAGCAGCTGCAGAATAGAAGGTTCCTACGATAGGAGAAGTGATAAACAGACTTTCCTCCTCTTCTTCCTCTGCTTTTTCCACAATTGTATTCACAGGTGCAGATGCAGCCACAGGAACTCCCGCTGCAACTACAGGAGGATGATCCAGCTTGCTCATTGTAATCTTTACATCCTTGTCCTTATATGTGAATTCATTAAGGGATGAATCCTCAATAATCTTTACCAGTCCTTCAATCTTCTCTAAATCCATCGAACATTATCCTTTCTGTCTATTTTATATTATTTTTACGGTTATTCTTCAAACAGCTTGCGCAGTCTCTTTGCCACCAGACGGCAATCCAGAACCTCTTTACATGGCTGATGAATGATCTTTCTCAATCCGTCAAGTTCTTTCATTTCCTCAACATAAAGAGCCTGAGCCTCCTGTACGGTAATTGCTTTGAAATGTATCTTATCATCTGTTTTTCTCTGTACCAGCTTGGGAATATCCACAGATGCCACTGTGGCAATTTTCCCATAACCGCCCGTTGTCTGACGGTCAGCCAGCAGAATGATAGGTTTACCATGGGAAGGTACCTGTATAGCCCCAAATGCGATTCCGTCGGAAATAATATCCGAAGTCTCCTTAGGAGCAATAAACGGTCCCTCCAGCCTGCAGCCCATACGGTCAAATTCATTTGTCACTGTATACTCACTGCCCAGGAAAGTCTGGATGCCCTGTTTGCTGAACATACCATCCTGCGGTCCCATTACTACCCGCAGTGTTGCTTCTGTCTGATCAAACTCATCCATATCAAGCTTTCGGGAAAGGAAAAACGGCAGATAACGTCTCTTAATACGAAATCCGATATAATCGTCCGCTTCCAGTTTTCTTCCCTTAAATCCGCCCAGACCACTCTTTAAATTGGTGCATCGGCTTCCCATCACTACCGGAATATCCAGATAACTGGAAAAAGCAATATAACCTCTGCTTCCCGTTCTGGCGCTTCCAAATTTCAGTACATCTCCCTTATTTATATACAGGGCTGTATACATGGGAGCCGGCTCTCCATTAATGGTTGGCTGGAAATCTCCGCCTGTGATTGCAATGATAGTAGCTGATGTAAATTCAAGGGTTGGGCCTATCAGCGTTATCTCCAATACTGCCTCATTCTCCGGATTATCCAGAAGAAGATTGGCTATTTTGAATGAACGGACATCCATGACTCCTGCTACACTGAATCCCTGACTCTGATATCCATAACGTCCCAGATCCTGAACCGTTGTCATCATTCCGCCTTTTAATATACGAATTCCCATTTTATGCCTCCTCATGAACGGTGCACTGGTATTCGCCACGTTCTACTAATTCTCTGATCCGTTTGTACTCCTCTTCATCGATCGGTACAAAACGGATATAATCTCCTGCCTCTACCAGAATCGGGATGTTGCGGTCCGGATCATAGGTTTTTACAGGTGTCATTCCCATCAGCTGCCATCCTCCCGGAGAATCCAGGGGATAAATCCCGGTCTGAGAACCGCCTATTCCTACACTTCCTGCATTGATCTTAATTCTCGGATTTGCAAGGCGTGGTGTGTGGATTCTCTCATCCAGTCCGCCCAGATAACAAAAGCCCGGAAGAAAACCAAGCATATAGATCAGGTAATCTCTGGAAGAATGAATCTTTATCACTTCTTCTACGGAAAGTCCGGCATGTTCTGCAATATTCTCAATATCCGGTCCGTACTTTCCTCCATAACATACAGGGATCTCATAAATCTTTTTGCGTTCTTTTCCTGCTGCAACTTCCATCTTTAACAGAATTTCCAGTCTTTTTTTCAGGTCATCGTAGGAAATCACACGCGGGTCATAATTAACCAATAGAGAACAGAACGCAGGGATCATATCTACAACTCCCTCTATATGCTGTTCTCTCATAAGCTGTACAGTGGCAGTGATCTTCCGGTTGATCTCCGGACTGATCTCTTTGCCAAATTCAACCAGAACAGAAGAATCACCTTCTGTTAAAATTCTAATGTCCGGCATAATCTGCTCCTCTTTTCTTAATCTTTTTTTGCCATGTGTTTTTATAGCTGTTAATGAACCAAAAAGGTGTAACCTGGACGATCACACCTTTTTGATATACTCTCCAGTCAGAAAACCGGATACATTTTCCTCAATTATAACAATGTACCGATCTTAGATACAAATGTAGTCACACCGAGGTATGCTGTAAGAATTACCACGATCACTCCAAGAATGGTAAGCACTACCGGGTGATGATAATTCTCTCCCATAATGGATTTCTTATGTGCAGCAATCAGGCAGATCGCCAGTGTGATCGGAAGGATCAGACCATTCACAGCACCTGCAAGCACAAGAAGCACTGCCGGATTGCCAAGAATAAACATGATTGCTGTGGAAATAACGATAAATCCGATGATCACTTTATTTTCATTTTCTTCAATAGACTTACTGAAAGTCTTAAGGAAGGAAACAGAAGTATAAGCCGCACCAATGATGGATGTGATGGCTGCGCACAGAAGAACCAGACCTGCAAACCGGTATCCGATTTCACCAGCCCCCTGCTTAAAGGCATCTGCTGCAGGATTTGCAGCATCCAGTGTTACACCCTTGACAACAACACCCAGAACAGCCAGGAACAGGAAAATACGTACAATAGTGGCAATGATCATACCCATAACAGAACTCTTATTGATCTCTTTCAGGTTCTTCTCGCCTGTAATTCCTGCATCGATCAGACGGTGTGCACCTGAGAAAGTGATATATCCTCCAACAGTGCCTCCCAGAAGTGTAAGGATTGCAGGAATCAGATTTGTGGCACCGGCTTCTGGTACAAATGTATTCTTCAATGCACTTCCTACCGGTGGTTTTACCACAATGATCACAACAAAGATTACGATAATCATAATGGCACCCAGTATCTTGGTAATAGTATCCATGGCACTTTTGGCATTTTTCAGCACAAACACCAGGATTGCCAAAAGACCTGCCAGTATGTAACCAACTTTGGTAGGTATTCCAAGCAATGTGTTAAAACCAAGTGCTCCGCCACCTACGTTTCCGATATTAAATACCAGACCACCGAATACAATCAGTATAGATACCAGATATCCCAGTCCAGGAAGTACCTTATTGGAAACATCCTGTCCACGAAGTCCGGTCACACAAAGCACACGCCAGATATTCAGCTGTGCAATGGCTGCAAGGATTACGGAAACCAGGATAACAAATCCAAAACTTTCCTGATACTGTCCGGTAAAGGTTGCTGTCTGTGTCAGGAATCCTGGTCCGATTGCAGATGTGGCCATCAGAAACGCTGCGCCAAGTAAGGCTCCGCCACTCTTTTTCTTTTCGCTCATTTTTATTGCCTCCTTTTCATGTTATTATCGCACATTATACTAAAAAATGAATATTTACACAAGTAAAAATTATTTTGATAACTTTTGATGTCGAATTTTTATAATCTGTATTTTGTAATAAAAAACAGCAAAAGAGTACCCGGATTCCCATCCGATACAGCTCCTTTGCTGTTTTTTCAGTCAGGCGGATATAATCATCCTCTTTGTTGTTTGCTCATATAACCGAATAACTGCTTTGCAGTTTATTCAGTTAAAATGTAAATTTATCCGCAAAATATGCATCCAGTTCATCAATCTTCACACGAACCTGCTCCATAGTATCACGGTCGCGAATTGTAACTGCTCCGTCGTTTTCGGACTCAAAATCATAAGTTACACAGAACGGAGTACCGATCTCATCCTGTCTTCTGTAACGTTTACCAATGTTTCCACGATCATCATATTCACAGTTATATTTCTTGCTTAACTGCTGATAGATCTTCTCTGCGCCCTCATTAAGCTTCTTGGAAAGAGGAAGCACACCGATTTTAACAGGTGCAAGTGCCGGATGGAAATGAAGAACTGTACGAACATCATTCTTCTCTGCATCCAGAACTTCTTCGTCATATGCGCTGCACAGGAATGCAAGTACCACACGGTCAGCTCCAAGTGACGGCTCGATTACATATGGAATGTATTTCTGTTTCTTCTCATCGTCAAAGTATGTCAGATCCTGTCCTGATACGTTCTGATGCTGTGTCAGGTCATAGTCTGTTCTGTCAGCGATTCCCCAAAGCTCGCCCCATCCGAATGGGAACAGGAACTCTACGTCAGTAGTAGCTTTGCTGTAGAAGCTTAACTCTTCTGCATCATGGTCACGATAACGAACTTCTTCATCCTTCAATCCAAGAGAATGTAACCAGTTCAGGCAGAAGTTCTTCCAGTATGCAAACCACTCAAGGTCTGTATCCGGCTCACAGAAGAATTCAAGTTCCATCTGCTCGAACTCACGTGTACGGAATGTGAAGTTACCCGGTGTGATCTCGTTACGGAAAGATTTACCGATCTGACCGATACCAAACGGAATCTTCTTACGGGATGTTCTCTGAACATTCTTAAAGTTTACGAAAATACCCTGAGCTGTCTCAGGTCTTAAATATACAGTATTCTTGGCATCCTCTGTAACACCCTGGAATGTTTTGAACATCAGGTTGAACTGACGGATATCTGTAAAGTTATGTTTGCCGCATGTAGGGCATGGTACATTGTGATCTTTAATGAAGTTCATCATTTCTTCCTGAGACCATCCATCTACAGAGCTCTCCAGTTCAATTCCGTTCTCCTGGCTGAAATCCTCAATGATCTTGTCTGCGCGGAAACGCTCATGACATTCCTTACAGTCCATCAGCGGATCAGAGAAGCTTCCCAGATGTCCGGATGCTACCCATGTCTGCGGATTCATCAGAATCGCACAGTCAACACCTACGTTGTATGGGGATTCCTGAATAAATTTCTGCCACCATGCACGTTTTACATTATTCTTTAATTCCACACCAAGATTACCATAATCCCATGTGTTTGCAAGACCTCCGTAAATCTCAGAGCCCGGGTAAACAAATCCTCTTGCTTTTGCCAGAGCTATGATTTTGTCCATTGTTTTTTCCATCACAATTCTCCTCGTTCTTTTTTAGGATAATTTATCTCTTTTTGAGATAATTAATTACTGTCTGCTTTGATATCTTTCTGATTTTTCAACGGAATAAACAGCTACAGCTAACGCTATTATAACTGCATCTGTTCTCTTTTTCAAGGTATCTCAGCTCATTATTTCCAGAATTTCCAGACTTTTGAACCGTTTTTCGGTGTTTGAGGCAACATACGTATGAATATGTCGTTCCAGTTCACAGAGTACTTCCTCTGTCACAGTAAATGTATAAAGTTTGCCAAGAGATGTGGTCACTATGTATTGCATAGCATATAAGGCAGGTGCCGATATCCTCTTTGCATCATTTACCTGTCCCAGACAATGTTTGTCCAGAATCCCATGATTATGCTGGGAAAAGAATAGCTCCTCTCCCTCCACCGGCTGTCTTTCACAGCATACACAATGAAACAGCGATGGACACAATCCCTGCGCGGTCATCATGCGAAGTTCAAAGATACAACGCACCAGCCGGTCTTCAATATGTGGATTCAAGAGAGCCTTTACTGTCACATACAGAAGATTCATGGATTCTTTCTCGTCCGTACCCTCCTGGCCGAAATAATCCGCAAGCTCCAGAAAATAATATCCGTAATAGATTCCCGGCTGTTCTCCTGCCAGTTCTACGAAGTGATGAGTTATGGATACCTGATTCAGATTATAACTGGAACGACCTTCATAAAGGGTAAATGTTCCAAATACAAAAGGATTTGCAGCTGCCAGAAACTGACTGTTCGGACGGCGTGCTCCCTTTGCAAATGCAGATATCTTTCCTCTCTCTCTTGTGAGAAGAACGATCCTCTTATCATATTCTCCTACCGGCATGGCAGAGAGCACTACTCCCTGCACTGTTATCAAATCACTCATTCACTCTGTTCCTTAAATACTTTTTATTACTTTTAATACCTTTGGTACACCGGATAACTCTATGATACTCTATCAGATTTCTTTCTTATCGTAACCAAAATTCTTAATCAAAAAATCACTGTCTCTCCAGTCTTTCTTTACTTTTACCCAAAGTTTCAGGTTTACTTTTGATTCCAGCATACGTTCAATCTCGTATCTTGCGTTGCTACCGATTTTCTTTAACATAGCTCCCTGTTTGCCAATGATAATTCCCTTATGAGACTCTCTCTCACAGATAATGGTCGCATCAATATCCACGATTGGTTTCTTGCCCGGACGTGTTTTCATCTGATCGATAGCAACTGCAATTCCATGAGGAATCTCTGCATCCAGTGCATGGAGAGCTTTCTCGCGGATTACCTCAGCCACAATCTGGCGCTGTGGCTGATCTGTAACTGTATCCTCATCATAAAACATCGGTCCATATGGAAGATATTTCAGAATGCATCCAATGATATCCTCTGTGTTCTGTCCTCGCAGTGCAGAGCATGGAATGATTTCCGCAAAATCACATACCTTACGGTAAGTATCGATTGCCGGAAGAATCTCCTCTTTTGAAACGGTATCGATCTTATTAATGATCAGAATCACCGGCACTCCGATATTCTGAAGCTGTTCTGCAATATGGCGTTCTCCCGCACCGATAAATGTACTCGGCTCTACCAGCCACATAATGGCATCCACTTCTTTTAAAGTTCTCTCTGCCACCTGCACCATATATTCACCCAGCTTATTCTTCGCCTTGTGGATACCCGGTGTATCAAGGAATACGATCTGTCCCTCTTCACAGGTATACACTGTCTGGATACGGTTTCTGGTTGTCTGTGGTTTCTTAGATGTGATAGCAATCTTCTGACCGATCAGATGATTCATCAGAGTAGATTTACCAACGTTTGGTCTTCCGATGATTGCTACAAATCCTGATTTAAAATTTTCGCTCATTCTATCCTTTTCCTTATATTATTTTTAACAGTTAACCAGTGATTTCACTTCCATCAGTATATCGGAAGCTTCTGATACCTTGCTCTCACTTCCCACAACACAGATCTGGTCTGCTGCAAGAACTGCTTCGATAATCTCAGCAAGTGCACGGATATCCTCTACGGATGCATTCAGAATCTGATCACGTTCTTTCTGGATCATCTCTTCTGTCACGCCACAGAAATAAGCTGTTTTTGAAACAGCCCCCTTCATCTGAGGTGTCTTCGGTACATCCTTGCCACTGATGGTACCAATCACATATTTCGTCATATCTCTCTCATCTGCCTGGAAATTACGGACATAATCCGGAATTCCTTTATATACATCCAGAGTACGTTTCAGATGCGGATCACGATAGGAAACCAGATAACTCTCACCATTTCTCTTAAATCCGCTCATGCAGCCATACGCACCGCCTTTTACACGCAGATTAATCCACAGATAATCATAACTTAAGATAACTTTCAGAATTTCCAGCGCTCCTGTGTATTCCAGACCTTTCTTCTTAAAGTTACCGGTCTGAGCCACATACTGAACCTGTCCGGAGGTCTTAAATCCCTCATTCTTCTTTGTACAGATCAGTTTATCCTTTGATTTCTCTGCCGGTTCTGTACAAAGTCCTGCCTTTACAGATGCTGCCAGCTTCTTAACTGTTTCCAGAGATTCTTTCTCACCTGTATAACTGATCATAAAGTTCTCCGGGCGGAGAATTTCTTTCATAAGTTTGCGAAGTTCCTCTACAGTCTCATCTTTCCTTTGGTCAAAGTCTTTCTCCAGTTTCTCGATAAACTGATAATATCCGATACCCGCCATCTCATCCTGAAAAGCTGCCATCGGTGAAGAATAAGCAGTTGCTCTCAGTACAGCAGTAGAATGTCCGGCACCTGTCAGGCTTACCTGCGCGCGAGATTTCACAGAAGCAATAATCTCATAGAGACGCTTGGTATCCTCCAGTCTGGAAGTATTAAGAATCTCCTGGATCATTTTGAAAAGAAAATCCATCTTTGTATAAAGTGCCTTACCTCTTACAGAGAACATTGCCTGAAACTCTTCTGTTGAATCTGCTCTGTCAAATACCTCCACTCCACAGTTAATACCGCCTGTGTTGGCATTGATCTCATTAAACAGTTCTCCGTATGTGTAATCTTTCGTGTCAACATAGCCCAGTACTGATTTCAGCAATCCCAGATATGGAATCTGTTCCGGTGCAATGCTGTCTGTTTTAAACATCAGATCTACATAACCGATACCATTTGTGCGTACATCATGATAAAGGAACAGACTGTCATCTACAGATAATTCTTCATTTACAAACTTTGCAGCTTCTTTCTTAATGTCACTTCTCTTTAACATTGGAATGCATTCCAGCGCTTCCTGATTCTCTTCAGCTTCCTGATATGCTTCCAGTGCTTTGGTTTTCTCAACCATAGCATTCAGCTCCTGTTCAGAAAGGCTGCTTCTGTATGCTTCCAGTTTTTCTTCCAGTTCTTTCTCACGTTTGGCTGCCAGACCTTTCTTCGGAACAAGGGTAAGGACACAGCCATGAGGGTTCTCAAGAAGATATTTGCGGATCAGTTCCTCAAAATATCCTTCGTTAACTGCTGCTTTCAGTTTCTCAAATACCTCCAGCTGCTGTACCTGTGCAAAAGGATTTCCCTGTTCATACAGCCAGTCTCCCAGAATATCCAAACTGTACATCAGTCCCTTTGGATAAGATGAGAAATCTGCCTCACGATAACGGAATTCAAAATAATTGATTCCTGCCTCTATCGCTTTCTTATCGATTCCGTTCTTAACAATGTCTCCAAGTACCTGTCGGATCACAGATAAAAATTCTTCTTTCCTGTCTGGATTAGAGCCCTTCGCAATTACTGTAAAGTATGGCTGAAGAATACCATCATCATAAGAACCATAGACATCCTTACCTGCCTTTGCATCAAGAAGTGCCTGTTTCAGCGGTGCTCCCGGTGCGCTCAAAAGTGCATAATCAAGTACTTCAAACGCCATAGCCATCTGACTGTCTGAAGCATTTCCGACAACCATGTTATAAGAAAGATACGTATTATCCTCTTCTCCCTCATTCTCTGCAACCGGATACTCCAGTGCCACATCCTGGCATTTTTCAAACGCTTTCTGCTCCTGAATCACAGAGTCTACATCCAGATAATCAAAATTGGACAGATAATGCTCATCCAGGAATTTAAGTTTCTCTTCCATATCCATATTTCCATACAGATAAATATAGCTGTTGGATGGATGATAATAAGTTCTGTGGAAATTCAGGAAGTTTTCATAGGTAAGGTCCGGAATATTCTTCGGATCACCACCTGATTCGCATCCATAGGTAGTGTCAGGGAAAAGGTGATTCATAATCTCACGTTCCAGGACTTCATCCGGTGAGGAAAAAGCACCTTTCATCTCATTGTATACGACACCGTTATATTTCAATGGTCCTTCCGGCTGTTCCAGATGATAGTTCCAGCCTTCCTGTCGGAAAATCTCTTCGCGTTTATAGATATTCGGATAAAATACCGCATCCAGATAAACATGCATCAGATTCTGAAAATCCTGGTCATTACAGCTTGCCACAGGATAGCATGTTTTGTCCGGATAAGTCATCGCATTCAAGAATGTGTTCAGAGATCCTTTTACAAGTTCTACAAAAGGATCTTTTAACGGAAAGTCCTTAGAACCGCAAAGTACACTGTGCTCCAGGATATGCGCAACACCAGTGCTGTCCTTAGGCGGTGTACGGAATGCGATATTAAATACTTTATTCTCATCATCATTCTCGATCAGCATGACTCTGGCGCCAGTTTTCTTATGGCGAAGAAGCCATCCCTTAGAATGAATATCTGTCAGTTCCTCTTCTGTCACAACTTCATAAGCTGTCAAATTCTCTTTGTTCATATATGCCTCCAGTAATTTTTTATTGGCGTATCCTTATCTCTTATAATCCGCCTTCTCCCGGAAAATGATCCTCGTAAGCTTCTCTTGCTGCCTTTGTGATGATTTCCAGTTCCTGCTGCATATTAATTTCCTCCGGAAATGCGACTGCAGTCGTATATATATCATTCTGAAGCTTATTCTTTGCACTCTTCTCGCTGATATGAACAATCCCACACAAAGTTGTGTTATATGTCTTGTCCTTCTCACAAAGTTCCATATAAGTCTTTACCATATGGCAGCACTCTCTGTAAAGCAGTTCTCTGTGAAGCTCACTCTTCTCCTGCAATTCTTTGAATTTCATTCTGGCAAGATTCTTCTCAACTTCTTTGCGTGCTCTCTTACCGCCAAACATTCTTCCAGCAGCATCTTTACTGTATTCCATGGCCATCCACAATGCCAGGTATCCATCTGCGCGTGTATCTGGTCCCAGTTCTGAAGGACCGCCATAGCGAATCTCCCAGATTTCTTTTCGAACAGCATTTGCCTCTTCATCTTCCCCTGCTGCGATAGACTGATCAAGAAACATCTTTCTCTTCATCGGGTCATGCTCTTTGTAATAAAGAGCAATTGTTGGTGTATCTGTCATATATATATTTATCCTTTCCAGTTACTGTCTTAAAACTTTTTTCTAACGTGTATCACGGTTCTTCATAAGTAAGCTCTGTCTCTGCAAGAGAAAGTGCCTCCTCAATAACCTGATCCATATCCATGTAACGATACATGCCAAGTCTTCCGCCAAAGATCACATTCTTCTCTTCTAATGCGCGGCGCTCATATTTGTCAAACAGTTCACTATTCTTCGGATCATTTACCGGATAATATGGCTCTTTGCCTTTCTCCCATGCCGCAGGATATTCTCTGGTGATAACAGTCTTTGGCTGTGTACCGAACTCAAAATGCTTATGCTCAATGATTCTTGTATATGGAACCTCATAGTCCGTATAATTTACAACTGCATTTCCCTGATAATTACCCATATCCAGCACTTCTGTCTCAAATCTTAATGATCTGTATTCCAGCTCTCCATAGCAGTAATCATAGAATTCATCAATCATACCTGTAAAGAGTACCTTATCCGCCTGTGCCGTCAGTTCTTCTCTGTTTGCAAAGAAATCCGTATTCAGGCATACCTGTACGCCCTCAAGAAGCTTCTTCACAATGCGGGTATAACCACCTTTCGGAATTCCCTGATAAGGATCCTTAAAGTAGTTATTATCATAAGTATAACGCAAAGGAAGTCTTTTTATGATAAATGATGGCAGATCTTTACACTCTCTGCCCCACTGTTTCCTTGTATATCCTTCTACAAGCTTCTCATATACATCCTGTCCGACCAGGGCAAGCGCCTGTTCCTCCAGGTTCTTCGGATGAGTGATGTGCATTCTTGCGATCTGTCCCTGAATCTTCGCCTTTGCCTCTGCCGGAGTGCGTACTCCCCAGAGCTGATGGAACGTATTCATATTAAACGGCAGATTATATAATTCATCCTTATAGATTGCAATCGGCGAATTTACGAAATGATTAAATTCTGCAAACTGATTAATATAATCCCATACCTGTTTTCTGGAAGTGTGGAAAATATGTGCACCATATCTGTGTACCTGGATTCCCTCTACTTCTTCTGTGTAAATATTACCGCCGATGTGATTTTTCTTATCGATCACAAGACAGGTTTTTCCCCGTCTGGAAGCCTCATGTGCAAATACAGCACCAAAAAGACCTGCTCCTACTATCAGATAATCATATTTCTTCATGTACGACACCTTCTTCTTCGTAATATAAAAAAGCAGTAACGCTTTTTTTGCGCTACTGCCATTATAACAAATTCATCCGAAAATGGATAGTCTTTCTATTTAATTCTTATTTTGTTACAAAAGACAAATCGGACCATAGCCTTATTTCCTTCCGGCTACCTCATCGAATACGTCAGTAATCTCTTTAGACGGTGCTTTCGTAGCAAGGCTGAAGATGATGATCATTACAAGGCTGACTGCAAATCCTACTGCCAGAGAGTAAAGACCTGTATAAGTTCCAAGTGTCTGTCCTGCCGCAAGCGGTATGTAATCCCAGATGATAACTGTCAGACCACCGGAAACGATACCTGCAACTGCACCTGCAAGATTTGTTCTTCTCCAGAACAGAGACATAACCACAGTCGGTCCGAAAGCAGCTCCCAGACCAGCCCATGCATTAGATACCAGTCCCATAATACTGCTGTTCGGATTCCACGCAATGATAAATGCCACTACAGAAACAGCGATAACTGTGATTCTCGCAACTGTAAGAATCTCCTTTGAATCTGCATCTTTCTTAACAAACTGATGATATAAATCCTCAGATGCCGCAGATGCTGTTACAAGAAGCTGTGAATCCGCGGTAGACATGATTGCTGCCAGGATTCCACAGAGGAAAATTCCTCCGATAAACGGCAATGCCAGATCTGTAGAAAACAGCTTGTTGATCATCTCGATAAATACACTCTCTGCTGAGGAAGCGCCTTCTTCTCCCAGTACAGCCGGAAGCAGATATGCACGTCCGATCACACCAATAAAGCAGGCAGCTGTCAGCGAAAGAATATCCCATACGATCGCAATCACACTGGATTTCTTTAATTCTTTCTCGTTCTTTACAGCCATAAATCGAGTAAGGATATGCGGCATACCACAATATCCAAGTCCCCATGCCAGCTGGGAAAAGATTTCAATAAATGTATACGGGCGCTCTCCGTTCTCAAATGGATTGAGAA
This sequence comes from Blautia sp. HCP3S3_B11, assembly GCF_052064435.1. Classification (NCBI taxonomy): domain Bacteria; kingdom Bacillati; phylum Bacillota; class Clostridia; order Lachnospirales; family Lachnospiraceae; genus Blautia; species Blautia sp. HCP3S3_B11. The sequence continues at coordinate 272,962 of NZ_JBQHVP010000001.1, forward strand.
ACGCTGCTGCTCCTCCCGGTGCCCCACTTTGAGTCAGAAGATCACTTAAATTTCCACTTAATGTGAAATAAGCAACCAGCGGAACGATCAACAGACCGATCAGCATCAGTGTTCCCTGTACAAAGTCAGTTACACATACTGCCATAAATCCACCCATAAAGGTATAGCAGAGAATAACTGCTGCTCCGATTGCCAGTGCAATATGGTAATCAATTCCAAATACGGTGTTAAAAAGCTTACCACCTGCTGCAAGCGCAGAGGCTGTATACACCAAGAAAAAGATTACGATCACAATAGATGAAAGCAATAACAGAATTCTCTTCTTATCCTGGAATCTGTTCTCCAGATATGCAGGAATCGTAAGGGAATTGTTTGCTGCGATCGTATATTTACGAAGTCTGTGTGAAATACAGACCCAGTTTAATACTGTACCGATAAATAAACCTACTGCAATCCAGATCTGGCCTGTTCCAAGAGAATAAATTGCTCCCGGAAGTCCCATCAGAAGCCATCCGCTCATATCCGATGCCTGCGCTGAAAGAGCAGCTACCCAGGCGTTCAGACCACGTCCGCCCAGAAAATAGTCTTCTGAGTTGTTTGTCTTTTTCATATAAACTACACCGATAACTATCATGAACAGAAGATAGACCACAAATGCAGATAATATGATCATTGTTGTACTACTCAAATTCTTTCCTCCTTCTTATCATTTAAATACTTTCCTGCCTGCTTCTGTAAAAAGCCCGCAGGATGTTTAGCCTTTACATAACGTAAAAATAACCGCGTACCTCTCTCGTACTCGGTTACTTTACCACATTACCTGTATATCATACAAGTGTATTTCTCATTTTTGGCTATTTTTTTGCCCATTTTTAGGTTTTACACCTTATTTTGGCATTTTTTATGCCAAAACACCTCGCGGAATAGTGGCGTGTGAAAATTAATGAGAAAGATACTTTTTAGAACCTGTTCTTTTTGACACATGTTTTGCATAAGCTCTTTTTTTATCCTTTTTCAAATAAACATTCCTAATATAAGAAATCAACACTTCCTCTCCATGATCATCAAGAATCCTTAACAGTCCCTCCAGATCTCTCTTCGTCTTTGGATGAATAAACCAAAGCTTCTCTTTACTCTTCATAAAATATTCCAAAGGCTGATGCTGGTCATATTTATTACCCAGATAATTTCTGGACGCGCTGATTCTGTCCATTACCATCTCTGCGATATATTTACGCGGCATAGGAACGCCATTGATAATGTGCTCATCTCCCGGCGCATAATCCACCCAGTATTCAAAATGATGTTTATTTCTGCCCTTATGATGCAGCCAGGACTTAGACAGTCCTGTTTCCTCTCGCTCGGCATTATTCGGACTTCGGTCTCCCTGATAATATTTACATCCAACCAGAAATTCTACCGGTTCATATTTCGACAAGTCATGGAGCAGTCCCTGTTTATACAAACCTGCCCGGAAACAATAATGCATGACCAGCAGTTTATGTCTGGTTATTGTTTTAAAGTGCAGCCACGGATGCATCTTTCTTCTCCTCCTCTACTGCCAGCAATACCACGATCGTACGCGGTGCGATCTCCAGCTTCTTACTGTATTTTTCTTCGCTTTCTTTAAGAAAGTAATTTTCTTTTTCGGCACTGGTATCAATCACCTTTTTCCAGCGTTTATGTCTCAGATTAGGAAGGGCAAATTCCCTGGTTTCCCAATGAAAATTATATGCGATATAAACAGAAGCATCATCACTTCCATCCGCTTTTTTTGCATAAGCACCATAGTACATGATTCCAAGTAATCTTGAAGTATTCTCTGAATTCATATACCAGGCACGCTCTCCATGAAGCGAAACATCCGGCAGTCCCTTTGTCTTGTAATCTACGCCCCGCAATTCATCCGGCACGTGAAGGATCGGATGCTCTTTACGAAACGCAATCGCACTTTTTACAAATTCAAGCAGTTGCCGATTCTTCTTCATACCCTTCCAGTCAATCCATCCTACCTGGTTGTCCTGGCAATACGCATTATTATTTCCGTTCTGGGAATTTCCTATCTCATCTCCACCATAAATCAGAGGCACTCCCTGGCTGAGCAGCATCATAAGAAACGCATTTCTTATCTGACGTTCTCTCATCTGACGGACCTGCAACTTTCTGCTTGGTCCTTCCACACCACAGTTCCATGAATAATTGTAGCTGCTGCCATCCTGATTATTCTCCTGATTGGCTTCATTATGTCTGTAATTATAGGTTACCATATCATTCAGGGTAAAGCCATCCTGACAGGCCATGTAGTTGATAACAGCGTAATCTCTCGGATTTCTTCTGAACCTATATGCCGCAGCACCGACCATATCTTCATCACTTTTTAAAAATCTGCGCATATCCTGCAGAAATCCCGGCTCATATTGTGCAATACATTTATCATCGGATTTTTTCTTTTTAATAATCTGATCTGCATTAAAATCGTGAAACATCAGTCGTGTATTACTCAAAATCGCATCATGCATAAGAATTTCTGTCGGAACTCCCTCTCCCAGTAAATGAAAGCCGTCCACATGATAATAAAGTTTCCAGAATTGTAATGCCCGCAATACTACGATCATGTTGCATTCTTTCGGAAAATACATTTCCATAATACAGGCAATTCCAGCCTGATGTAACTTTTTAATCAGTGTCTTAAACTCTTTCTCCGGGTCATCTGTGGCACAGTAAGATCTCTTTGGTGCAAAATAATAGCCTGGTATGTAACCCCAGAAATTCACGCGGCCCTCTGTACGTTTTTCAGATACCATTTCCTCTTTCTCTGCGTCTCTGCATGTGCCGCTTTCCATGAATTCATATGCAGGCATCAGCTCGATCGTATTAATACCCAGTTCCTTCCAGTATGGAATCATTTCTTCCAGAGCCTGAAAAGTTCCTTTCGTACCTGTTACAGTTCGGTTTGTCTTTGTATATCCTCTTACATGTAGTTTATAAAGAATCATTTCATGGTATGGAATTGACGGTTCTTTATCACCTTCCCAGTCAAATGCCTCATTTCGGAGAAATCCGCATCTTACCTTATGAATATCCGTATCCACTGCCGCACCAAATTTCTCTCTTCCCAGAATCCGGTACGCACAGGGATCGGTGTAAACTTTTCCATCTACCATAAAATTATATTCATATGCCTCCGGCTGAAAATCCGGGATGGATAACGCATACATATTCCCGATTCTTTCTTCTTGCGTAAAAGGAATCTCCACAAAAGGTTTTCTTGATTTCTTTTTGTAAAGAACCAGGGATGCCTGGCTGTTCTCCGGTACCTCCACTGCAAAATTATAGCCACCCGAGAGCTTATTTGCACCAGGCACAAGAGCCAGCCCCTTTTCTGTTCTTATCTTTCTGCGTTCAACCATCTCTTCGTCTCCTCCATCTTCTTTCTTACTGCTTATGTCTGTCCATATGATATGCCATCCCTGTCAATCGTCACTGTTCTCTCTACATCTTGCAACATACTTTGTGATGTGCATCAATCTAATTCTATCTCAAGTTCTACCGGACAATGGTCTGAACCCATGATATCAGAATGAATTTCAGCGCCTTTTAGCTTATCTTTCAGCTGTGGAGAAGTGATAAAATAGTCAATTCTCCATCCTGCATTCTTCTCTCTCGCCTTAAAGCGGTAAGACCACCAGGAATATCTTCCTTCCACATCCGGATAAAAATAACGGAACGTATCTATAAATCCGCTCTCAAGTATCTTATCAAAACATGCTCTTTCTTCATCTGTAAAGCCGGCGTTTTTACGATTTGTCTTTGGATTCTTTAAGTCAATTTCTTTATGGGCCACATTGAAATCGCCACAGCAGATCACCGGTTTCTTCTCCTGTAATTTTAAAAGATATGCCAGGAAATCCTCTTCCCAGTGCATACGGTATTCCAGTCTGCGTAATTCACTCTGGGAATTTGGTGTATATACAGTCACAAGATAAAAGTTCTCAAATTCCAGAGTGATCACTCGTCCTTCTTTATCATGCTCTTCGATTCCCAGACCGTAAGCTACAGATATCGGTTCTTTCTTTGTAAAAACAGCAGTTCCGGAGTAGCCGCGTCTGTTCGCATAATTCCAGTACTGATGATATCCCGGAAGTTCCAGTTCTACCTGTCCCTGCTGGCACTTCGTTTCCTGCAGGCAAAAAATATCTGCGTCAAGCGCAGCAAAACTCTCTTCAAATCCCTTGCCAATGCAGGCACGAATTCCATTTACATTCCATGAAATTAATTTCATATAAGCTGATCCCCTTATAATCTGAATATTTACTATAAACACTGTTTTATCCATTATAACACGTTTTGCACCTGTAACAAACATCTTTTTATATTGTAGTGTAGTTACTGAGAACAGCAGCTTGCATTCTTACTGTGTTTCTGCTACAATAAAACGAAATTGAGGCGGCAGATATTTCCCCGCTCACTGATAAAAAAGAAAGAATGAGGAATATAAAATGAGTGACGAATTTACATTTGGCGGATGTAACCCAAGTGACTGCGCTTCCTGCGGCGGCGGATGTAATTCCAGCAGTGGATATGGCACATCTGAAGAACACAAAACTATCACACTCACCATGGAAGATGATACTGAGGTAGAATGCGCGATCCTTACTATTTTCCCGGTAGATGCAAAAGAATACATCGCACTTCTCCCACTGGACGAGAATGGACAGAACCAGAGTGGTGAAGTTTACCTTTATACATTTGCCCGCACAGAAAGCGGCGATCCTATGCTTTCCAACATCGAAAGTGACGAAGAATACGCAAAAGCTGCTGTTGCTTTTGATACAGTTCTTCAGAACGCAAAGGATTCTCTCGAAAAGATCGACTAATTTAAAATAAGAATCTCCTACATTTTGTAAATGTTGGAGATTCTTATTTTTTATATATTTCATTTCCCATCAGAAAATTTCTATCTCTTCTGATTTTCAATATTCATATATTTCTATTTGCCGATTATTGACTTTTGCAATCGTAATACCTATTAAGGCAAACTCTTATTTAAACGAATCAAGTAAGTGTCTGCCCAAAGTCCTGACTTATATATCGTACACACTGCGCACTTTCAGGTTTTCTGGTTTTCCATCAAGGATTTTTACTCTGCGTTCGCCTGCATTCATATCGAAGTAATTATCCTCCAGAATCAGATCGTCGTTCTCATTCTGAATTTCTACGCTCTTAGCATAGGCTTCTGCACTGACAATAATCTCATCCCCTTCCACTCTCACTGAAAGCTTCGGATCCTGGTAATGGAAATATTTCGGATAGGAGAAGATCACTGTTCCCTGAGAAATAATCTTCTCATTCTCCCATGCTTCATAGCTTACATATTCATTGAAACTGTCAATTTCCGGAAGCTCTACTTTATCCATCCACACACTGGAAAGTGCAGGAACTTCTAGCCACTGTTCTTCCTGTCGCAGGATTTTGGCACTGGCATCACGCACTGCAAATTTTACCAGCACTTTACGCGCAGCCAGAGTCTCATTTGTCACATTCAGGCGGATAGACTTCTCAAATTCGAAATGCTGACGGTTCATATCCGCTTCCACTGTCATCCAGCTCTGCTCCTCGCAGGAAAGCATTACCGGTGCAAAGAATCTCTTCGCATAATAATGAAGAGCTTTCCATCTTCCATAATAATCAATGGATGACCAGGAAATAACCGGCCAACAGTCATTTAGTTGCCAGTAGATGGCTCCCATACAGCGACCTCGGTTTCTACGGTAATGTTCTACTCCATAGCGGATTCCATCTGCCTGAAGAAGCTGAGAGGCATATACAAAAGCACTGAAGTTCTCCGGATAACGATAGGCAGCCTGCATATACTTGGCAATCTTTCCATTTCCGCCATAGTTTCTCTGATGTTTCTCCATCACATAAGAAAACGGATTCAGTTCTCTCGGATCATCAGTTACCGTCTCCAGTGTCTTAACAGACGGGAATGACTGGAAGCCAAATTCAGAAGCATAGCGGAAGAAATATTTGCGATATTCCGCAAATGGCTTGTTTCCATGCCATACCTCCCAGTAATGCACATCTCCACGATTCGGATCATTCGGCTCATCAAAAGATCCGCCTGATGACGGGCTTGCCGGCCAGTAAAATGTATCCGGATCATATTCTCTGAGTACTTCCGGAATAATGCGCTCATACATCAGCAGATAGTCTCTCACCTCTGTAGGTTTCGTTACCCAATTACCCTGTTTTACAAACATTTCCATCTCATTATTGCCACACCACAGTGCAAGTGACGCATGATGACGGATTCTTTTGATATTATCAATAAATTCCTGACGGATATTCGCCTCAAATTCCGGTGTCAGTTCATAGACCGAGCAGGCAAACATAAAGTCCTGCCATACCATCAGGCCAAGTTCATCACAAAGATCAAAGAACCAGTCCTCCGGATAATAGCCGCCGCCCCAGACACGAATCGTGTTAAAGTTTGCTCTCTTACACTGAAGAAGCAATTCTCTGGTACGTTCCTTTGAGGTTCTCTGCAGCAGATTATCCTCTGGAATATAGTCTGCACCCATTGCAAAAACCTGATGGCCATTCACTTCGTGAGCAAAGCTTTCTCCCCACTCATCTTTCTCAATGTGCATGGTCAGTGTCCGAAGTCCGATTTTCTTACACCAGGTATCGACGGTTTTATCTCCTGCTTTCAGATCTACCTGAACCTGATATAATGGCTGCTCTCCCAGACCGTTTGGCCACCAGAACTGTGGATTCTCGATTACGATTTCATCCGGAGATCCGTCACTTACAATTTCCGTTCCATCTGGCTCAGTTACTGTAACTTCATATTCCAGTAAATCCTCATCCGCTTCACTTTCCACGCCCTGATCAGGAATCTCCACGCTGTTTTTTCCGTCTGTATCAATTTCCTCTTCGTCTACTGTCTCTACATCCACTTCCGGAATCAGCAGTACTTTTCCATCCTCATGTACCTGACGGATATATATGCTGTCCAGTCTGGCTGACTTGATTCCCAGAAGAGTTACTGGACGGAAAATACCGCCATCCGGCAGACAGGCACCCCAGTCCCATCCAGACATGTAATGAGCTTTACGAAGATGCATAAATCCCTCTACTGTATCTTCATTTCCGATGTTTTTGTACTTTTTAAAAGCCTCTGCCATGAATTTCAAAGGTGATCTGATGATAACCCGAAGTGTATTCTCGCCTTCCTGTAACAGTTCTCCAACCGGAAATTCCCAGACTCTGTGCATATTATCTGCTCTTCCCAGATAACATTCATTCAGATAAATATCTGCGATCGTATCGATTCCGTCAAATCTAAGAAGTACTTCCTGACAATTCTCAAACTGTTTCTCATCATATGTAAATACAGTTCGATATTCGTAATCCTCCTCCATCAATGCTTTCGCCTGATATTCGTTGTCTCCAAAGAATGGATCAGACATCTTTCCCGCTTTAAGAAGCGCTGAATAGATATCCCCTGGCACCTGCGCAGGAACCCAATCCTGTTTCTTAATATCGCATAATTGCCAGTTCTCATTAAGCTGTAATTCTACCATTTACTTTATCCCCCTTAAATTATTTTGATAAGCAAGTCTCAACTCACTCCAAAATAGTTACATTTATAGTAACTATTCAGCAGTCTACTATCCCGCGAGGTGTTTTGGCATGAACATGCCAAAATCCCAAGACATACAAGTCAAAATCCCATCGCCGAAGGCGATTTTTAATGGATTTTGACTCGTAACTGTGAAGGTACTGAACAGTTACCATTTATTTTTTTATTGTACACATCATACCATATCAAACCTTACCAGAAAACTAATTTCTTAAAAATCATATACTTTTAACTTCATCCGAAATTCAACAACCTACTAACCAATAGTTAATAGATTCCCTTTTTTTTATCTATATACTATAAGTAACCCCTAATATCATGTAACATTTACTATCAGCGGATGATATTACACCGTCCCAAGAGAAGGAGGTCTCTATATGATTAAAAAGAAAAACTTTCTACCCTTTGTCTTAAGTTTTCTTATGATTTTCTCTGATGCCCAGATTTCATGGGCTATTTCCGGCGAAGATTTTTCTGATGGAACTGTTTCTGATAATACTGTTTCTGATAATACTGTTTCTGACGAAATCTTCTCCGATGCAAGTATCTCTGATGATATCTGTAACGGTACTGATTCTGATAACATATCAGATATTTCAGATGATTCAGAACCAGAATTTCTTCCAAACGCAAATAAAGCTTCGTCCATTTCACTCACCGACGACAGCGGATTTGAAGACCCTGTCTTCAGAGAGTGGATTTCTGAAAACGTTGACACGGACCATAATGGACTTCTTTCTGCCAAGGAAATCGAAGCATGTACCAAGATCAATATATCTTCTATGTCTGTCGATTCGTTAAAAGGTATTGAATATTTTTACAATCTGAAAACTCTGGACTGTTCCCATAATCAACTGCTCTTTCTTGACCTGAAATCCAACACTGCCCTGAAATCCCTGAACTGTTCCTACAATAATCTGACTCGATTGAATCTCTCTTCCTGTAAAAAATTGAAAGAGCTGGATGCTTCTTCTAATTTTTTTGGAAATTCCACCGAGATAAGTTTTTCAAAAACTTCTTCTCTTGAAAAATTAAATATCGCTTCCAATTTTCTTAACGAATTTAATTTTTCACGTTTTTCCGGACTGAAAGAGTTAAATTGCAGCGACTGTAATCTTTCATCCTTAAACCCGGCTTCCATGCCAGCACTGGAAAAGCTTATCTGTTCCAAAAATTCTCTGGATATCCTGAACATGAGCCGACTTTCTAACTTAAAGTATCTGGACTGCTCTTCCAGCAGTATACAGACCTTAAAGCTGCCTTCCACCAGATCACTGGACACTATTTATTGCCAGAACAACCTTCTCACAGAATTGAACCTTTCCGGTTTTTCATCTCTGAAAAGATTAAACTGTTCTGATAATAAACTGTCTGATCTGAATTTTGGCGACTGTCCTCTCGAAGAATTAAACTGCGGCGGAAACACGGCACATACTCCCGAGGAATTCTATGACCTCTCTCAATTTGCAGATCCGGAAACCATCACAGTTGTGGAAAACGGCATGATTGATTCCTCTTATCGGCTGACAGCTGTTAATATAACATCTCCCGCAAAAATCCGGCGAAAATTTGTCAGCGCAGGTATTGAGCACTATGATACACAGCTCATTTACATTGGATATCTTCAGGAAAAAGACTTCCGGTCACACGACCTGTTTCAGCAGATGCAACAACTATATCCTCTGACGGACGACCATATGTTATCGCGTGAATATCTTAAAAAAGTTTCTTCTCTTACCTTCAGCGAAAACTTTCCTTTGTACCAGACAGATCTATTTTACTTTACAGGATTAAAGAGTCTGACTTGCACAGATCTTGAGCAGCTTACCGATCTTGACCTCAGTAAAAATTCTGAATTGATTGAACTGACCTGTACAGGCACAGGAATCCGTTCACTAAACCTTACAGCAAACTCCAGACTGGAATATATTCAGTTAAGTGGTAACAAACTATCTTCCCTAAATGTAAGTGGACTCACGAATCTTTCATTCCTTGACTGCCGTTTTAATTCTCTGGATACTATTGAAACCAACGGCTGTACTTCCCTGAAAAGTTCTCTGTTTTTTCCTCAGAGTGTATGTTTAGTCAAGGCAGATTCCTCAGGAAAAATTCCTTTTTCCGAAATCGGAAATTTCCATGAGAGCTTGTCACCTTCTGAAATACTCGTACCTGGCACCGAGCTGATGTATGCATCCGGAGACAATTTCTTCACTCTTCTAAATCCTGTCGGAACTATGACAGAAGCTTCTTTTTCTATTGTAAATTGCGATACCGGATTCACTCTCGGAACCTGTCATATGACAGTTACTATTGAATCAGGAACCCCAATCGCTCCTGTCAAGCCAACATTAAAGAAGATCAAATCCTCACATGAAGTCACCATCTTCTGGAAAAAAGTAAAGAATGTCAGTGGTTATCGGATTCTACGAAAAGAAAAAGATAAACAGGGTGCTTCATGGCAGGCTATTGCAACTGTTTCTCCTTCACAGACTTCTTACACAGATAATACCGGACTGATTAAAAAAGCTTATCTGTATACCGTGCAGTCTTACACATTTCAAAATGGTAACAGAGCCTATAGTAAGTATAATACCAAAGGTTTGAGCGGCACTGCAAAGTTCAAACGTCCCACCGTAAAAAAGCCTGAAAAAAATACACTTATGCTTCTTAAATGGAACGATATCACAGGTGCTGACGGCTATCGGATCTATCGCAGAAAGAAAGGAACATCCAAATGGACTAAACTGGCAGATCTCGATTATTTCGAAACATCTTATACAGACGAAATGGCAATTCCAAAAACAATTTATGATTATGCCGTTCGTCCCTATCGGAAAACTGGCAGCAAAATTTCTCTTGGAGACTACGGCTCTACCGGATACGTATGCCAATTATCCATTCCAAAAGTCAGCCTGACATCTGTCACCGAACAGAATATCGGTATCACAGTCAAATGGAAATATTTGCCTTATGTTACTGGATATTTCATTTATCGAGCTGATGATTCAAACAGCAAATACTATAAAATCGAAGATATACTAAACGATCCTGAAAGTGGCAAATACGTTGAATATTACGAATCTGCGGTATTTGACTCCGGCAGTCCATTATATAAAGTCCGTGCATATCTCCTTATAAACGGAAAATACTACTATGGTCCATATTCCAAATCCGTTGCTTTGAATCCATATTCTGATAACCCAAATGCCAGTGATTTTTCAGAATTTCATATGGGTTACCAGACAAGTAATCGTTCCTCATCCACAGGTTTTGACCGTAATTACGATGAAGGTGGCAGTCTTTCTATGGCTGCCGCCTATCTTACACGTGGAACTGGTCCTGTATACGAATGGCAGGCACCCTATAAGAATCTCCGTTCAGCAGCTGATGTTTCTTTTTCACCAGCTCTTAAAATAGATGAAATTATTTTTATCCCTGAACGAAAAAGTGCTCTGGATAATCAGGCGATCAAACAGGCCGTCATCAATTATGGGGCAGTATCCGCATCTTATGTTTCTGTTGAAGAATATTATTCCAGCGATGATCTTTCCTATTATCTCCCTGCTGATTATAACGCAGGCAGAGCGCCAGTTGGTTCTTCTCCCGTCATAGCAACAAATCACGCTATCGCCATTATCGGTTGGGATGATAACTACTCAAAAGAAAATTTTGTGACAGAACCCGCTGGGAATGGTGCATTTCTCTGTAAAAACAGCTGGGGAACAGAATTTGCAGACAAGGATTCACTGCTAAAACTTCCCACTCCTTCTGCATCAGGCACTTGCAAATATGCGGGATATCACACAGTAAACCTCAAGAAACCGATAACCTTAAAAAGCGGAACACGTTTCGCAGTTGTTATAAAATTATGGAGTACAGCCGGTGCAAAAACATATTTTGAGGCTCCGCTTGGCGACAGTAGTTCCCTCGCCACAGCCTCTGATGGCGAAAGTTACATTAGCCATCATGGAAATATCTGGACAGATTTTAATATCTATCAGCCTGGCACTAATGTCTGTATAAAAGCATTTAGCAATGGTGATATCGCAGAAAGTATTCCTGCTGCCGGCGCAGACGGAGAGGATATCTCCTGTGAAGTCTATTCCTCAAGCGAACTCAAAGAACATGGATTTATCCTCAACCCGACTTATACAGATGATTCATCCGGTATCATTTCCTCTATAACTACAGGCGATACCCCTTTTGCATCTACCGAAATATTTCCTGCTTTCTATGATTTACGTCAATATAACCGTGTATCCCCGGTAAAAGATCAGGGAGACTTCGGATTATGCTGGGCCTTCGCCACTTATGCTTCCCTTGAGAGTTTCTTGCTTTCCTGATATTATAGTTCTTCTTGACACTAACTAATTTTCTGTGCACAATAAGAAGAAAAAGCAGAATTTTACCCTGCTATGTTTAAGCTGGTGGATGAGAATTTTCAGCGCATGGAAGAAGACCTCGTATGGCTGTCAGATAAATTTGACTACAGAAACAAAGATGCCGACTGGAAAAATTCAAAGGATGCCCTGCAGCGTGGCATACAGAAACTGCGAAGTGGATATCCTGCGGATCCGGTATACAAAGCTAAATAAACAGATACCTTTATCTAATATTAATATTTTCTTCTAAATACCAATTAGCTAAAAAATATTCTCTCCTGACTGATATAAGTTGTTTTTACTGATATCCAGCTCCTGGAGAGAATATTTTTATCTGCTATAAAATCAATATTTTGGCAAACAGATCCTTTTTATCTTTTTTATTCTGTAATTCTATATTGAATACTCACTGTTTCATTTTTTCAATAAATTCTTCTATACTCCAAACCAATGCGTTCAAGAGAGCTATCAAAGTATATCCACATCTACATTATGATTCCATCAATCTCCACATCCGCATCCACATCCTGCGTATAGTCAATATCCTCATAGCGGAATCCGAACATATGATAGAAATCTTCCCAATATCCGTCAATATCACAATATTCATTTACAGTATCCGTAGTAACTGCTTCCCAGCATTTTTTTACCTCTTCCTGGATCTCCGGTGTCAGTTCATAGTCATCCATACGGATAAATCCATTTTCATCTGTCAGAAATCCTTCCGAAGTATAAAGTTTCTGTGTAAAAAGTCTCGCAATCTGCTGGATACAGTTCTCATGGTTTCCTGCCTTCTTCATCACCTTATAAAGAATTGCGAAATACAGCGGCACTACAGGAATAGCCGCACTTGCCTGTGTTACCAGTCCTTTATTTACCGAAATCACTGCGCGTACGTCCGGATGCGCCTGATTGATCTCCGTCATTGTTTTCTGCAAATGCTGCTTTGCTGTTCCGATTGTTCCATGATAATAGATTGGATAGGTAAGCTCCGGTCCGATATAGGAATATGCGACTGTCACTGCATTTTCCGTCAATACATCTGCCGCTTTCAGCGCATCAATCCAATCTGTCCAGTCTTCGCCGCCCATAACTTTCACTGTGCTAAGCACTTCTTCATCTGTGGCAGGTTCTACTGTCTTCTCTGTAATCTCGTTATTTCTTAAATCAAGACTCTTCTCTGTAAACGCTTCTCCTGTAGTTTTCAGACAAGATGACCATGTCTTTCCATCCGCATCCGTACGTCTCGGAGCAGCCAGGCTGTACACTACCAGATCTACTTTTCCCAGATCTTTTTTTATCAATTCAATGGCCTTATCTTTTATTTCTTTGGAAAAAGCATCTCCATTAATCGTTTTCGCATAAGCCCCCTTTTCTGCCGCCAGACGGTGAAATTCTGCTGTATTGTACCATCCCGGTGTTGCCGTTCTTCTGCCATTCGCCTGACGTTCAAACATAATTCCCAGGGTATCAGCTCCGCAGTTTTCCAGTGTACAGATACGGGATGCAAGTCCATATCCTGTAGAGCATCCGATAATCAGCGCCTTCTTGGTTCCATTTACAGTTCCCTGCTTACAGGCATAATCTGCCTGATTGCGCACACTCTCTGCGCAGCCCTGCGGATGTGCGGTTGTGCAGATATATTCTCTTACTTTTGGTTCAATGATCATGACTTTTTTTCTCCTCAATCTTCAACTTTTATAGTCCGGCAGATGAAATTCATCCGCTCCACCTTTTTACTCGATTAATTTTCCCATTTGCATCATTTACATAAAATTTTTAACTGGACTTATATTATATGTATTGCAAATATTTTGAATCTCAAAATATTATATCAAAGAAAAAGCAGAACGTAAAGAGAAAATCTTTGTTTCCTTCTCACGTTCTACTTTTTTAACATTCCGTTTTTAATTTCATCACATAACTTTGTAGATCATGCCTTATCATTATCAATATATCAGAAAATGAAATCCGGCTGATTACTACTTCGCAGTCGTACTTCCAAATCCACCATTACGGATTTCTGATACCTCATCATCAACTGTGATTCCGTACTCTACAAAGATTCCCTGCATAAATCCTGTATCTGCCGGAATGGTAAGAGTCTTATCTTCATTAGAGTCATTTGTGATCTTTGCAAAAATATGTCCTTCATTATCGGAATAGAAATAATCACTGTCAATGATTCCAACTGTATTATTAAGCTGCAGGCGGTATTTAAATCCCAGACCACTTCTCGGATAGCATTTCAGTACCCATTCCGGCTGCATTTCTACGCGAATTCCGGTAGGGATTTTCACTGTTTCGCCTGGTTTGAGTGTGAATTCTGCCGGTGCAAAGAAATCATAACCCGCACTTCCTGCGGTTGCTCTCTTTGGCAGGCGGATTGCTTCGTATACTTTTTCTGCTTCTTCCTGAGACTGTGCAAATGTATCAATCCAGTCTGCTGTGAAGCGTTCTTTGCTTACTTTGTGAAATTTTGCAATTCGTTTCATCTGTATTTTTCTCCTGTTTAGCAAAGCAGACAGTTCAGGTACACCTGAAGCATACTTGAACTGCCTGTCTCTATTTCTTTATTAATGCAATACGATTTTTCCTTCATGAAGAGTTTTGGGAACATCGATCACTCTCTGATTGCTCGAACCTTTCCATTTCAGGGAAAGTTCTTTCTTGTCCACCTCAAATTCACCGTCTACGCAGACATCCAGATAACGCACAATCTCTTCGCGACAGATTTCTTCCCATCTGAAACCTGTATAAAGCCAGATCGTTTTGCCCGGATATCTCTTTCTGATTTCCTTCGCAAAGGATGTTACCTCAGTAATATTTGCCGGGTGCAGCGGATCTCCACCTGAAAATGTGATTCCGCTTACGTAATCCTTATCCAGTTCCGCAAAAATCTCTGCACGCTCTGCCTCGCCGAAAGGCAGTCCGCCGTTTGGATCCCAGGTGACAGGATTCTGGCACTGTGGACAGCAGTGATTACATCCTGCCACCCAGAGAACTACACGAAGCCCGTCGCCGTTAAGCATATCGTCCTTGGTAATATTATGGTATCTCATATTTTTACGCTTCTTCCGGTACATCTTTCATGCTGAAGCTGATTCTTCCCATCTTGTCTTTGCCAAGGCATACAACCTTAACTTTATCGCCAAGTGTGAGAACATCTTCAACACGGTTGATTCTTTCTTTGCAGATTTTGGAAATGTGAACCATTCCTTCTTTGCCCGGTGCAAATTCAACAAATGCGCCAAACTCTTTGATGCTGACAACTTTACCTGTAAAGATCTGTCCTGCTTCGAAATCAGTAGAAATAATCTTAATCATGTTAGCTGCCTCATCCATGCTCTTCTGGTCTACGCCACAGATAGATACAGCACCTTCGTCTGTAATATCGATCTTAACGCCTGTACGCTCGATGATCGTGTTGATAGTCTTTCCTCTCTGACCTACAACATCGCCGATCTTCTGAGGATCGATCTGAATCTGGATAATCTTCGGTGCGTATTCACCTACAGTAGTACGCGGAGCTGCAATACATTTCTCCATAACTTCTGTCAGGATATACTCTCTTGCTTCTTTTGTACGTCTGATTGCTTCTTCAACGATCGGTCTTGTCAGTCCATGGATCTTGATATCCATCTGGATTGCTGTGATACCGTCATGAGTTCCGGCTACCTTGAAGTCCATATCTCCGAAGAAGTCCTCAAGTCCCTGGATATCTGTCAGAACAATGTAATCATCATCTGTATCACCAGTTACCAGACCACAGGAAATACCTGCTACCGGTTTCTTGATCGGTACACCAGCTGCCATCAGGGACATTGTAGATGCACAGATGCTTGCCTGAGAAGTAGAACCATTGGATTCAAATGTCTCAGATACAGTACGGATTGCATATGGGAATTCCTCTTCACTTGGAAGTACAGGAACCAGTGCTCTCTCAGCAAGTGCGCCATGTCCGATCTCACGACGTCCCGGTCCTCTGGATGGTTTTGTCTCACCTACAGAGTAGGACGGGAAGTTATAGTGATGCATATATCTCTTTGTAGTTTCAAACTCATCAAGTCCGTCAAGTCTCTGAGCTTCTGCAAGAGGAGCCAGAGTTGTGATTGTACAGATCTGTGTCTGTCCACGTGTAAACATAGCAGAACCATGTACTCTCGGGATGATGTCTGTCTCTGCTGCCAGAGGACGGATCTGTGTGATTGCACGGCCATCCGGACGTTTGTGGTCTTTTAAGATCATCTTACGGACAGTCTTCTTCTGGTACTGGTATACAGCCTCTCCCAGAACTGCAAGCCATTCTTCGTTATCAGCGAAAGCTTCTTTCAGTTTCTCTGTTACCTGGCGGATATTCTCTTCTCTTGTCTGTTTGTCATCAGAGAATACTGCAACTTCCATTTCTTCCGGTGGTACGATTTCTTTCATTGCTGTGAAAAGTTCTTCCGGAACAGCGCAGGATTCATAGCTGTGTTTCGGTTTTCCGCATTCTTCTACGATCTTATCGATAAATTTAATGATTTCCTGGTTTACTTCATGAGCTTTGTAGATAGCTTCAATCATCTTATCTTCCGGAACTTCTTTTGCGCCAGCTTCGATCATGATTACTTTCTCTCTTGTAGAAGCTACTGTAAGCTGAAGTTCGGAAACATCTTTCTGTGCCATAGTAGGGTTGATAATATATTCACCATTGATCAGACCAACCTGTGTGGTAGCACACGGACCATCAAACGGAATATCTGAAATGCAGGTTGCAATAGCAGAACCCAGCATAGCCGGAATCTCCGGGTTACACTCCGGATCAACAGACATAACCATGTTTACCAGTGTTACATCGTTTCTGTAATCTTTCGGAAACAGAGGACGCATAGGTCTGTCAATTACACGGGAAGTAAGGATAGCATGTTCGCTTGCCTTTCCCTCTCTTTTGTTAAATCCTCCCGGGATCTTACCTACTGCATACATTTTCTCTTCGTACTCAACACTTAACGGGAAGAAATCGATTCCCTCTCTTGGCTCTTTAGATGCTGTTGCTGTAGATAAAACTGTAGTATCGCCATAATGCATTAATGCAGCACCGTTTGCCTGTTTCGCAACACGGTTGATATCTACTGTTAAGGTTCTTCCAGCTAATTCCATGGAATAACTTTTGTACATACGTTCATTCTCCTTTTTTCATAATTCTGTTGTCATTTTCTGTTACCGTTCACTGCATGTCCGGTAATTACTTTATTCTTTTCAAATTTGTCTGTTCCGTCTGCTGACAATCTTGTCCATCAACGTTCAGACTTTTTATGAAATTGTCACATTAAAACAGGAGTCCGAAACAACTGAAAAAACTACTTTTCAGGCAAATATATCTACCTACTTTGTTACTTTCCTATGCAAAATAATCTTTTCAGTAGTCTCGGAAATAACTCCTGTCATGTTTCGCAGTTTCTGAATATGCAGATGCAGTCGAAACAACAAGCCACCGCAATCCTGAAAAACACCATATTTTACAGAACTGCCATATACATAAAAAGAGAGGCGGATGGAAATCCGCCCCCTTCCGCATACTAAAAGGCTATTATTTTCTTAAGCCTAATTTCTCAATCAGTGCACGGTATCTTTCGATATCTGTTTTCTTCAGGTAAGCTAACAGTCCACGTCTCTGACCTACCATTTTCAGAAGACCACGTCTGGAATGATGATCTTTATGGTTTGTTTTTAAATGCTCTGTAAGTTCCTGAATTCTTGCTGTAAGAACTGCTACCTGTACTTCCGGTGATCCTGTATCTCCTTCAGTTCTTGCATATTCTTTCATGATTGCTGCTTTCTTTTCTTTTGAAATCATTTTGATTTCCTCCTGTATTCTATAATTATTATTGATTGACCGCCACATATTAAGAGATGGTCGGAGTGTCCTATCCCTGAACATGGGCTAAATTCATCTTGGATAGTATAGCACATTGATTTCAGCGTGTAAACCTCTTTTTTACAAAGTTTCAAAATATTCCTGTCCCTTCACAGCATCTTTCTCCAACTGACTTTTAAGTGCCTCCAGCGAAGAGAATTTCTGCTCCGGTCTGAGGAATTTTTTGAAATCTACTTTACAGTATTCTCCGTACAGGTTCTCATTGCAGTCAAACAGGTATGTTTCCACACCGACAAATTTCTCACCGCCAACTGTAGGTTTATGTCCTACATTGGTGATTCCCTGATAACTTCTGTCTTTGAAATGAGAAACTGTGATATAAACACCATTTGGCGGCATCAGTTTCTCTGCCGGTGGAATCAGGTTCGTAGTCGGGAGAAGGTATTTATGCCCCATTCCACGACCATGTTCTATAATCCCTTCCACTGAGAAGTCCGTTCCCATCAGGAATTGAAATTTCTCCATATTCCCTCTGTTTAACTCTTCTCTGATAAATGTGCTGCTGATCTTACGGCGTCCGTCCATTTCTTTCGGAAGGACCTCCGTATGAAATCCATATTTTTTTCCGAACTCTTTTAGCATGGCAGGTGTTCCTTTTCGCTCATAGCCAAAGCGAAAATCTTCTCCAACCGCCACATAGGAGACCTGAAGGTCCCCTATCAATATTTCTTTTATAAAATTCTCTGCTTTCATGTGCCGCATCTTCTCGGTAAGTGGACACTCAAGCAGTACATCCACTCCCATTTCTTCCAGAACGCGGCATCTCTCTTCCTTTGTGAGGATTGCTCTTGAGGCAGTACCAAGTGCAAGCACAACAGCCTGTGCGCCTTCCTGTTTCTGCTCAATAATTTTCTCAACCAGTTTCTGATGTCCACGGTGTATGCCGTCAAACTTCCCAAGTGTTACCGCACTGTGTGAAATTCTGGGAAAATCATTTTCAATCCTTAAGTATTCCATCATGTCTCCTAAAATCATTCCTGTTTACAGGTCAGCTGAAGTTTCATCCCCTTCACTGCTTTCCTGATTTCATCAAAACATCTTCACAGGAAAATATCTGTCTCTTTTTTCATCCCACTGGTAAACTCCGGCAAAGCTGCCCTCGCTGTTGCACATACGGATCCATCCATCTTTTTCCTCTGCATTGACCAATGCCTGGACAAGAGGATTTCCATTAGCCAGAAGTCTGTCTCCCTCTTTTGTACAGCAAACACGAGGATACTCTGCAAGGATTTCTTCAATCCCAAGAATCCTCTGCTCTATCTCACCGTTTCGCACTGCCTCTTCTGTCTGTGCCAGTGTGATCGCATCATCCAGTGTGAATCTGCCTACTTTTGTACGCAGAAGCGTTTCCATGGCAGCGCCGCAGCCCAGTTTCTCTCCGATATCGTGACATAAAGTACGGATATACGTTCCTTTACTGCATGTTACGCGAAAATGCACCAGTGGAAAATCAATGTCAAGAATTTCTATCTCAAAGAAATGCACCGGCCTTGGCTTGCGCTCTACCATCTTACCTTCTCTGGCGAACTCGTAAAGCTTCTTTCCATTGACCTTCAGTGCCGAATACATCGGCGGCACCTGCATATAATCACCTGCAAAAGATTCTGTTACTGTGCGAAGTTCCTCTTCTGTAACCTGAAACTCAGGCACTTCTGAAAGAACTGTTCCACTCATATCCTGCGTGTCTGTAACAACACCCAGACGCATCACTGCCTCATATGTTTTTTCTTTATCGGTGATCATATCCACCAGTCGAGTAGCTTTTCCCAGAGCCACCGGGAGCACTCCCTCTGCATCCGGATCAAGTGTTCCGGTATGTCCGATTTTCTTCATATGAAGAATTCCGCGAAGCTTTGCCACCACATCATGAGAAGTATAACCTTTTTCCTTACGGATTACAATTACTCCATCCATCAGATTTCAAGCTCCTGAAACTGTTTACAGATCTGCTCTGATATATTGTTGATCACATCGTACATAGAACCCTGCAGATCACATCCCGCAGCCCTCTTATGACCGCCGCCGCCAAAATATACCGCGATCTTACTTACATCTACTTTTCCATTGGAGCGCAGGGATACCTTAAAGGACTGAGTTTCCAGTTCATAAATGAACATGGCAACTTCTACCCCCTGTGTAAGGCGCAACTGGCTGACAATACCATCCAGATCTTTGCCGTCCACACCATAAAATTCCATATCCTTTTTCTTAAGATATCCAATGATGCATTTTCCATCCAGAAGCATAATACTCTCTGCAAGTACACGTCCCATTATCTGATTCTGAACATAGGTCTTCTGGTAAAAGGATTCATCAATGATCTTACTGAAATCAAAACCTGTCTTCATCAATTCACCCGCGATACGCATGGTTTCCGGTGAAGTTGAGGAATACTGGAACACACCTGTATCGTGAACCATTCCTGTATAAACAGGTTTTGCGATCGTGCAGTTAACTTTCTCAGAATCAAGCAGTCCATAAAGAACCTCACATGCAGAACTTACATCGCCTCTGATGTGGTTGACCTGTGCAAATCCAGGATTGCTGATATGATGATCGATACATGCTGTTTTCTTTGCTGAGTCAAAATATGGTCCCGCAAGAGCAAGTCTGTCTCTCGCACTTACATCGCAGGTGACAAAAAGATCGTACTCTTTATCTCCGTCCAATTCTGTTTTGATCTCATCCATGCAGTCAATATGTCCGAAAACAGGTTTTGGATTGTCCAGATAAACATCCACCTGAATCTCCGGATAATAGGTTTTTACATATAAATATAATGCCATACAGGAACCAACGCAGTCACCATCCGGACGGATATGTCCGCCGATTCCCATTGTTTTCACACCTTCCAGTATCTCCGCGATATTCTTCATGTATTCACCCTCTTAATTCTCTTCCTGCTCTTTGACCTGTCTGTGGGAGCTGTCCTTTTTGGTAACATCATCGATAAGCTTTGACATATTTACACCGTATTCAATAGATTCATCCAGAATGAAACGAATCTCCGGTGTATTTCTAAGGTTAAGATTCTTTGCCAGCTGGCGTCTGATATAACCTTCTGCACTGTTAAGACCTTTGATCGTTGCCTCTTTTGCTTCTTTCTCTCCTAACACACTGATGTATGCTTTACAGGTTTTCAGGTCAGGAGCCACTTCTACAGCCATGACGGATGTCATCGGGTGAATACGCGGATCCTTAATCTCATTACGGATAATGGTGCTGAGCTCTTTCTGAACTTCTCCATTGATTCGTGTATTCTTAATACTGTTTTTTCTCATTTTTAAGTTCCACTCCTCTATTTGAGCAGATATTCGGTAATTTGATATACCGAATATCTGTTTTACAATTGATTCAATTAAAACAGGTGCGCGTCACGCTGTACGTAACACCATGAAACCGCGCACCCATATCAGTTACTGTCGCTATCCTATCTTGGTACTTCTACCATGATATAAGCTTCTACTTTATCTTCTTCTTTTACATCATTAAATCCGTCAAATACAAGACCACATTCGTATCCTGCTTTAACTTCCTTAACGTCGTCTTTGAATCTCTTCAGAGATGCAAGTTCACCCTCGAAAATCTGCTCGCCTTCTCTGGAAATACGAACCTTGCAGTTTCTCTGGAAAATACCATCCAGAACATAGCTTCCTGCGATCGTACCGACACCGGATGCCTTAAACAGCTGACGTACTTCTGCATGACCGATAACTTTCTCCTCAAATACAGGGTCAAGCATACCTTTCATAGCAGCTTCTACATCTTCGATTGCCTGATAGATGACTCTGTACAGACGAAGATCTACGCCTTCCTGTTCAGCAAGCTGTTTCGCTGTCGCATCTGGACGAACGTTAAATCCGATGATGATAGCGTTTGATGTAGCAGCAAGACTTACGTCAGATTCATTGACAGCACCAACACCACCATGGATTACTTTTACAACAACTTCCTCGTTGGAAAGTTTTGTCAGACTCTGTTTTACTGCTTCTACAGATCCCTGTACGTCTGCTTTGACGATGATTGGAAGTTCTTTCAGATCGCTTGCCTGAATCTGGTCAAAGAGATTATCCAGAGATAATTTGCCCTTAGTCTCCTCAAGAAGACGGTTCTTATTTTCAGATACGAATGCACCTGCAAAGTTCTTCGCTTCCTTATCACTGTCAAAGGAAAGAAGGATCTCACCTGCATTCGGTACATCGCCAAGTCCGAGGATCTCTACCGGAGTGGAAGGACCTGCTTCTTTGATTCTGCGTCCCTTATCGTCCATCATGGCACGAACTTTACCATTGCATGCACCTGCGGCGATAAAGTCTCCTACATGAAGTGTACCTTTCTGAACAAGGATTGTAGCAACCGGGCCTTTACCTTTGTCAAGCTGAGCCTCGATCACAAGACCTCTTGCAGAACGGTTCGGATTCGCTTTCAGTTCGCAGACTTCAGCGGTAAGAAGAATCATCTCAAGAAGAGTATCGATTCCTTCTCCGGTGTGTGCAGATACAGGAACGAAGATTGTGCTTCCGCCCCAGTCTTCCGGAATCAGTTCATATTCGGAAAGTTCCTGTTTTACACGCTCGATATTTGCACTTGGTTTATCAATCTTGTTGATGGCAACAATGATCTCAACGCCAGCTGCTTTTGCATGGCTGATAGCCTCTACTGTCTGCGGCATGACACCATCATCAGCAGCTACAACCAAAACTGCGATATCTGTGGAGTTCGCACCACGCATACGCATAGCTGTGAAAGCTTCATGTCCAGGTGTATCCAGGAATGTAATCTTCTGACCGTTAACTTCTACTACAGAAGCACCGATATGCTGTGTGATACCACCGGCTTCTCCACGTGTTACATTTGTCTTACGGATTGCATCCAGAAGTGATGTTTTACCATGGTCAACGTGACCCATAACACAAACTACAGGTGGTCTCGGAACCATGTCTTTCTCGTCTTCTTCATCCTCTTTGAGGAGTTCTCCGATAACGTCTACTTTTTCTTCCGGTTCTGCGATGATATCATATTCAAGAGCGATTTCCTGAGCTTTTTCAAAATCAATCTCGTGATTTACTGTAACCATCATACCCTGCATAAAGAGTTTCTTAACGATTGCTGACGGCTGCATCTTCATTGCTTCTGCCAGTTCACGGATTGTCATCTTCTCCGGAAGTGTGATCTCCTTAACCTCAGGCTTCTTCTCTTCCTGTTTCGGCTGTGGAGTTGGTTTCTGCAGAGCTTTCGGGATTCTGGAATTCTTGTTAAATCCGCCCTGATTTGGTCTGCGTCCGCCGCCACTCTGTGTCTTATCGAAATCTTTCTTCTTATTCTTGTTCTCTCTGTCACGCTCTCTCTTGCTGTCTTTGGAAGTCTTAGTCAGTTCCGGTGCAAATACCATATCATCATTCTTTCTGGTATTCTGGCGCTGTCCCTGACGTCCCTGACCGCCGCTGAAGCGTCCATCGCGTCCTTCACTTCTGTTTCCATCCGGGCGACCCTGGCCATTACCCTGTGGTCTTCCACCCTGACCGGAACGTCCGCCCTGACGGTTTCCATCTCCCTGGAATCTTCCGCCCTGGCGTCCCTGACCATCACCCTGGGTTCTTCCCTGACCGAAACGTCCACCCTGACGGTTTCCATCTCCCTGTGGTCTTCCCTGGCGCTGTCCATCACCCTGGGTTCTTCCCTGACCAAAACGTCCGCCCTGACGATTTCCATCGCCCTGAGCTCTGCCTTCGCCCTGTGATCTTCCCTGGCGCTGTCCGTCTCCCTGCGGTCTTCTGTTACCGGCATTGGAACGATCATTATTTCTTCTTGGTCTGTCACCATCTGTTCTTGAATTATCAGAAGCCTTTGTTCCTTCTGCATTTCTCGGTGCACCTGTTCTCTCGCCTTCAGCTTTTACAGGTTTCTTTCTTGTTTTACCTCCGTCGCTTGCATTCTGTGCATGAAAAACGCGGATAATATTTTTTTTCTTTTTAGGTGTCTCAGTTTTATCTCCTTCAGATTTTGCTGTTACAACCTTTTCTTCTGTTTTGGGAGTATCCAATTTCGCAATATGCTCCTTTCCCCTATTGTTATTTTTTTTAAATCTATCTCTTACAATTGAAATCGCAGGCTCATCCACCATACTCATATGGCTTTTGACATCAATGCCTTTTGATTTCAGAAACTCGATTACTTCTTTGTTCTGTCGTCCAAGCTCTCTGGCCAGCTCATGTACTCTTAATTTAGACAATCGCTATACCTCCTTCATGATTGCTTTCGCAAAGTTCTCATCCTGAACAGCCAGACAGGCGCGGTACTCCTTTCCCATTGCTCTGCCTAAGCTCTCTTTATCTGAGAGGAAGTAAATCGGAACTTCATAAAAGCTGCACATGTTCCGGAATTTCTTCTTTGTATTTTCGGAGGCATCCTCAGCCACGATTACAAGCAGTCCTTTTCCTGTCTTGACAGATTTCTCTGTGGAAAATTCTCCGCTTACAGTCTTGCCTGCTTTGGTTGCCAGCCCTATCAGCGACAGTACTTTGTTATTTTTCAATATCTTCCAGCTCCTTCTTAAGTCGTTCGTATACCTCATCGGGAACTGCAGTTTTCAGAGATCTCTCAAGACCATGATTCTTGATTGCTTTGTCCAGACATTCTCTGGAAAAACACAGATACGCGCCTCTGCCGTTCTTCTTGCCGGTAGCGTCAAGCACAATCTCGTCTTCCGTAGTCTTAAGGACTCTGAGCATCTCTTTCTTGCTTTTCATTTCCCTGCAGCCGGTACACTGGCGCATGGGAATCTTATTCTTCGTCTTCATTCTCTCCTGCTTCCTGAGCCTGTGACTCTTCTTCTACAGGAACTTCCTCTGAAACTTCTTCTGCTTCGGTTTCTTCTGTCAGGGAATCTTCTGCTGATGCCTCTTCTGCATCTTCTGCAGTCTCGTCATCATCATAATCATAGAAATCACCGGCTTCTTTTGCCTGAGTCTCACTCTTGATGTCAATCTTAAATCCTGTAAGTCTTGCAGCAAGACGTGCATTCTGACCTTCTTTACCGATTGCAAGGGACAGCTGATAATCAGGAACAACTACCAGAGCTGTCTTCTCATCAGGATCTGCCATAACTGCGATAACCTTTGCAGGGCTCAATGCATTCTCGATCAGGATCGCAGGATTCTCATCCCAGTTGATAATATCAATCTTCTCACCGCGAAGTTCCTCAACTACTGCATTGACACGTGCACCATTCATACCTACGCATGCACCAACTGCATCTACATCCGGATCGTTGCTCCATACAGCGATCTTTGTACGGGAACCAGCCTCACGTGCGATGCTCTTGATCTCAACAGTTCCGTCTTTTACTTCTGCTACTTCTGATTCAAAGAGACGTTTCACAAGTCCCGGATGAGTTCTGGATACCAGAATACGAGGTCCCTTCGGGGTATCCTTGACTTCAAGAATATACACCTTAATTCTCTCTGTCGGCTGGAAGGTTTCCCCTTTCACCTGTTCATTCTCACTTAATACTGCATCTGCCTTACCAAGATTGATGCTTACATTCTTGCCCATCACACGCTGTACAATACCGGTTACTACTTCTTTCTCTTTTCCATAGTATTCATCATACAGCACTTTACGTTCTTCCTCGCGGATTTTCTGCAGGATAACGTTCTTTGCATTCTGTGTCGCAATACGTCCGAATTCCTTAGACTGGATTGGAACCTGTATCATGCCTCCGATCTCAGCTCTTGATGTGATCTTCAAAGCATCTGCCAGAGAAATCTCCATTGCAGGATCCTCTACGTATTCTACGATACTTCTGTCTGCATACACTGAAAAATCGCAGGTTTCCGGATCAATAGTTACATGTACATTGTCAGCTTTTCCAAAATGGTTCTTGCAGGCCTGGATCAGAGACTGCTCAATTGCCTCAAGCAGAGTATCTTTGCTGATACTCTTTTCCTTTTCAAGGATATCCAGTGCCTCCTTTAACTCTCTGCTCATTTTTTTCTTATCCTCCCGAATTAACTAAAACTCTATTGCGAGGCGTATCAGAGCTGTGTCTTTCTTATCAAAAACACGCTCGGTTCCATCCTCATCGATTGTCACACTGTTACTATCATATGCGGTCAAAATCCCGCAGAACTCTTTTTGCTTCTCGATTGGCCGGTAGGTACGGATTTCCACCAGTTTTCCCATGTTTCTCTCAAAGTCTTTGTCTTTCTTCAGCGGTCTGTCCAGTCCCGGTGAACTGATCTCCATAATATAACTGTCTTCGATAAAATCATTCTCATCCAGTTTGTCACTGAATGCTCTGCTGACTATCTCGCAGTCATTTACCGTAATTCCACCTGGTTTGTCAATGTATCCTCTCAGATACCAGTTACCTGCTTCCTTCACATATTCTACATCAACCAGTTCAAAGCCGTTAAGTTCTACGATCGGTGCCAGAAGTTCCTCTGCGCGCTTTTCATACTCTTCCCGTCTGCTCATTTTCCCACCTGCCTTTCTATGCAACAAATAAGAGTGGGCTCACGCCCACTCCTATGTCTGCAAGTTCTAATTTAGGTGTATTGTAACACCAATGTCAAAGAATTGCAAGGCTTTTCCCGTAAAAACCTTGTGATTTACCGCATTTGCCAATTTTTTAGGCTGTAAATAACAGTTTTTCAGGCACATTTAAGTATGTCCAAAAACATTTTCCACATGATTCACCGAAATATACTATACACGCGGTTTCACTCCCTTACTGTCTCGCTTGGAAAGTTTCACTTTGTTGAGTACATAAGGTTTATCATGATAGGTAATGGTGTATTCCTGACGGCTCTCTAAAAGATATGCATAAACAAGCTTATCTCCTTCCGCAAGTTTCATTCCTCGCACACCAATCGATGTTTTCTTCATAGAAGAAACATCCTGTTTCTGGAATCTCAGGAAATATCCACCCTCACTCTGAAGGACTATCTGTTCCATTTCATCCGCCGCTCCTACAAAGATCAGCGTATCATCTTCTGCCAGTTTAGTAGACACGATTGTTCTCTTTGACGCTTCAAACTCAGCACCGTTGACCAGCTTACACATAGAAGACGCAGTAACAAACAACAGCGTATTTTCTTTTACAGCCGCCAGCGGTGCTACATAAATCATTCGCTCCTGCGCGCTGTCATAATTACTCAGGTTATCTGCCGGTGTGCCTTTATCTCTGAAACGTACCAGCGGAATATCAGCTACTTTAATACTGTGCATCTTTCCACTGTCTGTAAAGATACAGATTTTATCCGTATTCATACAATTAAATACGTACTTATTCTCAGCATTGGCGGCCTCTTTATTTCTCTCATAAGCAGATTTATCAATAATTCGCATATATCCAAAACGGTCCATCAGGAATGTAACTTCCATCTCTTCCATCTTCTTCTCTTCGTATACGACTTCCTCTGCATTCTCTATTACTGTACGGCGTTTTGTTCCATATTCTTTCTTGATCTTATCCAGATCTTTCATAATCACATCCGCCATAGAATCATAATTATTCAGAATGTCCTCATATAATGCGATATTCTTCATTGTTTCTGCATAATCTGCCTGAAGTGCTTCAATTTCCAGACCGATCAGTTTATACAGACGCATATCCAGGATTGCTGCTGCCTGCTTTTCTGAGAACAGAAGCTTCTGCGCAGCTTTCTCGCTTGCTTTGCTCTTAAACTTGATTCCCTCTGTCACGCCGTCAACCAGGCATTTCTTTACCTGCTCACGATTCTTGCTTCCCCGCAGGATTTCAATAATCAGGTCGATCACATCGCAAGCCTTAATCAGACCTTCCTGAATTTCTTTTTTCTCCTGCTCTTTGTTAAGAAGTGTGGTATACTTTCTGGTCGTGACATCAAACACGAAATCAACATGATACTCGATCACCTGTTTCAGACTCAGTGTCTCCGGTCTGCCGTCTGCTACCGCAAGCATATTTACGCCAAAAGTGTCTTCCAGCTTGGTCTTCTTGTAAAGCATATTTGTAAGATTCTCTACATCTGCATCACGCTTTAAATCAAGAACGATTCGTATTCCTTCTTTAGAAGACTGATTAGAAATATCTACAATATCGGTTGTCTTCTTATTCTCTACAAGAGAAGCAATATCATTCAGGAATTTTCCGATATTTGCGCCAATCATAGTATATGGAATTTCAGTGATCACCAGCTGCTGTCTGCCACCTTTAAGCTTCACTGTTTCTACTTTACCTCTGACGCGGAGCTTTCCAGTTCCTGTCTCATAGATTTTAAGCAGGTCATCCTTATTTACTACCAGACCGCCAGTCGGGAAATCAGGTCCTTTGAGATAACGCATCAGACCTTTTACGCTGATGTCATTATTCTTCATATATGCTTTTACAGCATCTGCCACTTCCCCCAGATTATGAGGAGGGATACTGGTTGCCATACCGACTGCGATTCCATCCGCACCATTTACAAGCAGGTTAGGGATTCTCACCGGAAGTACCACCGGTTCCTTCTCCGTCTCATCAAAGTTCGGCATGAAATCAACCACATTCTTATCCAGATCTTCAAGAAATACATCCTGTGTCAGTTTCTCAAGTCTGGCTTCTGTATATCGCATAGCCGCTGCACCGTCGCCCTCGATAGAACCAAAATTTCCATGTCCGTCGACCAGCGTCTTACCTTTCTTAAAATCCTGTGCCATTACCACAAGTGCCTCATAGATGGAGCTGTCACCATGCGGGTGATATTTACCCATAGTATCACCTACGATACGGGCACATTTTCTGTATGGTCGATCATAACGGATTCCCAGTTCATACATATCATACAGTGTTCTTCTCTGTACCGGTTTCAATCCGTCACGCACATCCGGCAGGGCTCTGGAGATAATAACACTCATGGCGTAATCGATATAGGATTTCTGCATGACCTCCGCATAATCGGTAGGGATTACATTCTCCTGTTTTGTTTCCATTTATTTCATTCCTCCGTTCAGATACACACCGGCATATCTGTTTATTTATTTACCAAAATCCAGTACATTATTTCAAAAAGGCAATGTACCAGTAACTATTCGATTTGCAATCAATTTCCGGATATCAGATATCCAGTTCCGCATCTTGTGCATGCTCATAGATAAATTTCTTTCTCGGCGGGACATCGCTTCCCATCAGAATCTCAGTCACACTGGATGCCAGTCTCGCATCCTCGATCTCCACACGTTTCATCATTCTTGTCTCCGGATTCAGAGTCGTCTCCCAGAGCTGCTCTGCATCCATTTCTCCAAGACCTTTATATCTCTGTAAGGTAAAGCTTCCCGGTTTATGAGCACGTCTGTACTTCTCCAGCGCCTTATCATCATACAAATATTCTTCCTGTCCCTTCTTCGGCATAACCTTATATAGTGGCGGCATGGCAATATATACATGTCCCTCAGTGATCAGATCCGGCATAAATCGATAGAACAATGTAAGGAGCAGTGTGGAAATATGCGCACCATCCACATCGGCATCGGCCATGATAACGATCTTATCATAGCGAAGCTTCGTAATATCAAAATCATTTCCATATCCTTCGGAGAATCCACATCCAAACGCATTAATCATCGTCTTGATTTCCGCGTTGGCAAGTACTTTATCAATCGTTGCCTTCTCAACGTTCAGAATCTTACCTCTGATCGGCAGAATTGCCTGATAGTTACGGTTACGCGCAGTTTTGGCAGAGCCACCCGCAGAATCTCCCTCTACGATAAAAATCTCACACTGGGAGGGATCTTTCTTCTCGCAGTTTGCCAGCTTCCCATTCGAGTCAAAAGAATATTTCTGTTTCGTCAGAAGATTAGTCTTTGCTCTCTCCTCTGTTTTACGAATCTTAGCCGCTTTTTCCGCACAGGAAAGAATTGTCTTAAGAGTCTCCAGATTTCGGTCAAAGTAGAGTACCATCTGTTCTCCGACTACCTTACCTGTAGCACGGGATGCATCCTGATTATCCAGCTTCGTCTTTGTCTGTCCCTCAAATCGAGGTTCCGGATGTTTGATAGATACAACCGCTGTCATACCATTACGGATATCAGCACCGGTAAAATTCGGATCTTTATCCTTAAGAATACCGATTTCTCTGGCGTAAGTATTCATTACTGTCGTAAATGTGGTCTTAAATCCGGTCAGATGTGTACCGCCTTCTGCATTATAAATATTGTTGCAGAAGCCCAACACGTTCTCGCGGAATTCGTTGGTAAACTGAAATGCTACTTCTACCTGGATACCTTCAGCCTCGCCTTTCAGATAAACCGGATCATGCAGAACCTCTGCACTATGATTCAGATCTTTGATAAATCCAATGATTCCATCCGGCTCATGATAGGTGATATCTTCTACTTCCGCGCCTCTTTTATCTTCAAAATGAATCGTCAGCTCCGGGTTAAGATATGCAGTCTCATGAAGTCTGCTCTTTACCTCAGTTGCTGAAAACCTGGTCTTTTCAAAAATTTCCGGATCCGGAAGGAAATTAATGCTGGTTCCCGTCTGTCTGGTCTTGCCC
Source organism: Blautia sp. HCP3S3_B11 (assembly GCF_052064435.1). NCBI lineage: Bacteria > Bacillati > Bacillota > Clostridia > Lachnospirales > Lachnospiraceae > Blautia > Blautia sp. HCP3S3_B11. Next base: position 303,433 of record NZ_JBQHVP010000001.1, read on the forward strand.
AGTTTCGGCAGAAGTCCTTCTTCCAGCTCGAGTGTCGGGATTCCTCTTTCATAATGATCATGATGTACATATCCGTCACGGCTGATCTTGATATCAAGATATGTAGACAGCGCATTGACAACTGAAGAACCAACTCCATGAAGTCCTCCGCTTGTTTTGTAAGCAGAGTTATCAAATTTACCGCCTGCATGAAGAGTTGTAAATACAAGCCTCTCTGCCGACACTCCCTTCTCATGCATATCCACCGGGATTCCTCGTCCATTATCCGTAACTGTACAGGAGCCGTCCTTTTCCAGCACTACATGGATCAGGCTGCAATATCCTGCCAGATGTTCATCTACTGCATTATCTACGATCTCATAGATCAGATGGTTAAGTCCCTTTCGTGAAACACTTCCGATGTACATTCCGGGACGCTTACGAACCGCCTCAAGGCCCTCAAGGACAGAGATACTCCCTGCATCATAGGTGTTTTTCTTTGCCATGTCTGTTACATTTCCTTTCTATCTATAATCTTTACATACTATTACAAACGTTTGTTCTGTATTATAAATGAATTATTTTCATTTTTCAAGTATGCTGCTCAAATATATTTTGTCAAAATCTGTGAGTATCCGAATAAAATCCGAAAAAAAATGACCAGAACCGAAATTCTGATCATTTTTCCTAAGTTCTCACTATTTAGTAGCAGCCAGTACGGGAATCGAACCCGTGTTTTCGCCGTGAGAGGGCGACGTCTTAACCCCTTGACCAACTGGCCATTTGTTTCGTGTCAACTATCTGTTCCCCGTCGACTAGTTTAATATACACCATCTTTTTCTAAAATGCAAGTACTTTTTTAAAAAAATTTCAATTTTTTTATTTTTCTCGAATTTTTCCTGCAAAAAAGCCCATAAAGACGGGCTTTTTTGCAGGAATATTTTTTAATCCTCTATATCTTCCGCAGGCTCTGCCGGAATAAACACTCTGGATTTCTTTGCTTCATGTTTATGAAGTGCCGCTTTCTCTGTCGCCTCCATACAGAATTCCATCTGGGAATTGATCTGCACCTTGCCTCGCTTATCCTGTTTCGTATAAGTACCGTCCGGCTGTAACAGATGTGCCTTTACATTGTCCCTGAATTCAAGGTCAAGCACATGCTCCAGCTCTTTCTTAATTTTCTCATCTTCCACCGGGAACACAATCTCTACACGTCGGTCGAGGTTACGCGGCATCCAGTCCGCACTTCCCATATAAATTTCAGGATTTCCGCCATTCTCAAAATAGAAAATACGGCTGTGTTCCAGAAATTCTCCGACAATAGAGCGGACCTGAATATTTTCACTGACTCCCGGTATTCCAACTTTAAGACAGCAAATGCCTCTGACAAGAAGCTCCACCTGTACTCCACAAGAAGATGCATAATAAAGTCCAGCCATGATCTTCGGATCGCAAAGAGAGTTCATTTTAGCCCGGATATGCGCCGTCAATCCCTTCTTCGCATTCTCTGCTTCTCTCTCGATCAGACTCAGGAATCGGTCTTTCATCCAGATCGGAGCTACAATCAGCTTATTCCAGCATTTCGGCTCGGAATATCCGGAAAGCATGTTAAATACAGCAGTTGCATCCTCCCCAAAGCGCTCATCGCAGGTAAAAATACCGCAGTCTGTATAAAGTTTGGCAGTAGAATCATTATAGTTTCCTGTTGCCAGATGTACATAACGTCTGATTCCTGTCTCTTCTCTGCGTACTACCAATGTAATCTTGCTGTGTGTCTTAAGACCTACCAGACCATAGATTACATGACAGCCCGCCTTTTCCAGCTTCTTCGCCCATACGATATTGTTCTCTTCATCAAAACGTGCCTTTAATTCCACAAGTACAGAAACCTGTTTTCCATTCTCTGCCGCCTGCGCAAGTGCGGCAATGATCGGAGAATTTCCACTGACACGGTACAAAGTCTGCTTAATAGCCAGAACATCAGGATCTTTTGCCGCCTGTCGTACGAAATTTACAACAGGATCAAAGCTCATATAAGGATGGTGCAGAAACACATCTCCCTCACGTATCACCTGAAAAATGTCTTTGTCATTCTGAAATTCCGGTACAGGCGCCGGCTGATATCTCGGTGTTTTGTAAGTATCAAAACCTTCCGCTCCATATACTTTCATAAGCATGGTAAGATCCAGCGGTCCATTGATTTCAAAAATATCTGCTTCTTTAATATCAAATTCCATTTTCAGAATCTTAAGCAGACGTTCATCCATCTTATCTTCCACTTCAAGCCGAATAACTTCTCCCCACTGGCGTTTCTTTAGCTGGCGCTGGATTTCCACAAGAAGATCCTCTGCCTCATCCTCATCAATGGAAAGGTCCGCATTACGCATAATACGGTACGGATGCGCGCATACTACATCATAGCTCAAAAACAGCTTATCAATATTTCTCTCAATAATTTCTTCCAGAAGAATTACCATAGTATCTCCATCCTTTTTCGACGGGATCTGGACCACTCTCGGAAGCACTGACGGCACCTGGACTGTCGCAAAAAGGAGTTCTCCCTCCTCAGCTTTGTCCTTCCTGCTAAGTTTATCCTCTTTATCTTTCTTTGAAATCAGCGCACCAATATTCAAAGTCTTATTTCTGATCAGTGGGAATGGTCTGGAAGAGTCCATTGCCATAGGCGTCAGCACCGGATATACATTATCTTCAAAGTAACGATCCACAAAAGCTTTCTGTTCTTCTGTAAGATCTTCATGCGCAACAACCAGATGCATTCCTGCTTTCTCAAGCGCCGGGAGCAGTGAGCGGTTCAGTGTATTATACTGCACATGTACCAGTTCATGAGTGCGTGCACTGATTTCTTTCAACTGTTCTTTCGCAGTCATTCCTGCAATATCTGTCTTATGATACCCTGCGTGCACCTGATCTTTCAGAGATGCCACACGTACCATAAAGAACTCATCCAGATTGGATGCGGTGATACTTAAGAATTTCAGCCTGTCAAATAAAGGAAGATTCTTATCTCTTGCTTCACTCAGAACACGCTCGTCAAATTTCAGCCAGCTCAGCTCACGGTTTACGAAATATTCTTTCTTTTCAAACTTTCCAAGATCCATAGTAATCCTCCTTTACGCCCTTCCCTTACGTCTGAGAACCAGACGGATACCAAATACTTCTTCAAAAAATGCAACTTTATCCTTTAATAGTCCCAGCTCAAGAGAAATATCCTGACTGGAATCCACGATCATCTGTAATTCTCTGTCCTTGAGTACAGTCTTGATTCCTTTTACCTTCTGATAATGACTTCTGTCCATGGCATTGGCCAGACGAAGGATTGCCGTCATCTTCGCAATCTTGATATAGCCTTCTCTGTCGATAGCCATTCCCATATTCTGGATTTCATCATAATATGCAAAAGCTGACGTATTATATCGCACTGCACATGCGATCATCTGCCGTTCCAACGAAGAAAGACCGATAATATCTGTGGACATTATGATCTGATAAGAACACCCGGAGACATTTCCCATACTGATATATTTGCCACAGTCATGAAGCAGCGCCGCTATCTGTAGCAACAGGCGTTCTCTCGCCCCCATACCATGAACCTTCTTCATACTGTCAAAAATATTCAGACACAGATTCATAGTCCCCTGGATATGGTTCTTACTGCTGGAATACCTCTTTGCAATATTCTTTGAGGTAACCAGAATATCATTCTCAAAGTTATGGACACTCTTGATAAATTTATTCTTCTCTGCAAAATCATAAGCAATTCCGTCTAAAAGCGAAACTCCCGGTGCCCAGAGCGATTCCGCATTAAAAATATCAATAAAGTTCTTGCAGACAACCATTGTAGGAACAACAAGAGAGGCATACTCCGGATCGATTTCCATCTCCTGAGCCAGCAGATCAACAGATTTTCCCACCGTATCTTCATAGCGCTTCATAAACTCTTCCCGCGTGATGATCTTATCTTCCATCTCCTCCTGAAAGATCATATCTGTGATAAAATCTCCCATAAGAATCACATTCTTAATGTCTTTATCCTTAAGATATAGTCTCTGGAAGTTTGTAAGGTCATTGCGGATAAATTCTTCTACCAGCTTATCATAGTGAATCGTAGATTTCTCCAGTTCCTGCAGACGCTGTCTTATTCTCAAACTTCCCATCTTCAGCCCCTGGGTCGTAACAAGCGCATCCTTATCAAAAAGAGAAACCTGCAGACTGCCGCCGCCTACATCCAGAATTGCTGTTCCTTTCTGGATCATCTTTTTGAAGCCTTTTTCAATCGCAGCAATTGATTTATATCCCAGGAAATGCTGTTCTGCACTGCTTAAGATTTCTATTTTCATACCTGTACGCTGATAGATCTGTTCAATGATAATCAGTGGATTAGCAAGTTCCCTGAACGCACTGGTTCCGCAGGCACGATATTCATCTACGCCAAAATCCTGCATCAGACGTTTAAAATCATTTAGCACTTCGCATAAAACATTCAGCATTTCCGAATCAATCTTTCCCCCGGAATAAACCCCTTTTCCAAGTTCCAGACTGTATCTGACATCATTCAGTTCCCGAAATCCGATTCGCTTTGACATCTCAAAAATTTTCATGCTTACTTCATAAGACCCGATGTCAATAGCTGCAAAGGTCATAACTGCCATATGTATTCCCCCTTTATTATATAAGTTTAATCACATGACTCACTGCACATCGCAACTGATATCTGTAAAATCGTATACCCCAAATTTCACTCAGTTTCATAACTTTTTTCTTACTCCCGTACTTAACAGGCAACAGAATAGTTATCAAATATTTTTTACTCCTCAATTTTTCCCAACAGATGATCAATAAACTGCTGTGCAGTTCTTCCTGTAAGACCGCCATGGGAAAGTTCCCACTTATTTGCTTCCAGAAGCAGTTCATCCTCCGGCATGGTAATTCCGTTCCTTTGCGCAAGCGCTTTGACGATCGTCTGGAATTCTTTCTTGCTTGGCGCACCATAATAGATACGAACACCAAAACGATATACAAGAGAAAGTTTCTCCTGTACTGTATCGGAGGAATGCAGATCGTCGTCATCCATGATTTCCAGCTTATCACTGGATTTTTCCCTTACCAGATGTCTTCTGTTACTTGTTGCGTAGATCAGAATATTATCCGGTTTCTTCTCCAGACCACCTTCAATGACTGCTTTCAGATATTTATACTCAATCTCAAATTCCTCAAAGGAAAGGTCATCCATATAAATGATAAATTTATAATTTCTGTTTTTGATCTGTGCGATCACATCGTTTAGATCCTGGAACTGATGCTTGTACACCTCAATAATTCGAAGTCCCTCATCATAATAACGGTTCAGGATTCCTTTGATACTTGAAGATTTACCTGTACCCGCATCACCAAACAGCAGACAGTTGTTTGCTTTTCTGCCTCTTACAAAGGCTTCTGTATTCTCAATAAGTTTCTGTTTCGGAATTTCATAGCCTACCAAATCTTCCAGTTTCACATGAGCGATTCTTGTAATCGGCTGAATCTCTACATTATCATTCTCATCATGTCCTACACGAAACGCCTTATGTAATCCCAGTTTTCCTACACCGAAGTCTTTATAAAACTGTACCATATCTTTCATAAATTCTTCTGTTGTTTCTGCTGCTGCCAGTGTTTTGCTCAGATCACAGATACGGTCTCTGATGCGGGAATTAAACATCTTACTGTTACTTCCGGTATTTGTGTAATCCTTCAGAATCTTACAGCATGAAATTCTAAAAGCCTCATCCAATACTGTCAGGTCAAAGTCGTATAATTCTTTAAATACACAAAAATCATTCAGAGCCAGTTCATTAATACTTCCGTTCACAGCCCCTCTGATCTCGCAGGCTGTACTGAAAGCATTTTCATTATTTACCAGAAGAAATGTCAGATAACAGTGCCACAGATTTCCTGAAAAGCCATAAGAGCCAGCCATTTCTACAAGCCCGTTGGCACACTCGAAAAACATTCCTTCCTTATCTTTCAGATCCGGCGCTTTCTGTTCCCAGGCGTTCATCAGTTCTGCCATCTTATCAAGAATTTCACCATGTTCAAAGTTACGATATAAAATACATTCATTTAATCTAGCCATTATTGTTACTTCCTTTTATTTCATCATTTATGCATTTTGTCATTCTGCCGCAAGTAAGTCCCTATACACTGCTTATTGCTTTTCACAATTGAAACAGGGGACTTCCTTGCTTTGGTTAAACCCGGTATATTGTTTGCAAAATAATATACTAATAATTTCCCAGAATTCTCATTCTGTCAGCTTCCGCCTCGATTCCTCTCAGTGCATTCTTCACCGCACTGTCCTTTAAATTACCCTCGAAATCCACAAAGAATCTGTACTGCCAGTTCTTGCCTGTGATCGGGCGTGATTCAATCTTGGTCATATTCAGACCGTTATAGATGATATGAGACAGCATATTATAAAGTGTTCCGCTCTCATGAGGCAGTTCAAAGAAAATGCTGATCTTATGCGCATCTTTCACATAAATCGGCTTCTTACTCACAATCACAAAACGTGTGGCATTCTGTCCGTTATAGCAGATATTCTCAGCTAGGATTTTCAGCCCGTAAAGCTCTCCTGCCTGTCTGCTGGCAATCGCTGCCTGTGTCTTGTCATTATCCTCTTTGACTCTCTTGGCAGATCCGGCTGTATTTTCCATTTCTTTCTTCTTCCAACCCGGATGAGCTTCCAGATATTTTCCGCACTGGGCAAGTGCCTGAGGATGAGAACATACCTGTTTAATATCATCAAGCTCTGCATCCGGCATTCCCAAAAGCACATGCTCCGGACGGATAACCTGCTCACCTACGATACTCAGATCATATTCTGCAAGAAGATCATAGATATCTGCTACGATTCCTGCTGTTGTGTTTTCAATAGGAAGAACCGCGTAATCCGCTTTTCCCTCTACTACCTTCTCCATAGCATCTCGCCATGTCTTGACATGGAAACTCTTAATATCATCATGGAAATATTCTCTCATGGCAGCATAGCTGTATGCACCTTCTACCCCCTGAAAAACAACCGTCACATCATTTAATGAAAGCTTGTCTACCATTTCCAGTTTCTCATCATCTTCAACTCCATGTTCTGTCAGAAGCTGATACTGTCTCTTACGACTGATCGCCATAATCTGCTGAAAAAGCTCCTGGGCACCAAGCTGGTTAAATTCTCCATGCGCCTTTCCTCTCAGAGTTTCTAGCTTCTGCCTCTCACGTTCCGGATCCAGAACTTTTTTTCCTGTACGGATCTTATATTCAGCGACATCTTCAGCTACCTTCATTCGCTGTTCAAAAAGACGAATGATCTCGCTGTCAATCTTGTCTATTTCGTCTCTGCATTCCTGTAAATTTATCATTCTTTGTTATTCCTTTTTACTTTTTTGAAATTTTTATGTTCTTCCACAATATCCGTCATTTTCCCGATAAAGGAAAGAGAACCAAACGCAATGATCACATCTTCTTCTCTGGCAAGTTCAAAAGCTTTCTCTACCGCATCTGCGATCGTATGCATTGCCTGGACATTCGAATTATATTCGTTGACAGCCTCCGCCAGTTCTTCTGCCGGCAATGCCCTTACATTATCCGGAGTCTGTATTGTAAGAATCTGATCTGCGAAATGTGCTGTCTTTTCGATCACACTTCTATAATCCTTATCCGCAAAAACTCCCATAATATAAATCAGTCGTTTTCCTTTGAAATAGTGTTCTATCGAAGCAGCCATCATATCCGCAGCAGCCGGATTATGGGCTCCATCTACCACAAATAATGGTTTCTTACAGATCACTGTGAACCTTCCGTTCCAGTTTACTGTCTTAAGCCCCTCTATCCGTTGCTTAACAGTAGTCGGAAAGCCCAGATTATTCAACACCTTCAAAGCATTCAGGGCAACTACTGTATTTTCTTTCTGATAAACACCTGCCAGTGGAATCTCGTAATCCTCTCCACAATATTGTATCGTCTGTCCTAGGCAGCTCTCCTGAATCACCTGAGCATCAGAAGCATCTGCCACTGTACACTCTGCATTATGAGTCTTACAGATTTCCCGGATTACCCGCATTGCCTCCGGTTTCTGCATAGCAGTCACCACATGACATCCATCTTTGATAATGCCAGCTTTCTTTTCTGCAATTTGTGACAGGGTATTTCCAAGGAAAGACATATGATCCATACTGATTGATACAAGTACTGCCAGTAATGTATTCTTAATGATATTTGTGGCGTCCAGATTTCCGCCCATTCCGACTTCCAGCAAAACGAGATCACAATTCTCGTTTTTGAAAAACAGAAATGCCACAGCAGTCTCTATCTCAAATGCTGTGGGATGAGGATAGCCATCTTTTGTCATGGCTGTGATGGCATCTGCCACCTGTGTGATATATTCTGCAAAACTTTCTCTGCTGATTCTGCTGCCCGTGACTTCCATCCGGCCTCTGTAAGAATACAAAGTTGGTGAAACATACCTTCCGATACAATAGCCTGCTTCAGACAACGTAGAATATAAAAAGGCAATAACAGAGCCTTTTCCATTCGTACCGGCCACATGAACATATTTAAGATCGTCCTGAGGATTTCCCAGACGTTTCATCAATTCCCGCATATGATCAAGTCCCAGTACACTCGGGATTTCTCTTGTAATTTTATCTATATAATCCCGACTCTCCTGATAATTCATAATATACTCCTCTTATTTCTATGAGTTACACGTATTATTTTCTTCGAACCATTTCCGAATATATTCCCGATATGAGCATTTTCTCAATATGAATATTTACTCCGTTCACGGTTACCTTTCATACAATACGACAAACGCCTCAGTCTTTTAATGTGATAACGTGTTTTCATTATATCCTACACGTATGTTTTTTTCAAGGCAGGCAATACTAGAAACAGTTAAAATTTATTCTGTTAACATTCTGTTTGTTACTGTTCACAGAATAATCAATAATCTTAATTGGGAGGTTACTTATGAAAAAAGCATTTCTTTTCTGCGGCCTGACCGGCTGGTGTATGGAAGTTCTCTGGACAGGTCTGCATTCTGTCCTTTCAGGAGAACTGACTATGACCGGAAAAACCTCTCTTTTAATGTTCCCCATTTACGGCTGCGCAGCCATCATCCGCCCACTTTCCGAAAAATTTTCCACATTTCCTTCTTTTGTGCGTGGCTGCATCTACACAGTCGGGATTTTCTTTGTAGAATTCATCAGCGGCTCATTCTTACGTCATTTCCATATGTGTCCATGGAACTATGCTGACGCCCCTTTAAACTACAAAGAGCTGATTCGTCTGGACTACGCTCCGCTCTGGTTTGGAGTCGGACTCCTTTTTGAAAAAATACTCCAAAAACTCTCTTGAAAAAAGCACCTGATTATTATATGATGTTAGGAAGGATTATGTAACTGATTCCTGAACCAACAAAATATGGAGGTATGAAATGAGACACTTAATGAGTCCGCTGGACCTGTCTGTTGACGAGCTGAATACTCTTCTTGACCTGGCCAGTGATATTGAGAAACACCCTGATAAATACGCACATGTCTGTGACGACAAGAGACTTGCAACTTTATTCTATGAACCAAGCACCCGTACCCGTCTCAGCTTTGAAGCTGCTATGATGAATCTCGGCGGTAAAGTCCTTGGTTTTTCATCAGCTGATTCCAGTTCCGCTGCCAAAGGCGAAAGTGTTGCTGATACTATTCGTGTCGTATCCTGTTACGCAGATATCTGTGCTATGCGTCACCCAAAAGAGGGCGCTCCGCTAGTTGCTTCTATGGCTTCTTCCATTCCTGTTATCAACGCCGGTGACGGTGGTCATCAACATCCTACTCAGACATTAACTGATTTACTTACCATTCGTTCCTTAAAAGGACGCTTAGACAATTTAACAATCGGTCTGTGCGGTGACCTGAAATTCGGACGTACTGTTCATTCTCTGATTGAGGCACTTGTACGCTATACCAACGTAAAATTCGTACTGATTTCACCGGAAGAACTTCGCATTCCAAGCTATATCCGCGAAGATGTTCTGAAAAAGAATAATATTGAATTCCAGGAAGTTGAAAGACTTGAAGATGCCTTACCGGAACTTGACATTCTGTACATGACACGAGTTCAGAAGGAACGTTTCTTCAACGAAGAAGACTACGTACGCATGAAAGATTTCTATATTCTGGACAAGCAGAAAATGGAACTTGCAAAAGAAGATATGTACATTCTCCATCCACTTCCACGTGTAAACGAAATTGCAACAGAAGTAGATGCAGACCCGAGAGCAGCATATTTCAAACAGGCACAGTACGGTGTATATGTACGTATGGCCCTGATTCTCACATTACTGGAGGTAAAATTACCATGTTAAATGTTGGAGCACTTCGCGAAGGTTATGTATTAGACCATATCAAAGCCGGTAAAGCCATGACGATCTATCATGATCTGAAGCTTGATAAACTTGACTGCACAGTTGCGATCATCAAGAACGCACGCAGTAACAAAATGGGAAAGAAAGACATCATTAAGGTAGAATGCCCGATTGAGAATCTTGATCTGGATATTCTCGGTTTCATTGACCATAATATCACTGTAAACATCATCAAAGATGAAAAAATCGTAGCAAAGAAAGATCTGAAACTTCCGAAACAGGTTGTTAACGTGATCAAATGCAAGAATCCTCGCTGCATTACCTCTATCGAGCAGGGGCTTGATCAGATTTTTGTTCTTGCAGACAAAGAGAAAGAAGTTTACAGATGTAAATATTGTGAAGAGAAATACACAGGTAAACGCAACAAATAATTTTGTTAATACCTCTTATTAATCATTACATAGCCGGAAGCTCCAGGTTTCCGGCTATCTTTTTACTCTCATAAAAGAAACCGTTCACACATGTCCGCAATCAGAAAAGCTCCCGTTGCCTATGTAACTATGCTGTACAGACAACGAGAGCCTCTTATTTTTATTTCTTCTATTATATACACCTTATACGCAATCAGACCGATAAGCCGGGTTATGTCATTGAGTGATCATCTGTCTAGGCCTTACGTTGCCATAAGGCTCGAGCGACCCACCTGAAAGCACGACGGGCAGCCGTATCGCTTTCTATTCGGTCTTGCTTCGAATGGAGTTTACATGTGCCCGGCCTGTTACCAGGACGGCGGTAGTCTCTTACACTACCTTTCCACCCTTACCCCAACAAGTGAGGCGGTTTATTTCTGTTGCACTGGTCTGGGAGTCACCTCCACCGGACGTTATCCGGCATCCTGCCCTGCGAAGCCCGGACTTTCCTCGTCTGAACCCTTTCGTCTGTTCAGCCGCGATCACCTGGCCTGGTTGCGCAAGTGCTATTCTAGCACGTTTTTTTTCACTTGTAAACAATTATTTACACATTAAAACAGCTTCCGCCAATGAACTCTCTCAGAATAGAATTATGTGGCACTGCCTCACTCGGCACCGGAACAAAATATTCAAAGAATTTCAATAACCGCTTTGCTTCGATATATTCCGGCTCACTTTTATCAATTCCAAACAGCAACGGCTCTGCATAAACTTTCAGACATGCCAGTTCATAGATCAGCGCAGAATTAAACATTGCATCTGCCTCTTCCTGGAACGGGAAAATATTCTGTTCCTCTCCCCTTCGCACAGACGACCATCTCGCGATTGTCTCTTTCGCAGAACTTCCTCTGGTACGCGCATCCCTTACAATTCTACGGATCAGGCGTCCGTCTGTGGTCGGAATCCGATTGTGTTCATCAATATTCAACTGTGTCAGTGCACTGATATAAATCTTAAATTTGCTCTCCTTTGGCAGAGCATAACTAAGTTTATCATTCAATCCATGAATTCCCTCGATTACCAGAACATCATCCTTCTCCAGCTGCAGGAAATCGCCTTTATACTCTCTTGTACCTGTCTTAAAATTAAATACCGGCATTTCCACACGTTTTCCATCCAGAAGTGCAAGCATATCTTCATTAAATTTCTCTACATCAATTGCTTCCAGACATTCGAAATTCTTTTCGCCAAACTCATCTACCGGTGTGAGATGACGATCTACAAAATAATTATCCACAGCAATAGGATGTGGTTTCATTCCATGTGCCGCAAGCTGAATAGACAATCTGTGAGAAAATGTAGTCTTGCCCGATGAAGACGGTCCCGCAATCATTACAAATTTCTTATTTCTCTCAGAAGCAATTCCGGCAGCGATTTCTGAAATTTTTGCTTCCTGCATCGCCTCCTGAATCAGTAGAATATCCTGAATGCCACCTCTGGTGACCTTTTCATTCAGTTCTCCGACCGTTGCAATATCCAGCTTATCCCACCACTCCTGAGACTCCTTCTGTACATGAAAAATTTTTTCACGAGGCTTAAATTCCGGCACTTTATCCGGTTCTTTCTGTGTTGGAAGCTGAAGAACAAATCCACCCTCATACAAAAACAGGTCAAATGTTTTGATAAATCCAGTATGATTTGCCATAAAGCCATAGAAATAATCTTCAAAGCTCTCAATACTGTAAAGATTTACCTTAGATCCTCTGCGGTAATTAAACAGCAGTTCCTTGTCATACATATGATGTTTGTGAAAAAGCGCAACTGCCTCACTGGTGCTCACACTTCTCTTCACAATCGGGAGATTCGCATCTACAATTTTATGCATCTGTGCCTTTACCCGGTCTATAAAATCCTGGGTCAGTTCCATAGGACCTTTCATTGTAAAATAATATCCATCTCCAATAGAATAATGGATCACTACTTTGTCAATATTCTCCTGACCGGCTACATCATAAATCGCTTTCAGCAAGATCATAATCGCACTTCTGCAATAGGTTTTATGACCGATCGGATCCTTTGTCGTCACAAACTGAATCTCACAGTCTGATTTCAGATGTTTATGAAGTTCTCTCAGTCTCCCATCTGCCATTACCAGAATCACCGGTGCTTCTGTAGTACCTTCATATTCTTTCACAATATCCCCATAGGAAATCCCTTCCGGATACTGTTTTGTCTCTCCCTGTATCGTAACATTATACATTTTCTGTTCCATAAAACCTGCCTCCATTTCCAATATACTGACAAGGCAGCCATCCAACATCTATACCAGACAGCCGTCTGACTGCTCGACAAGTTAAGATTATTAACAGTTACTGTAGGCAAAAGCCCGTATCACAAAATCGTGTACGGGCTCTTCACTTTCGCGCAGGAAATCTTCAGATTCGGAAATGCCTGCGTCAGCTCTTTCTTCATTGCATCCATAAAAACATACTCAGTTCCGTAGTGTCCGGCATCAATCAATGCCATTCCCTGCGCAACGGTATCAATTCCTGTATGATGATCGATATCACCGGTCACGTACACATCCGCACCTGCCCTGATGGCATCCTGGATCATGCTTTTACCTGATCCTGTACAGACGGCTGCACGTTTTACTTTTCCGTCCAGATCTCCGTAAACTTTTATATCATTTAATTTCAGAGATTCTTTGACAAGTTTCGCATACTCCCTCAGAGTCATCTCCTGAGGAAGTTCACCGACTCTTCCGAATCCCTGTGTCTCACCATTTCTCTCTTCCGTTACAGAAAGTACTTCTGCATCGTGCATCTTTGTATATTCAGCGCTCAAGTCAGCCATACCCAGCACATCATAATTCGTATGCATCGCATAATAGACAATGCCTTTCTGAATCAGCGTAATGAGCTTTCTCCCGGTAAAACTGTGATTATTGATCTTCTTAATCCCGGAAAAAATCATCGGATGATGGGTAATGATCATGTCTGCCCCATTCTCTATCGCCTCTGCCAGCGTCTCCTCTGTCAGATCCAGCGCCAGGAACACATGACTGATCTCATTTGTGTCGTCTCCTGTGAGAAGTCCTACATTGTCCCAGTCCTCGGCTACATCTGCAGGATATTTTTTCTCAAGCCAGGAGATCAGTTCATATGCTTTCATATTCTTTCAAAGCAGCAATAATAGCCTGCCTTTCCTCCTCTACCTCACCAGCCCGTTTCTGAGCATTTGGTGCATTTTTTAATTTCTCAAGAATTTCATCGCGGATTCGAAGCTCTCTGTCCAGATATTCCTTCAGAACCGGATGTTTTCGTTCAAGGAGAAGTCCGCCAAACCACTCTTCTAAAGTATAAGGCATATCCGGAAGAATATTCTCCTTTTCTCCATGAATCACTTTCATCATGGGATAAAATTTGCCATCTTCCCGAACCAGTTCTTCCTCCACGATCTGCCATCCGATTTCTCTGATAAACCTGCGAAAATGTGGAATATCTGACTGTGGCTGCAAAATCATTTCCTTAAAACTCTCTCTGGCTTCTTTTCCATCAGTAAGAATCCTCTCCATCAGAGGGCCGCCCATTCCTGCAATCACAAGAGTGTCACCCTCCCCCGGTTTCAAAGCCTCAAGTCCATCGGAAAGTCTGGTTTCTATGTACGCATTCAGTCCATACTGCGAAATATGCTCCTGCGCTCTTGACAATGGTCCTTTTCTTACGTCCATTGCAATCGCATTTGGAATCTTTCCATCCAGGTAAAGAGCTACAGGCAGATATCCATGATCGCATCCCACATCTGCGAGTCTGTTTCCCCTGGTCACCAGGCCTGCTATCGCAGACAAACGTAATGAAAGCTGCATAACAGGCTCCTTAGTCCAGATAATCTTTCAGCTTGCGGCTGCGGCTCGGATGACGAAGCTTACGGAGAGCCTTTGCCTCAATCTGACGGATACGTTCTCTTGTTACATTAAATTCCTTACCAACTTCCTCCAGTGTTCTGGCACGTCCGTCATCCAGGCCGAAACGCAGACGTAATACTTTCTGCTCTCTGTCTGTCAGTGTGCTCAGTACTTCTACCAGCTGCTCTTTCAGAAGTGTAAATGCTGCTGCATCTGCCGGTACCGGCACATTATCATCCTGAATGAAATCTCCAAGATGGCTGTCCTCTTCCTCACCGATAGGTGTCTCCAGAGATACCGGCTCCTGAGAAATTTTCAGAATCTCACGTACACGGTCTACAGACATATCCATCTCTGCCGCGATCTCTTCCGGCGTAGGTTCACGTCCAAGTTCCTGCAGTAACTGACGGGAAACGCGGATCAGCTTATTAATTGTCTCAACCATATGCACCGGAATACGGATGGTACGTGCCTGGTCTGCAATCGCTCTTGTGATTGCCTGACGGATCCACCATGTCGCATAGGTACTGAATTTATAACCTTTACGATAATCAAATTTCTCAACCGCTTTGATAAGGCCAAGGTTTCCTTCCTGGATCAGATCAAGGAAAAGCATTCCACGTCCTACATATCTCTTCGCAATACTGACAACAAGACGAAGGTTTGCCTCTGCCAGACGTTTCTTGGCAGCTTCATCACCCTTCTCCATTCTCTTGGCAAGTTCAATCTCTTCCTCAGCAGAAAGAAGCGGAACTTTACCGATTTCTTTCAGATACATACGAACCGGATCCTCAATGCTTACACCTTCCGGAACAGAAAGATCGATCTTATCAAGCTCAATCTCTTCCTCATCCAGTTTATCGATGTCTGCATCGTCATCATCCAGAATCATATCATCTGCGTTGCCATCTGTAATTCTAAGCACATCCACTCCACTGGCTTCAAGAAAGTCAAATACTTTCTCCATCTGCTCAACTCCCAGTGGCTGGTCTTTAAAGAAGTCATTGATCTCCTGGTATTCCAGTACATTCTTTTTCTTCTTGGCAAGCTCCAGAAGTTCTACCAGTTTTTCACTGAATTTACCCATATTCATTTCCATATGTGCTCTATACCTCCATATAGTGTTTATATTTTATCCTTATTCGAAAGAAATATGCAACTGCTGCCGTTTTCTTCCGAGATCTTCCAATTCTTTCTTTGCTTTTACAAGTTCCTGCAGTCCCTGGATATCTGTCGGATCCCAGGTTCTGTTTCTCTCCTTAAGACTCTCGTCCTTAATTCTGAGTACAGCATCCGAAAAAGCCCGGTTCTGTTCCTCAGGAGTCTCCAGATGGATTGTCGCATTAAAAAGGGAAGAAACTTCTCTCTGCTCTTCGCTGTCAATAAAAGCATTCATCAGTCTGGCCGGATTCACATCTCCGTCCTTATGCTGCTGATAGAGCATCTCTGCCACCTGTCTGTATAGCGGAACCACGAAATCCGAAGGCTGGATATATTTCTCAACCGTATCGAAAATGCCTGGATAAGTTACCAGCCAGGTAAGCATCAGCTTCTGTGCTTTCTCCGCTGCGCTCTCCTTCTTCTTTGACTGTACTGTACCTATAGGCTTCGGCTGGATCCTCTGTTCTGCCGGAGTCCCTTTCATAGCAAAGGCACCAACTCTCTTTTTCAGATCCTCCACACTGATTCCACTGCTTCTGTAATCTTTCACAATTGCTTCTATATAAAGATTTCTCTCCAATTCATCTGAAAGTTCCAGCAACATCTGCGCACACCGTTCAAAAAAACGGTTCTGTCCCTGTGGTTCCTCCATTGGGAACTCCCGCTCTGCCATATGAACGCGGAACATAAAGCTGTCCATAGCCTGTTCCAGACGTTTCTCAAACTCCTCAGCTCCAAGTGCCTTGATAAATTCATCCGGATCCTTGTGCGGCCTGAGATTCACCACCCTGGAAGAAACGCCGGCCTCCCGAAGAATCGGAATCGCACGAAGCGCGGCCCTCACACCCGCATCGTCACTGTCGTATAACAGTAAAACCTCCTGTGTATAACGCTTGATCAAGCTTGCATGTCCTGAAGTAAGCGCCGTTCCCAGAGACGCCACTGCATTCGTAAATCCTGCCTGATGCATGGATATGACATCCATATATCCCTCACACAGAATCAGATAATTCTTTCTCGTTGTTCTCGCAACATTCAGGCCATACAAGTTCCGGCTCTTGTCGAAAATCGTTGTTTCCGGTGAATTCAGGTATTTCGGTTTCCCGTCACCCATCACGCGGCCCCCGAATCCAATCACACGATTATTTACATCCATAATTGGAAAAATAACCCTGTTCCAGAACTTATCGTACATTCCCCGGCGTTCATCCACATTGAAAAGACCTGAATCTCTCAGAAGCTCATCACTGTAATTCTTTGATTTCAGATATTTATACAGATCATCGCTGTATTTGTCCGAATATCCCAGACCAAACTTCTTGATAGTTTCCTCACTCAGCCCTCTTCCTGTCAGATAATCATGTGCCTGTTTTCCATTCTCACGGCGCAGCTGATAATAAAAATAGCCCGCCGCAAGTTTATTGATTTCAAGAAGAGCAGCCCGCCGTTCTGCCTTTCTCTTCGCTTCTCCGGAATACTCGATCTTCGGAAGCTGCACTCCCGCTCTGTCTGCCAGATGCTGCAATGCCTCTCCAAAACTGTAATTCTCATATTCCATCACAAAATTAAAAACATTCCCGCCTGCTCCGCATCCGAAACAGTAGTACATCTGCTTCGACGGTGTCACTGAAAAAGAGGGTGTTTTCTCATTATGAAACGGGCATAGCCCGAAATAAGTGCTTCCTCTTTTGTTCAGCTTCACATACTGGGATACAACATCTACAATATCATTCTTCATTCTGACTTCTTCAATGATATCGTCTGAATAACGCATGCTTCGTCCTCCTTCTTAATAGATTAATAGACTTCCCATGCTTTTGGTATGTAAATCTCCCGGAATTTCTCCATAGAATACTGATCTGTCATTCCTGAAAGATAGTCACATACTACCTGTTCCTTCTTCTCTCCGCGCATGATCAGTTCCCTGTACTCTGTCGACATTGCTTCCGGGTGTTCAGCATAATATTCATATAACTCTGTCAGCATCTTTACTACTTTCGATTCCTCTTTATGGGCTACCGGGTTCTCATACACATTTCGAAACATAATTGCCCTCAGATCCATCATTGCATCATAGATCTCCGCTGACATTTTTATGGTATCCTGCTCCAGACTGTTCTCTATAATATCATGTACAAATGTATTTAACCGCTCCCTGGTCGTATATCCAAGAAGCATACGCAACGTAACCGGGATGTCATCCTCCGTAATAATCCCTGCTCTCTGAGCATCATCCATGTCATGATGAATATATGCGATCTTGTCAGAAAGTCTTACCACCTGGCCTTCGAGAGTTGACGGACATCCACTGGTTCTGTGATTCAGGATGCCATCCCGGACCTCCCAGGTGAGATTCAACCCTTCGCCATTCTTCTCCAATACCTGTGCAACCCTGACGCTCTGTTTATAGTGGGCAAAGCCATCCGGATTCACTGCATTGAGAGCTCTCTCTCCTGCATGTCCAAAAGGAGTGTGTCCAAGGTCATGCCCAAGTGCGATTGCCTCCACAAGATCTTCATTCAGTCTTAAAGCCTTAGCGATAGTTCTGGCTATCTGTGATACCTCAAGAGTATGTGTCAGTCTGGTTCTGTAATGGTCACCCTGAGGTGCCAGAAAAACCTGTGTCTTATCCTTCATCCTGCGAAATGCCTTGCTATGAAGGATCCTGTCTCTGTCTCTCTGATAGACGGTTCGTACATCGCATTCTTCCTCCTGCCTCTCTCTGCCCTTAGAATAAAGGCTGAATGAGGCATAAGGGTTTAGCATCTTTAGTTCTCTCTGTTCCATGCTTTCCCTGATATTCATAAGCGATACCTCCACAAGCTGACAAAATACCTCTTATTAATTATATTCTACATAAAATTTCAAATTCCTCTTTTTTTCAAAAAAAATTTGAAATTTTTTATATTTTTTTCAAAAAGTTGTTGACATTGTCTTTTGCATCTGGTATAGTATCACTTGTCGCGAGGGAGAGCACAAAAGAATCCCAAAGAAATGCGATATGCGGAAGTGTCGGAACTGGCAGACGAGCAAGACTAAGGATCTTGTGAGCATTGCGCTCGTGTGGGTTCAAGTCCCATCTTCCGCATTAAAGAATGAGGAACTATGAGGAGTCATGGTGCCTTATTTTTTTGCGTTTTTATTTTAGGTATATAATAACCTCATTGCCTTGACACTGATTTTTAATAAATCCCGACATACAGATAAAAAACTCTGGCGAATGAGCTTCTCACTGATCTCACAGCACACCTGTCCGTAGTCTTTACATAGTATTCTCAATAAATAGCAACAATAATACTCTCTATAAATACAGATAAAATAATGACCAGTTATACCACCTTATGATATAGCCGGTCATATATTTTATCTGTTCATATTCATCGCAGCTCTGCAATTCTGCTGACTGCCACATAAATTTCCTGTATTTTGTACCAAGTCGGATAATCAACAATTCCCGTCTGTCCCAGGCCAAAAATCCCCTGAAAAACTCTGACAGCATTTTTTGTCTGATCTCCGTATATTCCATCCACAGTCACAGTTGGCACTGCCGGATATGCCCCGGCAATTGTATCTAACTGCTCCTGAATCTGACTTACTTTACTTCCTGTTGCACCAATATCAAGATCATATCCCGGCCATGATGCCGGAATCCCTGATACCGCTTCTGCCACATTAATGTACATATCATTTCCGTAAAAAGCCCGAAGAATCTCAATCGCAGAATATCCCTGATCACCCAATGTTTTACTGCCCCATTGCGTCATCCATCCCCTGTTTCTGCACTGCACCTGCTTTCCATCACAGTACTGTGTCAGAATCGGCTGGCGTACATTCGGTCTGGACAGATAATTCTCAAATAATTCATCTACAATGCGGTCGATACTGTCAAAAATATTTCTGCCATAGATCCATTTATGGTCATATGCAGTGGAAGAAGTTATGGTAAAATCATATCCTTTATTCCGGTACGTCGTGATAGTCAGTAATTCGGGGTAGCGTGAAGAAGTCATTCAGATTGATTTTGAAGCGGATATTGATATTATCTTTGGTAATATCAATCCTTTCGATCAGCTTATTTACGAGCACTCTCTTTGTTGTGGTATCTGCATTCCAGAATACATCCTGCCATGTAGGAATCTTGGTACGGATATTCTCCCAGTCGTCCATGGAAACTTTCATTGCATCGAGTTCCGCTTTCTTTTCTTCTACGATCCTCTTGTGCTTCTTTTCCAATTCCTTGTGCTTTCTGATGATTCCTGCCAGTTCCTCCAGACTCAAAGGATAGTCTCCTGTCATGGCATTTGGAATATTACTTTCCATAACAGCAATCTTACTCTGAATATTTTCCAGTTCACTCTGTTCCTTATCCAGTTCAGACTGTTTGACTGCTTTCTGCTGATTCTGGTTTTCTTCAATCTGAGTAAACACATCCTCATTCTCCTGAAGTTTTCCTATGTATTCTGCAAGTGCTTCAAATACCATAGGCTCAATCTGATCTGCACGATACTGTTTCGTTTTGTCATGGGGAATACCATTCCAGGCATTCGGACATTTATAAATGGCAATCTTGCTGGTACGCCTTTCCCCTGTATCTTTAATCGTCCAGTAATTATATTTACTGCCATTCGTCATTTTCCGTCCACAATAGCCGCAATGCAGAACATCAATCAGTGCAAGCATACCACTGTTTCTTCTTATTATAGTGACGTTCTGGTTTTCCAGAGACTTAATATACTTATCCGCTCTCTGTTTTCTGGTGTCCTGCGCCCGGTTCCACATATCTTCATCTATAATAGCAATCTCCGGATCAGGCTTCTCAGCAAATACCCATTCTTTACTGTCCAGTTTGTGATACTTGCCATCAATTCTTTCTCTTCGCTTATATGCTGTATATCCTGCATAGATTGGATTCGTAAGAATACTGGTAATGGTACCACTCTTCCAGATATCTCTGGGTGCTCTGTTCTTGTAAACCTCATGTTCACTCAGAATTTTCGTGATCTTCGTCGCTCCATATTCTTTATGTAAAGAAAGTTCATATATGTATTTTACCACTTCCGCCTGCTCCGGCACAACCACTAAATGATGCAGGGCACGGCCATGTTTGCTAACCTCCCCGGAAAGTTCCAGTTTATAGCCGTATGGAGCCTTTCCACCCATGAACTTACCTTTCTGTACCAGTTTTTGCGCAGTATCTTTTACACGCATTCCTGTATCGGAACTGCTTTTTTGAGCGTTGCCATATCTCAGTGCCAGCATCATCTGTCCCATGATATCATCGGATTCTGGAGAAATGCAGCCATCTTTGACTGTGTAAATATCCACACCGAAACTTTTCAGGCTCATAACATACGCTCCAATTTCCCACATACGCCTGCCGATACGGTCATCCTTATATACTACCAGAATATCGTATTCTTTCGCTTTTGCATCCTGTAACGCCTCCTGCAGAACATCTCTGTCTGCTACTGCATTTTTATAGCCACTGTTACTGCCCTCGAAATATTCCTTTTCGTCTAGCTTCCAGTCAATCTGGCCGGATATGTAATCTTTTACAAGTTGTCTCTGCACACTCAGATCTCCGTCTGCCTCCAACTGCTGATTGGAACTTACACGGAGAAGCATTCTTACTCTCTTCATTGGATTTATCCTCCTAAAAAAATACAGGGGCAGGAAAATTTCCTGCCCCATTGGCCTTAACTGATGTAAATCTTGCGGGATTTTTCTTTCAGCTCTCCTGAAATGATGTCTTTCACTTCCTGCTCGATCAGCTGATCTCTCGCTGACTTTGGTGGAAATTCTAAGTTAATCTGCATGCCGTTCCGTTTGATTTTCACAGTATCATACCTCTTGTCTGTCATTGGCTTCCTCGCAGAGATTGCCTTTTCTACAATTTTACGTTCCAGTTGTTCATTATATGTACTATTCTCCATGTATTAAAGTCTCCTTATACTAGGTGCTAATTTTTCTTTGTAATTCGTCTTTATTACAATTGGTCTGTTCATGTGTCGCCCTGATAACTCTAAGTTTCCAACAGCTACAGATTCTCCAATTTTGAGCTGCTTCAACATTAACATAGTTCGCTCTACATTAACACTGTCAATCTGAAGTGCCAGTTTCTTCGTTTCATTTAATGCAGGACGAAACTATAATCGAACCGCAGCCTGATTAAGCGCTACCAGCGTATCATTTGTAAATCGTGCCAAAGACTGCGTTGCCAAAATCACATCAAGTCCATACTTTCTTCCCTCTGTAAGCAACTGTACAAGCATTGCTTTCTTATTTAACAGCAAGTGTTGAAATTCATCAATGACAATTGTAATATTATTTTCCTTTACTATCAAAGCTTCTTTCCAAAGGTTTTTTAACAAAATCTCGGAAATAATAATTTTCAAATCAGGATCCAGTCCCTCCAGAGAAATGATATTAAGCTTTCCCTTCTGAATTTCTTTTTTACTTTCTCTGAAAACGTTGCACTTCAGCAGCTGCCATATTTTGTCTCTTACTCCGAGTGCCTTTTCGGTTCCAATTTCTTCAAGTCCTGCTTCGATAGCCTCAAAGTCACTTTCGAAATGCTGTCTATTTTTAAGTGCCCATGAAATTGCATTTCTCAGGATTCCCTTCTGTCTGTCTCCTGCTTTTGTCGCACTAAGAAGAAGATCTGTGACTTCAGATATATACATTTCTGTTTCATTTGCAGATTTTTTAAGCATTTCCGCATTCAAGAACTTCAATGCAATGCCATCTTCGTGCGCAGAAATAGTGTTCTCTTCACCACTTAAAACAGGATGTGAACCATCTAAGTCAAGTGCAATCACTGTGCTACCACCTGCAACTATCTGATTCTCAAGATCATAGATTCTAACTGATTTTCCTGTTCCGCTAATTCCGCTGATAACGATGCTTCTATTAGGTGAATCTGAAGAAATTTTAACCTTTATTCCATCCGCAAGCACACCGATATATTTCATCTCTGACATAAAAGGCCCTCCCTTGTATTTATGCATCCCTCAGTTACATGTTCGTACACATCTTCAAGCAACAATCCTTCAGATGACATGAGCGTTTCTTTTTTCATCTTCATGGCCCTCATGCGATTTTCGTTGATTGCTTCGCCGATCATACGGAAAACCTCACCAGCAATCTTA
This sequence comes from Blautia sp. HCP3S3_B11, assembly GCF_052064435.1. Lineage (NCBI taxonomy): Bacteria > Bacillati > Bacillota > Clostridia > Lachnospirales > Lachnospiraceae > Blautia > Blautia sp. HCP3S3_B11. The sequence continues at coordinate 326,449 of NZ_JBQHVP010000001.1, forward strand.
AAAAGACTTTCTATCCAGTTCATTCGCAGATTTTCTCCTTTCTGAGACTAAAAAAGAGAAGCAGTCCGTTACAACTACTTCTCTCTTTCACTATGATAATATGTCATCAAAAAACTCTGCTTTTACAAGCTCAATAAATTTAGCAATTTAATTATCATATATACATTTATAACATTAATAACGCAGGATAATATCCGCATGGACGGGGATTCGTTGGGACAAAGAAAATGATACAATTCAACGATGAACCCTTTAGACAGCAAAAAGGGTGTTCAAATGAACCCCCCCAGCCTGTCCGAAAACCTTATTTTTAGGCATAAATTTAGCCCCTTTCCTTCATCTGTGACATTGAAAACTGAATAAAATACACAGGATGAA